>NZ_JAKPBV010000019.1:0-2842 GCF_022662515.1 Lysobacter sp. M15 | reverse complement strand
GCGGCAATGGCCGGCTTCGGAGTTGAGTTAGATTTCAAGCCTGCGCCCAAGTGATTACGGGGCGCAGGCCTAACAATTCATTCAAGCCGAACCCGCTTCGCGGGTCGGCTTAATTCAGGCGTTAGGCCTTGCATGGCAGATATGTCGCAACTGCAAGCTCCAGTTATAGGGCCCTTCTACTCAAATTGGGGCTTCAAGAACTGGCTTCTCCATTTACACCCCGAGCACATCGAGGCTGAGCCACTTGGTATCGGGCTGTCACTGAAAGGTGGAGCTATGGGCGGGATGGGCAGTCAGACTGCCGCCCAATCTGCGTACGCTCCGGACAGCAACCCGTCGTCCCAGGCACGGCGTAAATCTTCACAAGATTGGCCGGTCGGTGAGATGGAGAAGATTGAGGTCCGGCGCCAGCTCTTTACTGCCAATGAGGTGCGACTGTACTGGCGTGGTGGCCGAAAGCTGGTTATGGCTATAGGATTTCGCCCATCCACCGATCACGTCCGCGCAACTTTGCGCGCTTGCTACCCGGGTCTGTATGCAGAGCGTCGGTTCAAGGCCTAACAATTCATTCAAGCCGAACCCGCTTCGCGGGTCGGCTTAATTCAGGCGTTAGGCCCCGCATGAAAATCTCCGAGTACGATGTTGTACGCGTCATCGCAGAGATTCCTGCGGATCGCATCGACCTCAGCGCCAGCCAAGGCCGCCCGCAAATCGGTGATCTAGGCGCAGTGGTCCTCGTCCACACCGTCAAGCCAAACCAAGAACCTGCCTTCATCGTTGAGTGTGTCGGCTCAGATGGTCACACCATCTGGCTCGCGGATATATTGGCCTCAGAGCTTGAGCGGGTTCCGTCCAGCCCGGGCGGGACCTAACAATTCATTCAAGCCGAACCCGCTTCGCGGGTCGGCTTAATTCAGGCGTTAGGCCCTCTATGAAGCCATCCCGCCAATTGCGAGTCCGATCGGCAATTGTCTACGCCGCAGCGATGCTTGTGGCTTCGGCGTACTGCGTCCTTCAGTCGATTTCCGCTCTGCCGCTCGCTTTCGGCGTCGCGACGCTCTCGGTTCTATCGGCGGCGGCAATTGGCTACGGTCTTGGCGGGTGGTACATATCCGTTGGCTCTGAACGGCCCACGTTTGAGCTTGTGGCAATTCCTTTCCTGGTTTTCCTCGGCGGCCCCGTTCTCGGCGCGAGCATCTTTCTGATTGCGGGAGCAGTCTTGTCCCAATCTGGAGCAGGAGAGAGTCCTCTGTGGGCTGTCCCAGGCGCTATCGCAATGACCACGGCTTACATCTCGCTCACCTGGCCGGTAGCCTTGGGTGCATTCGTCGCAGCGGGCATTGCAATGGCACGTTTCAGTCGCCGAGGGCCTAACAGTTCGTCCAAGCCGACGCCGCTTCGCGGCGCGGCTTAACTCAGGCGTTAGATTGCACACATGAAAACCTACCGCGTGATGATGACGGTCTCTATTGACGAACCTGCAGACTCTAATCATGAGATCTGGAAGTCTGTAGCCGCGTCAGATGAGAGAGAAGCTTTGGATAAGGCTCGTGAGCTTGTGCGTGCCGAGAATCCCGAGATTAATCCTGCAAAGATTTGGGCGTGGGCCATTCAGCGCAGCCGTGACTAGCATGCAAGTATCGTCGCTGGTGCAATCTAACAATTCGTTCAAGCCGACGCCGCTTCGTTCCGGCACCAGGCATGGCAGAGAAAGCTTGCCATGCCTGGCACCTGCACTACGCAGCGCGGCTTAACTCAGGCGTTAGGCGCCATAGAGCATGCCGACCGAACAGCTAGTTGATGGTATGACAGTCAATGAGAGACTTGCCTACTTCAAACTCTTTGAGGCAATGGATTCGGCCGTCGCGAGCCGAGACCATGACGCGATAGTCGCCGTGCTCCGTCGCGCAAAGCTAACCGAGATACAGGCGACACAAACGACCGAAGCAATCCTTTCCAACCCGACGCGCTATGGCTATCGCTAACTCTCTACCCATGCATCAAGCGGCAACCATGAGCGTTCTTCCGAGCATCTTGGCGCCTAACAATTCGTTCAAGCCGACGCCGCTTCGTTCCGGCCACAGGCATGGCACAGAAAGCTTGCCATGCCTGCAGCCTCCACTACGCAGCGCGGCTTAACTCAGGCGTTAGAGGGCACTAATGAGGTTCACAGCATTCTTCGTACTGTTGCTCGTCGTTCTTCCCACAAGAGGGCAAGACATGGATCTTCGCAAGGCTCTTTTCGCAAAAGTTGCAGCACTGCACGAGATCGACAGCAAGCACTTCCCCATCGTCTCAATCGACGACTACTTCGTTGGAAACGACGACGAAGAATCTATTGCGCCCAACCAATGGGGCGACGGCCGCCCCCCAGTTCAGGAAATCTATGCCCGCTTAAAAGAGATCGAGGCAAGGCCAGATGTGCACGGTGTTTTTGTCGGCATACATCAGGACTGGCCTGACTCAGATCGATTTGAGCAATGGGTACCTGCAGAGAACATTCATATCTACTCTTCCGCGCCCCAAGAGGTTGCGGACCAGTGGATCGAGGGGCTCCTGTCTGACGGCATTGGTCCCGGTTGGCCATACGGCAAGCACGCGGCAGCGCCAGAACCGCTCGCTGGTTACCACGTCTATACAATTTACTGGGATTAGGGGCGTGCCCTCTAACAAGTCATTCAAGCCGACGCCGCTTCGCGGCGCGGCTTAATTCCAGCGTTAGGCCCCTTGTTGAGCAGAATCGCTACCTTTGTAGATGGCAGACTCATTCGGGGCGCCTTCGTTGCCGTATTGGTTGCCGCATGCATGTTGCTTGGGCCACTGGCGACATTACTGATCGCTG
>NZ_JAKPBV010000018.1:0-4192 GCF_022662515.1 Lysobacter sp. M15 | reverse complement strand
CAGCGATCAGTAATGTCGCCAGTGGCCCAAGCAACATGCATGCGGCAACCAATACGGCAACGAAGGCGCCCCGAATGAGTCTGCCATCTACAAAGGTAGCGATTCTGCTCAACAAGGGGCCTAACGCCTGAGTTAAGCCGGGCCGCGAAGCGGCCTCGGCTTGAACGAAATGTTAGGCCGCTGCCAGAAGTGACAACGACCCGAACTAAAGATGTCACCGCAGCCAGTATTTTTGCTCATCAGTCATCTCAATCTCTGGCGGAACGTCGGGTGGCCCGTTGAAACGCCATTGGATTGCCTCCTCAACGGTCAACTTTCGCACGCCGCATTGCGGTACTCCGCATTGCCGTGGATAAGAGCCGTCCACAAGCGAGATGCCCTCGACCATGCCCATGCCCGTGCCGGTACACAGGCATGGGTGAAAGGCGCAGTCCTCGTAGAACTCGCCAGGTCGGATCTCATCTGCGTCGTCTAACAGTGTTGGCATGGCTGCGGCCTAACGCCTGAATTAAGCCGAACCGCGAAGCGGTTTCGGCTTGAATGAATTGTTAGGCCCCATTGCCGACCACCTGCAAGAGCTCGGCTTTGACGCCCGGGTCTATGTTGAGCCATTTGGTGCTGGGCGCAAGCTGGAGCTCACAGCCTTGCTCTCGTGCAGCAGACAGGATTTGTTGGAGCCAGCGCGAGTAAGGCCACTCCCGAGGTGTGGGTGAGTACAGGGATCGGCGAGCCGCATCCCAATGAACCTCCATGGCCTCACGGTAGATGTATGGGAAGGCTTGAGTTGACGGCACGACGTGGAGCTTGCCGACTGTGTCGATCTCTAACTCAGCGATCGTGTCTCTTTCCATGGGGCCTAACGCCTGAATTAAGCCGACCCGCGAAGCGGGTTCGGCTTGAATGAATTGTTAGGCCGCATTGTGGCCCGACATGATGCCGTAAACGAGTAGGGCAAAGCCGATCATGTTGACGGCGAGCAAGGAGCGCATGAAGTTGGCGCGCACAAGCATTGCCTTGTCTCCGAGCGACTCTGGTTTGCGGGTGAGAAGAAAGCTAAACAATGCTGGCGTGGCCTGCGGTTCAAAGCCACGCGGGCTCCCGATGCGCTGATACATGGCCGGATGATTCTTGGCCAACGAGCGGAACAAAAGTTGGACTGCCACAAGCCAAACGATGGCCAATGCAAACATGGAGAAGAACAAGGGAATTATGTAGTTGCTCATGCGGCCTAACGCCTGAGTTAAGCCGGGCCGCGAAGCGGCCTCGGCTTGAACGAATTGTTAGGCCCGGACCAGAGTCTGAGGACGCCCGCGACTAGCAACCCAATAGCGCCGCCGATGTACGTTGAAATCACCGGTAGATGGGTTTGTTGATACGCCTGCGCCCCGTAGCTCTCGGGGTAGGAGGAGGGCTCAAGGAGGGGCCAGGCAGCCAATGCGCCGACACCTAATGCACAAAGCGCCATAAGAAACTTGTGACTAGGGACGGCAAAGTAAGTGGACAGAACTACAGCCAAGGCAGCACAAAAGCCGGAGCCGGGTAGATGCCAGAAGCCAAGCCTGCCGGCAGCAAAGCCCCCGAGAATGCCGGCTACAAAGAATGCCCCCAGGATGGCGAGCACCGCGATAACCCATTGTCGAGTCGCGGACATGTGTCTCTCCGGGCCTAACGCCTGAATTAAGCCGAGCCGCGAAGCGGCTTCGGCTTGAATGAATTGTTAGGCCTCATTGGTGACGACCCGGCGGAAGTGTTGCAGATATGCACTGCCGAGCTGGGGCTCCAGCCGCGCCAGGCTGTCCAGAGCTTGGGAAACATCAAAGGGTTGGCCCGAAAGCGCTGATAGTGCTTGATTGTGGAGCGCGTATGCCAGTTGGGCGGCGGCCCCAGCAGCGCTTTGGTCTTGAGGGTCTAGGTAGCTGGCAAGCAGCACGCGGAGCTCGAAGACCGTGGCGGCTAGCAGGCGCTTCTCTAGATCAACTTCATGTTGCTCGGTCATGAGGCCTAACGCCTGAGTTAAGCCGGGCCGCGTAGTGGAGGCTGCAGGCATGGCAAGCTTTCTCTGCCATGCCTGGTGCCGGAACGAAGCGGCGTCGGCTTGAACGAACTGTTAGGGGGCAATTCGCGCGCTCTCCGACGCATCAGATAGCTCTCCCTTAAATGTAGTGAGGCTAGGGAACTTGCGTGATAGCCAAGCGTAGACCGGGTAGCCCGCAACGCCAAAGATGGTGCCAACGAGTAAACCACCAATTGGTGCTAAGAGAAAAAAGTAGCCAGGTCTAGCTCCCTCCCCGGACATGGCGGACAGGAACGCATTGATCGGTGTCATGACCACAGCGCCGCAGAAACAGCCAATAACCATCAGCTTGAGGAATGATCCGAACCCAAGACGAGCTGAGAAAGTCTTCATTTGCCCCCTAACGCCTGAGTTAAGCCGCGCTGCGTAGTGGAGGCTGCAGGCATGGCAAGCTTTCTGTGCCATGCCTGTGGCCGGAACGAAGCGGCGTCGGCTTGAACGACTTGTTAGGTGCCATTTTTGGGTGCCACAAGTGTAGGCATAAGGCTGCTCACTGGAAATGCCAGGATGAATCCAACAAGCGCACCGAGTACGAGCACCGCCCGCCTCTCTGCGCTACCAACGTCTATGTAGAGAGTCACGGCTACCGAGGCGACAAGGAACAGAAGAACGGTAAGAGACCCGGCCACACGAGACTGTAAGTTGAGAATGCTCGGTTTGTTGCAATGGTCGCAGTAGAAGACAGACTTTTTGCCAAAGAACTGCAGCGGCATGAACGAGTAGAGAGGGAGCGCCATTCTCTCTCGGCAGTTCGCGCAGCGTGTTTCGATTCGCCACATGGCACCTAACGCCTGAATTAAGCCGCGCTGCGGAGTGGAGGCTGCGGGCATGGCAAGCTCTCTTTGCCATGCCTGTGGCCGGAACAAAGCGGCGTCGGCTTGAATGAATTGTTAGGCGCCATCTTGGAACTGCGTATCGAAGTCTGCAATAGCCGCCTGGATAGATGACTGAGGCTGCATGCGCTGCTCAGGGGGAAGCTCGAACAGCAACTCTATGAACTGCCGCTCAAGTTGACGGATGTACTCTGGATCTGAGTCAGTGCTGAGGTAATCACGACTTTGGGTTACGAACCCGACTCCAATAATCTCCACGATGCGATAAAGGAACAGCCGATCATCACGTCGGGTCCAAACGGGGATATAGCGGTAGAGGGGCGGCAACTGATCTGGATTCATCCGGAGCTGCTTATGGCGCCTAACGCCTGAGTTAAGCCGCGCTGCGTAGTGCAGGTGCCAGGCATGGCAAGCTTTTTCTGCCATGCCTGGTGCCGGAACGAAGCGGCGTCGGCTTGAACGAATTGTTAGGCGCCAAGCGATGCACTTTGGTCAGCCTCTCGGTCGATAAAGTGAGATTGCGCCAAGCGCCAAGCCAAGTACGATTGAGAATGCGCCATAGAACCTCGATCTTGCGGGAGACACATGCTCCCGAGGGGTTTCAAAGCGGGAGGACGTGTTTCCGCGCGGAACCATGTTCGGGTGCGATGCAACCATATCAATAGGCCGAGCCACCAAGAATGCCCCGGCCACAACCATGGCAATGGCAATGAGTAGGCCAAGTCTGCTGGTTGTGCTGCGATGCTTCATTGGCGCCTAACGCCTGAGTTAAGCCGACCCGCGAAGCGGGTTCGGCTTGAATGAATTGTTAGGCCTCAAAGCCGGAACCACAATGGCCGCTCGATTGGGGACGTAACAAGCCCTGCGCTGCCTGGCTTGATTTGTACGAAGCGCCAGCCAGTAGCCAACGAGCCACCCGCCACAACAGTGTCAGCAGCCGCAAGCACAGCAAAGAATGTGCCGACTTTGCCAAGGTCATGCTCTGGGCCAACGTTGTTCAGTGCGTCGGTGTCCAAGACGGAATCAGGAATGCCCTCTATGACAATGATCTCACTGTCAACGTACATGGTGGGCAAGTACTGGGCGAAGCCATCCTCGTCGAGGATGTTGCGGGTTGCTTGCAAGAAATGCTCGAAATCTAGAGAACTGTCCATTGAGGCCTAACGCCTGAATTAAGCCGACCCGCGAAGCGGGTTCGGCTTGAATGAATTGTTAGGCCGCGTCATGACGATGGCGGAGGAAGAATAGCCTGCGCCTGACGATCTTGAATACCAGCCACCCAAAT
>NZ_JAKPBV010000017.1:0-75185 GCF_022662515.1 Lysobacter sp. M15 | reverse complement strand
GCGGGATCGTGAAGGTGGGCGACGAGATCGAGATCGTGGGCATCCGTCCGACCCAGAAGACCGTGGTGACGGGCGTGGAGATGTTCCGCAAGCTGCTCGACCAGGGCCAGGCGGGCGACAACGCCGGTCTGCTGCTGCGCGGCACCAAGCGCGACGACGTGGAGCGCGGCCAGGTGCTGTGCAAGCCCGGTTCGATCTCGCCGCACACGGACTTCGAGGCCGAGGTGTACGTACTGAGCAAGGACGAGGGTGGCCGTCACACGCCGTTCTTCAAGGGCTACCGTCCGCAGTTCTACTTCCGGACCACGGACATCACCGGTGCGGTGGAGCTGCCGGAAGGCACCGAGATGGTGATGCCTGGCGACAACGTGAAGATGAAGGTCTCGCTGATCAACCCGGTGGCGATGGACGAGGGTCTGCGTTTTGCGATCCGCGAGGGCGGCCGCACGGTCGGCGCCGGCGTGGTGGCCAAGATCCTGAAGTGACGGTCCGTCAGCCGCGCTAGTGGATCGCCATCCCCCCGAAGGCGGGGATCCAGGGCCGTGCTGTGCCAGGCAATGGCAAAGCAACGTCCCGTAGGGGCCGCTTCGCGGGCATGACGAACAAGGTTGCGGGGGTTGCGAACAACCCCTGCAGCCCGCTAGAATGCTCAGCTCACTTCGCTGGATAGCCTTCTGGCCACCCGCGAAGCCGCGAAATGAGGGGCAGGATGCACCTCGTATTCGCCAGACAGGGAATCTTGTCGCGTGGCAGTGCCTCGTCCGTCCCGAAATTGGTTCGGGACATATCGGCGGGGTGTTTTGTCGCGTTCACGCATTCTCCGTCTGGGCGGGCCGGGCAATCGGTCTGCCTTTTGTTTTGGTCGTTAACGCAACACAAGTTATTGAATAACAAGGGGTTCCGCGCACCCAGCCGCGGAATCTGTCGCTCTTTCAACGAGGAATTCCGTCATGGCGGACCAGAAAATCAGGATCCGGCTCAAGGCGTTCGATCATCGGCTGATCGACCGTTCCACGAGCGAGATCGTCGAAACGGCCAAGCGGACCGGCGCGCAGGTGCGCGGCCCGATCCCGCTGCCGACCAAGATCGAGCGTTACACCGTGCTGGTGTCGCCGCACGTCGACAAGGACGCGCGCGACCAGTACGAGACCCGCACGCACAAGCGCGTGCTCGACATCGTCGACCCCAACGACAAGACCGTGGACGCGCTGATGAAGCTCGAGCTCGCGGCTGGCGTCGACGTCCAGATCAAGCTGACCTGAGGAGGCTGACATGAGTGCGAAGATCCATTCGCTCGGCATCGTCGGTCGCAAGGCCGGCATGAGCCGTCTCTTCACCGAGGACGGCAAGTCGGTTCCGGTGACCCTGATCGAGGCGACCCCGAACCGCATCACCCAGATCAAGACGGTCGCCACCGACGGCTATAGCGCCGTGCAGGTTGCGGTCGGCAGCAAGCGCGCTGCGCTGGTCAACAAGCCGGAAACCGGCCACCTGGCCAAGGCCAAGGTGGAAGCGGGTCGGGGCCTGTGGGAACTGCGCGTGGCCGACGACAAGATCGGCGACTTCGAAGTGGGTGGCGAGATCAAGGCCGACATCTTCTCCGAAGGCCAGATCGTCGACGTCCAGGGCGTGACCAAGGGCAAGGGCTTCCAGGGCACGATCAAGCGCTGGAACTTCCGCATGGGCGACGCCACCCACGGCAACTCGCTCTCGCATCGCTCGCCGGGTTCGATCGGCCAGCGCCAGACCCCGGGGCGCGTGTTTCCGGGCAAGAAGATGGCCGGCCACATGGGCGCCGAAACCCAGACCACCCAGCGTCTGCAGGTGGTCAAGGTCGACGCCGAGCGTGGCCTGATCGCGATCCGCGGCGCGGTGCCGGGCGCACCGGGCGGCGACGTGATCGTGCGTCCGTCGAGCAAGGGAGTTTGATGATGGAACTTGCCATCAATAACAGCGCCAACAAGCTGTCGGTGTCCGACGCCGTGTTCGGCCGCGAATTCAGCGAAGACCTGGTCCACCAGGTCGTCGTCGCCTATCGCAATGCCGGTCGCGCCGGAACCAAGGCGCAGAAGACCCGTTCCGAAGTGAACGGCACCACCAAGAAGTCGAAGAAGCAGAAGGGCGGCGGCGCGCGTCATGGCGCGTTGACCGCGCCGATCTTCGTCGGCGGCGGCGTGACCTTCGCGGCCAAGCCGCGCAGCTTCGCGCAGAAGGTCAACCGCAAGATGTACCGCGCGGCGATCTCGTCGATCCTG
The DNA here is from genome assembly GCF_022662515.1 of Lysobacter sp. M15. Taxonomy (NCBI): domain Bacteria; kingdom Pseudomonadati; phylum Pseudomonadota; class Gammaproteobacteria; order Lysobacterales; family Lysobacteraceae; genus Lysobacter; species Lysobacter sp. M15. Next base: position 72,930 of record NZ_JAKPBV010000017.1, on the reverse strand, counting down.
TCCGAGCTCAACCGTCAGGGGCGCCTGAAGGTGGTCGACGCGTTCGACGTGGACCAGACCAAGACGAGTGGCCTGGTCGCGAAGCTGAAGGATCTCGACCTCGGCCGTCGCCCGCTGATCGTCACCGAAGAAGCTTCCGAGCACCTGTATCTGTCCGCGCGCAACCTTCCGTACGTGGAAGTGCGCGACGTGCAGGGCCTGGATCCGGTGTCTCTGGTCGGCGCCGACAGCGTGCTGATCACCACCGATGCGGTGAAGAAGATCGAGGAGTGGCTGGCATGAGCAAGCAAGTCAGCGCCGCAGGCAAGCCCGCGTCGGCGAACATCTACAACATCATCCGTGCCCCGCGCGTGTCGGAAAAGACCGCACGCCTGCAGGAAGTCTCGAACCAATACGCGTTCGAAGTCGCGCGCGATGCCACCAAGGCCGACATCAAGGCGGCGATCGAACAGCTGTTCGACGTCAAGGTCGAATCGGTCAACGTGGTCAACGTGAAGGGAAAAGCGAAAGCCTTCCGCCAGCGCCAGGGTAGCCGCGGCAATTCGCGCAAGGCGTACGTGAAGCTGGCCGAAGGCCAGTCGATCGACGTCATGACGGCCAAGGTCTGAGGAACGTCCCATGCCATTGATGAAATTCAAGCCCACGTCTCCCGGCCGCCGCAGCGCGGTCCGGGTGGTCACGCCGGACCTGCACAAGGGTGCGCCGCACGCGGCCCTGGTCGAGAAGCAGGGCAAGACCGGTGGCCGCAACCACCACGGCCGAATCACCACCCGCCACATCGGCGGCGGTCACAAGCAGCATTACCGCCTGATCGACTTCAAGCGCGACAAGGAGAACATTCCGGCGCGCGTCGAGCGGATCGAGTACGACCCCAACCGCACCGCTCATATCGCGCTGCTTTGCTACGTCGACGGCGAGCGCCGCTACATCATTGCGCCCAAGGGCCTGAAGGCCGGCGATCAGGTGATCGCGGGCAGCAGCGCCCCGATCAAGGCAGGCAACACCCTGCCGCTGCGCAACATCCCGGTCGGTTCCACCGTGCACTGCATCGAGATGAAGCCCGGCAAGGGCGCACAGCTCGCGCGTGCGGCCGGTGCCGGCGTGCAGCTGATCGCGCGCGAGGGCGTTTACGCCACGCTGCGTCTGCGCTCCGGTGAAATGCGCCGCGTTCCGGCTGAGTGCCGCGCCACCATCGGCGAAGTCGGCAATGTCGAGCACAACCTGGAAAAGCTGGGCAAGGCAGGCGCGAAGCGCTGGCGCGGCATCAAGCCGACCGTGCGCGGCGCGGCCATGAACCCGGTCGACCACCCGCACGGCGGCGGCGAGGCCAAGGCCGGCCAGGGCAACCCGCACCCGGTCACCCCGTGGGGCGTTCCGACCAAGGGTTACAAGACCCGCAAGAACAAGCGCACCCAGCAGTTCATCGTGCGCGACCGCAGGAGCTAACCGGCATGGCACGTTCACTCAAGAAGGGCCCGTTCGTCGACCACCACCTGATCAAGAAGGTGGAGTCCGCGGGCAACACCAAGAAGCCGATCAAGACCTGGTCGCGCCGTTCGATGGTCATGCCGGAAATGGTCGGCTTCACCATCGCCATCCACAACGGCAAGAACCACGTGCCCGTGCTGGTCAACGAGAACATGGTCGGGCACAAGCTCGGCGAATTTGCGCTGACCCGTACGTTCAAGGGCCACGGCGGCGACAAGAAGGCCGGGAAGTAAGGAGATGACCATGGAAGCCAAGGCAATCCTGCGCACCGCGCGCATCTCCCCGCAGAAGGCCCGCCTGGTCGCCGACCAGGTGCGCGGGCTGTCGGCCGAGCGCGCCGTCAACCTGCTGCGGTTCTCGGACAAGAAAGCCGCGCACATGATCCGCAAGGTCGTGGAGTCGGCGATCGCCAATGCCGAGAACAACCAGGGCGCCGACGTCGACGAGCTGAAGGTCAAGACCATCATGGTCGACGAAGGTCCCACGCTGAAGCGTTTCATGGCCCGCGCCAAGGGTCGCGGTACGCGCATTCTCAAGCGCACCAGCCACATCACCGTGGTCGTGGGCGAGGGCAAGTAATCATGGGTCATAAAGTTCATCCGACCGGCATCCGCCTGGGCATTTCCAAGGACTGGAATTCCAAGTGGTATGCCAACAAGAAGCAGTACGCCGGTTTCCTGGCCGCCGACCTGCGCGTGCGCGAGATGCTGCGCAAGCGCCTGGCGCAGGCGGGCATCAGCAAGATCCTGATCGAGCGTCCGGCCAACAACGCGCGCGTCACAATCCACACCGCCCGTCCGGGCGTGGTGATCGGCAAGCGTGGCGAGGACATCGAGAAGCTGCGCAAGGACGTGAGCGACCTGATGGGCGTCCCGGCGCACATCAACGTGACCGAAGTGCGCAAGCCTGAGCTCGACGCGCAGCTGGTCGCCGAGTCGATCGCGCAGCAGCTCGAGCGCCGCATCATGTTCCGTCGCGCGATGAAGCGCGCCGTCGGCAATGCGATGCGCCTGGGCGCGCTGGGCATCAAGGTGAACGTGGCCGGCCGCCTGAACGGCGCCGAGATCGCGCGTTCGGAGTGGTACCGCGAAGGCCGGGTGCCGCTGCATACCCTGCGCGCCGACGTGGATTACGGCTTTGCCGAAGCCAAGACCACCTACGGGATCATCGGTATCAAGGTCTGGATCTACAAGGGCGAAATCTTCGATTTCAGCCAGGTCGGCCAGGAGAAGCAGGACGACACGCCGTCGCGCGGCGACCGTCCGGACCGTGGCGATCGCGAGCGTCCGCGTGGACCGCGCCGCGACCGTGGTGAGGCGAGGGAGTAAACCATGCTGCAACCCAAGCGAACCAAATTCCGCAAGATGCACAAGGGCCGCAACGATGGCCTGTCATGGAGCGGCAACGCCGTCAGCTTCGGCGAGTACGGGCTCAAGGCTACGGCCACCGGCCAGCTGACTTCGCGCCAGATCGAGGCCGCGCGCCGGTCGATCAGCCGTTACGTCAAGCGCGGCGGCAAGATGTGGATCCGCGTGTTCCCGGACAAGCCGATCACCAAGAAGCCGATCGAGGTCCGGATGGGCTCGGGCAAGGGCAACGTCGAGTACTGGGTCGCGCAGATCCAGCCCGGCCGGATGATCTACGAGATCGAGGGCGTCGACGAAGCCACTGCACGCGAGGCTTTCCGCCTGGCCGCAGCCAAGCTGTCGGTCACCACCACTTTCGTGACCCGGACGGTGCGCTGATGGAACTCAAGCAACTCAAGAGCAAGTCGGCCGACGAGCTCAAGGCCCACCTACTGGACCTGCAGAAGGAACAGTTCTCGCTGCGCATGCAGAAGGCCACGGGCCAGCTGGCCAAGACCCACGACGTCCGCCGGGTGCGCCGCGAAATCGCGCGCGTCAACTCGCTGATCGGCGCGGCGACGAAGAAGTAAGGACCGGACATGACCGACAACAACGCAAAGAAGCTGCACACGGTCGAAGGCCGCGTGGTCAGCAACAAGATGGACAAGACGGTGACGGTCCTGGTGGAGCGCCAGGTCAAGCACGCGCTGTACGGCAAGTACATCCGCCGCTCGACCAAGCTGCACGCGCACGACGCCGGCAACGTCTGCCAGATGGGCGACACGGTCCGCGTGGCCGAATGCGCGCCGATCTCCAAGACCAAGAACTGGCGCGTGGTCGAAGTGCTCGCGCACGCGGCCGAATAAGGGAGGCTGAGCGATGATCCAGATGCAGAGCCACCTCGACGTGGCCGACAATTCCGGTGCAAAGGAAGTGATGTGCATCAAGGTGCTGGGTGGCTCCAAGCGCCGGTACGCGCACATCGGCGACATCATCAAGGTGTCGATCAAGGATGCGATTCCGCGCGGCAAGGTCAAGAAGGGCGAGGTCTACGACGCCGTGGTGGTCCGCACCCGCAAGGGCGTGCGCCGTGCCGACGGTTCGCTGATCCGCTTCGACGGCAACGCCGCCGTGCTGCTCAACAACAAGCACGAGCCGATCGGCACGCGCATCTTCGGGCCTGTGACCCGCGAGCTGCGCTCCGAGAAGTTCATGAAGATCGTCTCGCTCGCACCCGAAGTGCTGTGAGCGGAGGACAACACAATGGCTAATCGAATCAAGAAGGGCGACACGGTCGTCGTGATCGCCGGCAAGGACAAGGGCAAGCAGGGCGAGGTGGTGCGCGTGGCCGGCGACAAGGTCGTCGTGTCCAACATCAACATCGTCAAGCGCCACACCAAGCCGAACCCGCAGGCCGGCCAGGCCGGCGGCGTGATCGAGCGCGAGGCGCCGATCCATATTTCCAACGTGATGCCGTTCAACCCTGCCACCGGCAAGGGTGGGCGCGTCGCCACCAAGGTGCTGGAGGATGGACGCCGTCTGCGCGTGTTCCGCTCTAGCGGCGAGGCCATCTGACATGTCTACCCGTCTCGAAAAGTTTTACAAGGAAGAGGTCGTGCCGAAGCTGATGCAGCAGTTCGGCTACACCAATCCGATGCAGGTACCGCGGCTGACCAAGATCACGCTGAACATGGGCGTGGGCGAGGCGGCGGCCAACAAGAAGGTGCTGGAGAACGCGGTGGCCGACATGGCCAAGATCGCGGGCCAGAAGCCGCAAATCACCAAGACCCGCGTTTCGGTGGCGAGCTTCAAGATCCGCGACGGTTGGCCGATCGGCGCCAAGGTGACCCTGCGCCGGTCGAAGATGTACGAGTTCCTGGACCGTCTGGTCAACGTCTCGTTGCCGCGCGTGCGCGACTTCCGTGGCGTGTCCGGCCGTTCGTTCGACGGCCGCGGCAACTACAACATGGGCGTGAAGGAACAAATCATCTTCCCGGAGATCGACTTCGACCAGGTCGATGCGATCCGCGGCATGGATATCGCCATCACCACTACCGCCAAGACCGACGCCGAAGCCAAGGCGCTGCTCGAAGCGTTCCGCTTCCCGTTCCGCAACTGATACTCGAGGATTGACACATGGCTAAGACTTCAATGGTCAACCGCGAGGTCAAGCGCGCCAAGCTGGTCAAGCAGCACGGCGCCAAGCGCGAAGCGCTGAAGAAGGTGATCAGCAGCACCACCGCCTCCTACGAGGAGAAGATGGAAGCGGCGACCAAGCTGCAGAAGCTGCCGCGCGACTCTTCGCCCTCGCGCAAGACCAATCGTTGCGCCCTGACCGGCCGTCCGCGCGGGGTGTACAGCAAGTTCGGCCTGGGCCGCAACAAGCTGCGCGAAGCCACCATGCGCGGCGACGTGCCTGGCCTGCGCAAGGCCTCCTGGTAATCGTTTCCCAACCTCAGATTTCGCGAAAGCGGATATCGGTGCACTCAAAAGGCAATCTCAATGAGCATGACTGATCCCATCGCCGACATGCTGGTCCGCATCAGGAATGCGGCCGCTGTGGGCAAGCCGACGGTGAAAATGCCCTCGTCCAAGACCAAGGTGGCCATCGCCAAGGTCCTCAAGGAAGAAGGCTATATCGGCGAGTTCCGCGTGACCGAGAACGGCGCCAAGGCCGAACTCGAGATCGTGTTGAAGTACTACGAAGGCCGGCCGGTGATCGAGCGCCTGCAGCGCGTGTCGCGCTCGGGCCTGCGCAATTACCGCGGCAAGGACGAACTGCCCAAGGTCCTCGGAGGCCTGGGCGTCGCCATCATTTCCACATCCAAGGGCATCATGACCGACTCGCAGGCACGCCACGAAGGCGTCGGCGGCGAGGTCCTGTGCTTCGTGGCCTAAGGGAGAACCGCCATGTCCCGTGTCGCCAAGAAGCCCGTCGTCCTGCCCAAGGGCGTCGAGTTCAATGCACAGTCCGGCAACCTGAGCGTCAAGGGCCCGAAGGGCACCCTGTCGATTCCCCTGCCGGAAGGCGTCGATGTCAAGGTCGAGGACGGCAACCTGCAGTTTTCGGCCAATGACGAGAGCAAGATCCCGCTTGCCGGAACCATGCGCGCCATCCTGGCCAACATGGCCCAGGGCGTGTCCGCCGGTTTCGAGCGCAAGCTCGAGCTGGTCGGCGTGGGTTACCGCGCCGCCATGCAGGGCAAGGATCTGAACCTGTCGCTGGGCTTCTCGCACCCGGTGTTGTTCAAGACCCCGGACGGCATCACCATCGCCACCCCGACCCAGACCGAGATCGTGGTCAGCGGCACCGACAAGCAGCGCGTCGGCGAAGTCGCCGCCAAGATCCGCGGCTTCCGCCCGCCGGAGCCGTACAAGGGCAAAGGCGTGAAGTACTCCGACGAAGTCATCATCCGCAAGGAAGCCAAGAAGGCATAAGGCGCTCCCTGTACAGGGATGCTCCACGTCGATCCGCTTCCAGAGAGAACCACAATGGACAAGAAATCCGCCCGTCTCCGCCGCGCCAAGTCGACCCGTGCGCGCATCCGCACCCTCGGCGTGCCGCGCCTGTCGGTGCTGCGCACCGGCCAGCACGTATACGCGCAGCTGTTCAGCGCCGACGGCTCGAAGGTCCTGGCCGCGGCCAGCACCACCCAGGCCGACGTGCGCGAGGGCCTGAAGAGCGGCAAGAACACCGAAGCCGCCGCCAGGGTCGGTCGCGCGATCGCCGAAAGGGCCAAGGCCGTCGGTATCGACACCATCGCCTTCGATCGCTCGGGCTACCGTTACCACGGCCGCATCAAGGCCTTGGCCGACGCCGCCCGCGAGGCCGGCCTGCAGTTCTGACGTTGAAGGCGTGGGGCATCGTCCCCATGCCTTCGGTTCGCTCGCCGATGCGAGATGCATCGGACGCCCTGGCCGGTTGCGGTCCTGGCGGAACACCCGCGACATCTCACAACCATAAGCGGCCACGCCGCAAATTCCTTCAAACCTAAAGAGACACTGCAATGGCAGAACCACGTGAATCCCGCGGCCGCGACCGCCGCGACCGGGAAGAAGTCGACGACGGCATGATCGAGAAGCTGGTCGCGGTCAACCGCGTCAGCAAGACCGTCAAGGGCGGCCGCCAGTTCACCTTCACCGCGCTGACCGTGGTCGGCGATGGCGACGGTAAGGTCGGCTTCGGTTACGGCAAGGCGCGCGAAGTGCCGGTCGCGATCCAGAAGTCGATGGAATACGCACGCAAGAACATGTCCAAGGTCGAACTGAACAACGGCACGCTCTGGCACCAGGTCAAGGCCGGCCACGGCGCTGCCCGGGTGTTCATGCAGCCGGCTTCGGAAGGTACCGGCGTGATCGCCGGCGGCGCGATGCGCGCCGTGCTCGAGGCGGTGGGCGTGAAGAACGTGCTGGCCAAGGCGGTCGGTTCGCGCAACCCGATCAACCTCGTGCGCGCCACCGTGAAGGGTCTGGAAGCCATGCATTCGCCCGGCAAGATCGCGGCCAAGCGCGGCAAGAAGCTCGAGGAGATCCTCCATGTCCACAGCTGACAACAACGGCACCGTCAAGGTGCGTCTGGTCAAGGGTCTGCGCGGCACCCAGGCCAAGCATCGCCTGTCGGTGAAGGCGCTGGGCCTGAGCAAGTTGAACGACGTGCGCGAGCTGAAGGACAGCCCGCAGGTGCGCGGCCTGATCAACAAGGTGCATTACCTGGTGCGGGTCGAGGAGTAATCAGATGAAGCTCAATACACTCAAGCCTGCCGATGGCGCGCGCGAAGAGCGCAAGCGCGTCGGTCGCGGCATCGGTTCGGGCCTCGGCAAGACCGCAGGCCGCGGCCACAAGGGTTCGTTCGCGCGCAGCGGCAAGGGCAAGATCAAGGCCGGCTTCGAAGGCGGGCAGCTGCCCATGCAGCGCCGCCTGCCGAAGATCGGCTTCCGCTCGAAGCTGAGCAAGGACACGGCGGAAGTGCTGCTGTACCAGCTGGACAAGCTCGATGCCGGCGAGATCGATTTCGCCGCGCTGCGCGCCGCCAAGCTCGTGCCCAGCACCGCCAAGCGTGCCAAGGTGGTCAAGCGGGGTGAGGTCAGCAAGAAGTTCGTGCTCAAGGGCATCACCGCCACGGCCGGCGCCAAGGCGGCGATCGAAGCGGCCGGCGGCAGCCTGGCGGAGTGACGCATGTCGCGAAGCGCTAACGCGATGGCCGGACTGGCCGGCGCCGGCAAGTTCACCGAACTTCGCCAGCGCCTGCTGTTCGTGGTCGGTGCGCTGATCGTCTACCGCATCGGCTGCTATATCCCGGTACCGGGCGTCAATCCCGAGGCGATGCTCCAGCTGATGGAGGCGCAGGAAGGCACCATCGTGGACATGTTCAACATGTTCTCGGGCGGCGCGCTGTCGCGATTCAGCCTGTTCGCGCTGAACGTGGTGCCCTACATTTCGGCGTCGATCATCGTCCAGCTGCTGGTGCAGATCGTGCCGAGCCTGAAGGCCATCCAGAAGGAAGGCGAGTCGGGCCGGCGCAGGATCACCCAGTGGTCGCGCATCGGCGCGATCCCGCTGGCGGTGTTCCAGGCAGCCGGCATCGCGGTGGCGCTGCAGAATTCCGGCGCCAGCAACGGCATCCCCGTGGTGTACTCGCCGGGCATGGGCTTCGTGCTCACCGCGGTGGTGGCGCTTACCGCAGGCACCATGTTCCTGATGTGGCTGGGCGAACAGGTCACCGAGCGCGGCATCGGCAACGGCGTGTCGCTGATCATCTTCGCCGGCATCGTCGCAGGTCTTCCCGGCGCGGTGCTCGGTACGCTGGAACAGGCGCGCAACGGCGACATGAGCCCACTCGCGGTGATCGCGATCGTGGCGATCGTGATGGCGTTCACCTACTTCGTGGTGTTCGTCGAACGCGGGCAGCGCCGGATCACGGTGAACTACGCACGCCGCCAGGGCGGCCGCAACGCGTACATGAACCAGACCTCGTTCCTGCCGCTGAAGCTCAACATGTCGGGCGTGATCCCGGCGATCTTCGCCTCCTCGATCATCATGTTCCCGGCCACCGCCTCGACCTGGTTCACCCAGGCCGGCTCGGCCACGTGGCTGCAGAAGGTCAGCCAGGCGCTGAATCCTGGCGAGCCGCTGCACATGATCCTGTACGCGGCGCTGATTGCGGGCTTCGCCTTCTTCTACACCGCGCTGGTGTTCAACTCGCAGGAAACCGCCGACAACCTGAAGAAGTCGGGGGCGCTGATCCCGGGCATCCGGCCGGGCAAGGCGACCGCGGACTACATCGACGGCGTGCTGACCCGACTGACCGCGGCAGGCGCCGTTTACCTGGTCCTGGTCTGCCTGCTGCCGGAGTTCATGCGTACGGAACTCGGCACCTCGTTCTACTTCGGCGGAACGTCGCTGCTGATCGTGGTGGTGGTGGTGATGGACTTCATCGCCCAGATCCAGGCGCATCTGATGTCGCACCAGTACGAGAGCCTGCTCAAGAAGGCCAACCTGCGCGGCTCGCGGAGCGGGCTGACGGGGCGGTAGCGCTTTTGGGGGTGAGCGTGGCTCACCCTGGATGACCGGTATCCCGCGGGCAGGCCCGCCGGACCTGGCAGGTCGCGGTAAGATGGGCGACCAGGAATACCCGGATCCCGCACCATAGCGGCGGGATCCAAGATGGGCGACTCGTGCGGCGGTCCCGCGCGCGGGTGGTTCCAGGCCAGGGGCGCGCCGGAGTGGCGCGCGCAGGCCGGGCAGGGCGGAAGCTTCCCCAGAGGGCGCTCCCGTCGTGGCCGGTACAGCCGGGAACCGTCGCCGGAGCATGGGCACACTCCCCATGCCGGGTCCAGCCTTTTGGGGCTGGGCTTCCAAAGTACCCGGGACTTCAGCTAAAATTGCGAGTTCACTTCGCCGGCCTTGTCAAGGCTGGCGCTCAACCAGTTGGAGATCCGCGCATGGCGCGTATTGCAGGTGTCAACCTGCCTGCCCAGAAGCACGTCTGGGTCGGGCTGCAAAGCATCTACGGCATCGGCCGTACCCGTTCGAAGCAGCTTTGCGAGTCGGCGGGCGTGAATGCCTCGACCAAGATCCGCGACCTTTCGGAGCCGGAAGTCGAGCGCCTCCGCGCCGAAGTCGGCAAGTTCACGGTCGAGGGCGACCTGCGTCGCGAGGTCGGCATCGCCATCAAGCGCCTCATGGACCTGGCCTGCTATCGCGGCCTGCGCCATCGCCGCGGCTTGCCGCTGCGCGGCCAGCGCACCCGGACCAATGCCCGTACCCGCAAGGGTCCGCGCAAGGCCATCAAGAAGTAAGGAACCCTAGCCATGGCCAAGCCGGCAGCTGCCAAAACGAAGAAGAAGATCAAGCGCGTCGTCACCGACGGCGTCGCCCACGTCCATGCTTCGTTCAACAACACAATCATTACCATCACCGATCGCCAGGGCAACGCGTTGTCGTGGGCGACCTCGGGCGGCGCGGGTTTCCGCGGTTCGCGCAAGTCGACCCCGTTCGCCGCCCAGGTGGCCGCCGAAAAGGCGGGCAAGGCGGCGCTCGACTACGGCGTGAAGTCGCTGGAAGTGCGCATCAAGGGCCCGGGTCCGGGCCGTGAATCGGCCGTGCGTTCGCTCAACAACGTCGGCTACAAGATCACCAACATCATCGACGTGACGCCCATCCCGCACAACGGGTGCCGTCCGCCGAAGAAGCGTCGCGTCTAAGGGAGCGATCAGACAATGGCTCGTTATATCGGTCCCACCTGCAAGCTCGCGCGTCGCGAAGGCGCAGACCTTTCCCTGAAGTCGCCGAACCGCGCGCTCGACTCGAAGTGCAAGCTGGAGCAAAAGCCCGGCCAGCACGGCGCCGGCACCGGTGCGCGTCGCAGCAAGCTGTCCGACTACGCCACCCAGCTGCGCGAGAAGCAGAAGGTCAAGCGCATCTACGGTCTGCTCGAGCGGCAGTTCCGCAACTATTACAAGAAGGCCAGCAATCGCAAGGGCAACACCGGCGAGAACCTGCTGCAGATGCTGGAAACCCGTCTCGACAACGTCGTCTACCGCATGGGCTTTGCGGTGACCCGGCCGGCCGCGCGCCAGCTGGTGTCGCACCGCGGCGTCACCGTCAACGGCAAGCCGGTCAACCTGCCGTCGTACGCGGTCAAGGCCGGCGACGCGATCGCGCTGTCCGAGCGCGCCCAGAAGCAGCTGCGCGTGCAGGAAGCGCTGACCGTGTTCGGTCAGATGGACCTGTCGCCGTCGTGGGTGGAAGTCGATTCCAAGAAGTTCGAAGGCGTGTTCAAGGCCGTGCCGGATCGCGCCGACCTGCCCAGTGACATCAACGAGGCGCTGATCGTCGAGTTGTACTCGAAGTAAGACAAAGCCGGGAGCCTTGCTTCCGCATCTGGCCGATGCCATGGGCATCGGCTGCTCCTTCGGGTGAAGGAGCTCCGAAACGTATCAGGCCGGCGCTCCCCATCGCCGGCCACCGAGGAGACGCTACAACATGACGGTTACCGCCAACCAGGTGCTGCGCCCCAAGGGCCCGCAGATCGAACGCATCACCGACAACCGCGCCAAGGTCGTGATCGAACCGCTGGAGCGCGGCTATGGCCACACCCTGGGCAACGCGCTGCGCCGCGTGCTGCTGTCCTCGATCCCCGGTTATGCCATCACCGAGGTCGAGATCGACGGCGTGCTGCACGAATACACCACGGTCGAAGGTCTTCAGGAAGACGTGCTGGAAGTCCTGCTGAACCTCAAGGACGTCGCCATTCGCATGGGCACCGGCGAAAGCTCCACGCTTTCGCTGTCCAGGCAGGGCCCGGGCGTCGTTACCGCTGCCGACATCAAGACCGACCATAACGTCGAGATCCTCAATCCCGACCACGTGATCGCGCACCTGACCAAGGATGCGGCGCTGAACATGCGCCTGAAGATCGAGCGCGGCTTCGGCTACCAGCCCGCGGCTGCCCGTCGCAAGCCGGACGAGGAGACCCGCACGATCGGCCGCCTGATGCTCGATGCCTCGTTCTCGCCGGTGCGCCGCGTGGCCTACGAAGTCGAGGCCGCGCGCGTCGAACAGCGTACCGACCTGGACAAGCTGGTCATCGACATCGAGACCAACGGCACCATCGACGCCGAGGAAGCCGTGCGCACCGCCGCCGACATCCTCAGCGACCAGCTGAGCGTGTTCGGCGACTTTACCCATCGCGAGCGCGGTGCAGCCAAGCCGGCCGCCACGGGCGTGGATCCGGTGCTGCTGCGCCCGATCGACGACCTCGAGCTCACGGTGCGTTCGGCCAACTGCCTCAAGGCCGAGAGCATCTACTACATCGGCGACCTGATCCAGAAGACCGAGGTCGAGCTGCTCAAGACCCCGAACCTGGGCAAGAAGTCGCTCACCGAGATCAAGGAAGTGCTCGCCCAGCGTGGGCTTTCCCTCGGCATGAAGCTCGAGAACTGGCCACCGGCGGGGATCTCCTCGCACGGGATGATGGGGTGAGCAAGGGGCGCTAGCGCGGCACTGCCGCGCGCTCCTTGCGAACGACCGGCGCGCTGCGCCGGGCCGGGTCTCCGAGAAGCGATGCGATCCACCGAGTAGACGTAACGCGACACGCAGCAATGCAATAACAAGCACCAAGCCGACGGATCCAAGATCCGCGGCGCGCCGGACAGGGAAAGCCCGGCCAGGACCAGCGCAGTCCGCAGCTCCAACGCCACGACGGCGACAGCGAAGTACAACAGCCACAACTTTCACCAGGAATCCAGACCATGCGCCACCAGAAATCAGGCCGCAAGTTCAGCCGCACCAGCGCCCACCGCGACGCAATGTTCTCCAACATGGCCGCCTCGCTGTTCAAGCACGAACTGATCCGCACCACCCTGCCCAAGGCCAAGGAACTGCGCCGCGTCGCAGAACCGCTGATCACGCTGGCCAAGCGCGACGGCGTGGCCAACCGCCGGCTCGCCTTCTCGCGCCTGCGCGACAAGGAAGCGGTGGGCAACCTGTTCACCAAGCTCGGTCCGCGCTACGCCGAACGCCCCGGTGGATACCTGCGCATCCTGAAGTGCGGCTTCCGCGCCGGCGACAATGCGCCGATGGCTTATGTCGAGCTGGTCGATCGTCCCGACGCCGCCGAATAAGCGCCAGCTTGCTGCTCGTGAAAGCCCGGCTCAGCCGGGCTTTTTCGTTGTACGAAAGTACCAGGCGGGCCGCTAACGGCGCTGGTCATCGGCCGGTCCGGTCGCGATGGATTCGATACCGGAATTCAGGCTGCACAGCCGGCGCGCGTGGCCGATAATCCACCGGTCGCCTTTACAGCCGCCCCCATGAATCCCTTCCGTTGGTCGTTTCGTGCGCAATTCCTGTCCGGCTTCCTCGCCTGCGCTGCGCTGCTGGGCTACGCCTTCTACGTGCAGTTCGTGGAACAGATCCAGCCGTGTCCGTTCTGCATCTTCCAACGCCTGGCGTTTGCGGCGGCGGGGCTGCTGTTTCTGATCGGGGGCCTGCACGCGCCACGTTCGTCCGGCGGCCGCGGGATCTACGGCACGCTGGCCTTCCTGGCAGCGGCGACCGGTGCCGGCATCGCCGTGCGTCACGTCTGGGTGCAGCTGTTCCCGCCCGAGATCCCGAGTTGCGGGCCGGGTCTGAACTACATGCTCGAAACCCAGACCTGGCTGGGCGTGGTGCGCAAAGTGCTCACCGCATCGGGCGACTGCAGCATGATCGACTGGACGTTCCTGGGCCTGTCGATGCCGGCCTGGGCGCTGCTGTGGTTCGTGGCGTTGGCGATGTGGGCGCTGTACGCGGGATTCTGGCGCGCGCGTTGAATCCCGTTGAGGGCGGGTGACGGGCAGCGCCTGAACCGCTGCTACGCTTGCAGTCGAAACGGTTGCAGACCCCTCGGATCCGTCCGATGATGGCTGACGCTGCGCTGCAACATACCGCCATGCCCCATCCCGACCGCAATCTTCATTCCGTCAATCTCCCGGCCGACTGGTCGCCCGCGAGCTGGCGCGCGCGCGCCGCGGCGCAGCAGCCGGTGTACGAGGACGCCACGGAGCTCGCCGCCGTCCAGCAGGAACTGCGCGCGCTGCCGCCACTGGTCACTTCCTGGGAAATCTTCGCGCTGAAGAAGCAGCTGGCCGAAGCGCAGGAAGGCAAGCGCTTCCTGCTGCAGGGCGGCGACTGCGCGGAGAATTTCGCCGAGTGCACGGCGGACGTGATCTCCAACCGGCTCAAGGTGCTGCTGCAGATGAGCCTGGTGCTGGTACATGGCCTCAGGCTGCCGGTGGTGCGCGTGGGACGCTTCGCCGGCCAGTACGCCAAGCCGCGTTCGGCGGACGGCGAGACCCGCGACGGCGTGACCCTGCCGGCCTATCGCGGCGACATCGTCAACGCGCCCGCGTTCGATGCGGTCTCGCGGCGCCCGGATCCGCGACGCATGGTCAAGGCGCATGCGCGCTCGGCGATGACGATGAATTTCGTGCGTTCGCTGATCGACGGCGGATTCGCCGATCTGCACCATCCCGAGTATTGGGATCTGGGCTGGGTGAGCCATTCGCCGCTGGCCGACGACTACCACCGCATGGTCGGATCGATCGGCGATGCCGTGCGCTTCATGGAGACGTTGTCCGGGGCCGAGGTGTACAACCTCAACCGGGTCGACTTCTACACCTCGCACGAGGCGCTGCTGCTGCCCTACGAGGAAGCGCAGACGCGCCAGGTGCCGCGACAGTGGGGCTGGTTCAATCTCAGCACCCACTTGCCCTGGATCGGGATGCGCACGGCCGCGCTGGATGGTGCGCATGTCGAGTACTTCCGCGGCATCCGCAACCCGCTCGGTCTGAAGATCGGCCCGTCGGTCACACCCGACCAGCTGTTGCGCCTGGTCGACGCGCTGAGTCCCGATGACGAACCCGGCCGGCTCACCCTGATCCACCGCATGGGCGCCGCGAACATCGCCGAAAAGCTGCCGCCGCTGCTCGAGGCCCTGCGCCGCGATGGCCGGCGCGTGCTCTGGGTCTGCGATCCGATGCACGGCAATACCGAAACCACCGGCAATGGCTACAAGACGCGGCGCTTCGACAACATCCGCAGCGAGCTCGAACAGGCGTTCGAACTGCATGCCGCCGCCGGCACACGCCTGGGCGGCGTGCACCTGGAGCTGACCGGCGAAGACGTGACCGAATGCACCGGCGGCGCCCGTGATCTCACCGAAACCGACCTCGAGCGCGCCTACCGTTCCACCGTCGATCCGCGCCTGAACTACGAGCAGGCGCTGGAAACGGCAATGCTGATCGTGCGCAAGCAGGCACAGATCGCAGCTCCGGTCTGAGCGAGGCATGCCGGGCGCATGGCGCCCGCGGTTTTCGCGTGGCCGCCAGCAGCGCCGCGCCTGCAGGGTGTTTCAGTTTCAGGCGCGTTCGCGACGACGCGCGTACAGGTCGCGCCCAAGCACCCACACCACCAGCAGGTTGATCCCCAGGACCGCGACGGACAGCCACACGGGGTGCGCGACCAGCGCGTAAAGGTCGAAGGGCAGGTAAAGCGCCGCGCCGATGCAGCCAAGCCACGAGGCCCAGGCCTTGCCACGCCACAACCCCCAGCTTTCGGCCACGCGCATTCCGCCATAGACGAGTGCGATCGCCGCGGCGATGTGCACCGAATCCGGATTGATCGCGCGTCCCAGCCAGGCCATCGCCCCCTGTTGTGGATCGAGTTGGAAGCGCGCGATCAGCATCTCCACCCCGCGCCGCAGCGGGGCGGGGCCGAGCAGTTCAAGGCCGCTTGCGGCAAGCAGGGCCATGAGTCCCTTCGCTGCTTCGACCATCGCGACGACCTGCAGGACGGGAGG
The DNA here is from genome assembly GCF_022662515.1 of Lysobacter sp. M15. NCBI lineage: Bacteria > Pseudomonadati > Pseudomonadota > Gammaproteobacteria > Lysobacterales > Lysobacteraceae > Lysobacter > Lysobacter sp. M15. Next base: position 57,257 of record NZ_JAKPBV010000017.1, on the reverse strand, counting down.
GGCTGGCGGGTCGGGGCTGTAGGGTTCTGCGTTCATCCGGATGCCGCACCGATAGTGGCTTGCCGATCCACGCAACCGCAAACCGGCGGCCTGCTTCCATGCCCGCTAACCATGGGCGTACACCGGATCAGAAAAGGGATGCCTGCTGCACAGGAGGAGTGGCGTCGGCTGCGGTCAACGGCCAATGCCCCAACGACTCGTAACGGCCGCCCGGGCTGCATAGCAGCTCGAAACTCCCGACACGCAGCCGATCGCCGGCGCAGTCGACGCCATCGAGCCAGGACTGGGCAGGCAGGTGCCTGGGCAGGTAGGCGAGCGTGATGTGCGGTTGTCGGGTCACTTCTTGCGAACGGATGTCGAGCACACGGAGCGCCTTATCCGTGGCATCGCACAGCGCCAGGAGCGTGGGGCATGTGTGCGGCAGGGCGACGACGGCACCCGACCGCGGCCAGTAGGCGAGGCGTTCGATCGTGAAATCGTGCGCTGGGATGACGGTTCCCACTTCGGCGAAGGCTCCCAGAAGCTCCGGCGTGACCAGGTGCATGACCTGGTCGCCGATGAAGCACAGGGTGACGTGCCACTGGTCCGGTCGCCGCGGTTTGACCTGTGGCCCGTGCGCAGGGCATGCGACCTGTATCGCAGCGAGCAACGCGGCGAGCTGTGTCCTGGCGGCCTCGTCCGGTCGCCAGGCAGTGAACAGCGACCCGCTCACGCCGCGCGGCTGGCCCGCTTGCGATCGGTTTCGGTCAGGTACTTCTTGCGCAGGCGGATTTCCTTGGGCGTGACTTCCACCAGCTCGTCGTCCTCGATGAAGTCGAGCGCCTGCTCCAGCGTGTACTTCAGCGCCGGAGTCAGCTTGATCGCGTCGTCCTTGCCCGAGGCGCGCATGTTGGTCAACGGCTTGGGCTTGATGGCGTTGACGGTGAGGTCGTTGTCCTTGGAATGGATCCCGATCAGCTGGCCTTCGTAGACGTTGTCGCCTTCGGCGGCGAACAGCCGGCCACGCTCTTCCAGTGGGCCGAGCGAGTAGGCAGGCGTGGTGCCGGCGGCGTTGGCGATCATCACCCCGTTCTGGCGCTTGGCGATGGCGCCGGTCTCCTTCGGTCCGTAGTGGTCGAACACGTGGAACAGCAGGCCCGAACCCTGGGTCAGGGTGCGGAACTCGTTCTGGAAACCGATCAGGCCGCGCGCGGGAATCATGTAATCCAGGCGCACGCGTCCCTTGCCGTCGGACTCCATGTTCTTCAGCTGGGCCTTGCGCACGCCGAGCTTCTCCATCACGCCGCCCTGGTGCTGCTCTTCCACGTCGACCACCAACTGCTCGATCGGCTCCATCGGCTGGCCATCGATTTCCTTGATGATCACTTCCGGGCGCGAGACCGCCAGTTCGAAGCCCTCGCGGCGCATGGTTTCGATCAGCACCGACAGATGCAGTTCGCCGCGGCCGGAGACCAGGAACTTGTCTGCGTCGCTGGTCTCCTCGACCTTCAGCGCCACGTTGTGCAGGGTTTCGCGCTCGAGCCGCTCGCGGATCTGGCGGCTGGTGATGAACTTGCCGCCGCTATGCTCCTTGCTGCCGGCGAAGGGCGAGTTGTTCACCTGGAAGGTCATGCTGATCGTCGGCTCGTCCACGGTGAGCGCCGGCAGCGCCTCGGGGGCGTCCAGCGCGCAGACGGTGTCGGAAATGCTCAGGTCCTGGACGCCGGAAATGGCGACGATGTCGCCGGCTTCGGCTTCTTCCACCTCGATCCGCTCCAGGCCCATGAAGCCCAGCACCTGCAGCACCTTGCCCTGGCGCTTCTTGCCGTGGCGGTCGACGATACTGACCGGCTGGTTGCGGCGGACCTTGCCGCGCTGGATCCGGCCGATACCGATCAGGCCCACGAAGCTGCTGTAGTCGAGCTGGCTGATGCGCATCTGGAACGGGCCGTCCGGATCGACCTGCGGCGGCGGCACGTGCTGCATGATCGCCTCGTACAGCGGGGTCATGGTGCCTTCGCGCGCGGCGTCGTCGAGGCTGGCGTAACCGTGCAGGGCCGAGGCGTAGACGATCGGGAAGTCGAGCTGCTCGTTGGTGGCGCCGAGCCGGTCGAACAGGTCGAACACCTGGTCGATCACCCAGTCCGGACGCGCGCCCGGGCGATCGATCTTGTTGACCACCACGATCGGTCGGAAGCCCATCGCGAACGCCTTCTGGGTCACGAAGCGGGTCTGCGGCATCGGGCCGTCCATCGCGTCGACCAGGATCAGCACCGAGTCGACCATCGACAGCACGCGCTCCACCTCGCCACCGAAGTCGGCGTGTCCGGGCGTATCGACGATGTTGATCCGGTTGCCCTGCCAAGTGATGGCGGTGTTCTTGGCCAGGATGGTGATGCCGCGTTCCTTTTCCTGGTCGTTGCTGTCCATCACCCGCTCGGCGAGCACGGTGCGCTCGTTCAGGGTGCCGGACTGCTTCAGCAGGCAGTCGACCAGGGTGGTCTTGCCATGGTCGACGTGGGCGACGATGGCGATATTGCGCAGGTTCTCGATGGACATGGCGGTCGGCTAATGAAGGTCGGGGCAGTCCGGTCGGGACGCGGCGGTCTAAGACATGCCGAAGGCGCGGCCGCATTGGGCCTGCGGGCCGGCGCAAGAGGCTGGGAAAGCCGCGTATTATAGCGTGCTGCGCTGCGGCAAAGTGGTCCCGGCGCCCGTCGTTCACATCCAGCCGAGGAATCCCATGCCCCTGCACGCCATTTTCGACACCGAGCGCGGCGCCATCAAGGTGGAGCTGTATCCGGACAAGGCACCGCTGACCGTGGCCAATTTCGTCAACCTGGCCAAGCGCGGCTTCTACAACGGCCTGAACTTCCATCGGGTCATCCCCGATTTCATGATCCAGGGCGGCTGCCCGGAAGGCTCGGGCCGCGGCGGTCCCGGCTACCGCTTCGAGGATGAAACCAACAACGGCGTCAGGCACGAGCGCGGCGTGCTGTCGATGGCCAATGCCGGTCCCGACACGAACGGCAGCCAGTTCTTCATCACCCACATCAAGACCGACTGGCTGGACGGCAAACACACCGTCTTCGGCAAGGTGGTCGAAGGCCTGGACGTGGTCGACGCGGTGAAGCAGGGCGATGCGATCCGGTCGGTGAAGATCGAAGGCGATGCCGAGGCGGCACTGGCGGCGAAGGCCGACCGGGTCGCGGAATGGAACCGTATCCTGGCGGCTTGATCTGCGCCGGGTAGGCGTGCGATCGATTTGTACGCTGCGCCCGTATACCCCGTTGAAATCACGCGGCTCGCACAGGCCAGTCGCGCCGGTAGCATGGCGCCCCGGAGTGTTTTTCAGCGGGTGCGCGGATGGATTCCGCGCAGCCCGCAGGCCCGGAAGCTCCGGGTCCCTGTGTTAATATTTCATCCTAATCCGGGCCCGGCGAATTCGCCCCGGGCCCACCTCACGAGGTCTCTCGATGCCCCAGCTCGCCCGGCGCATCGGTCGCGCCAAGCCCAGCGCGATCATGCTGGTTGCCGAAACCGCCAAGCGCCTGAAAGCCGAAGGGCGCGACATCATCAGTTTCTCGATCGGCGTACCCAACTTCCTCCCCGGTGAGCATGTCTATGCGGCCGCGCGCGAGGCACTGGCGAAGGATAGCGGCCAGTACGGCAGCAACCGCGGCGCGGACGCGCTGGTCGATGCCTTTCTGGCCCATGCGGGGAAGGTCGGTCTGACGGGTTACACCCGCGCCAACGTCTCGACCGGCATCGGCGCCAAGCACGTGATCTACAACCTGGCCGAGGCGTTGCTCGACGAAGGCGACACCATCGCGTTCCCGACGCCGTACTGGACCAGCTATCTCGACATCGCCGAGATCGTCAACGCGAAGATCGACCTGCTGCCCTGCCCGCCCGAGCAGGATTACAAGCTCACGCCGGCGCAACTGGAGACTGCGCTGGCGAAGAAGCCGAAGGTGTTCCTGTTCAACAACCCGTCCAACCCGACCGGCATGGTGTACACGCGCGATGAAATCGCGGCGCTGGCCGATGTGGTGGCGAAATACCCCGATACCTGGGTGCTGACAGACGACATCTACAACCGGATGGTGTTCGATGGGGTGGGTTATCACAACTTCCTGCATCTGCGACCGGAACTGCGCGATCGCGTGATCTTCATCGACTCGCTGTCAAAGACCTACGGCATGCCGGGCTGGCGGGTCGGCTTCATGGCCGGTCCCGAAGCGGTGGCCAGCGCGGTCACCACGATGAATTCGAACCACATCACCAACATCCCCGAAATCGTCACCGCCGCCGCCGTCGCTGCGTTGACCGGTCCCCAGGACGTGCCGCAGGCGAAGTGCGCAGAGTTCCAGGCCAAGCGCGACCAGGTGATGGAAGCGTTGCTGTCGATTCCCGGACTCGTCTGTCCGCGTCCGCAGGGAGCGTTCTACGCGTTTCCGGACATTAGCTTCGCCTTCGGCAAGTCGTACCAGGGCAAGGTGATCGCCAACGACGTCGATTTCTGCAATGCACTGTTGGATGCCAAGGGCGTCGCCTGCGTCCCGGGTTCGGCTTTCGGCGAACCGCGCGCGATCCGCATCAGCTATACCTGCCCGACGCCGCAGCTGGCCCCGGGTTTGCAGCGCGTCCAGGAATTCTGCTCCGAGCTGGCCTGAATCCCCGTTCGTCCAACCATTGCGGCGCCACGTGCGCCGCAAGTCTTTTCCAGGAGTCGTTCCATGAAAGCCCCCGTCCGTGTCGCAGTCACCGGCGCCGCCGGCCAGATCGGCTATGCATTGCTGTTCCGCATCGCCTCGGGCGAAATGCTCGGCAAGGACCAGCCGGTGATCCTGCAGATGCTCGAACTGCCGCTGGACAAGGCCCAGGCCGCGCTCAGGGGCGTGATGATGGAGCTCGAGGACTGCGCCTTCCCGCTGCTCGCCGGCATGGTCGGCACCGACGATCCGAAGGTCGCATTCAAGGACGCCGATTATGCGCTGCTGGTCGGCGCCCGTCCGCGCGGCCCGGGAATGGAGCGCAAGGACCTGCTGCTGGAGAACGCCAAGATCTTCACCGAGCAGGGCAGGGCGCTGAACGAAGTCGCGAGCCGCAACGTGAAGGTGCTTGTGGTCGGTAATCCGGCCAATACCAATGCCTATATCGCGATGAAATCCGCGCCCGACCTGCCCGCGAAGAACTTCACCGCCATGCTGCGGCTGGATCACAACCGCGCGTTGAGCCAGCTCGCCGGCAAGGCCGGCGTGCCGGTGGCCGACATCGAGAAACTGATCGTCTGGGGCAACCATAGTCCAACGATGTATCCCGACTATCGCTTCGCCACGGTCAACGGCCAGTCGCTCAAGGCGAAGATCGGTGATGAAGCCTGGAACGCCGATACCTTCATCCCGGTCGTCGGCAAACGCGGCGCCGCGATCATCGAGGCGCGCGGCTTGTCGTCGGCCGCCTCGGCGGCCAATGCCGCCATCGACCACGTGCGCGACTGGGCGCTGGGCTCCAAGGGAAAGTGGGTCACGATGGGCGTGCCCTCCGACGGCAGCTACGGCATTCCGGAAGGCGTGATCTATGGCGTGCCGGTGACCACGGCGAACGGCGAGTACACACGCGTGACGGGCCTTGAGATCGATGCCTTCAGCCGTGAGCGCATGGACAAGACGCTGGCCGAACTCGAGGAAGAGCGCGCCGGCGTGGCGCATCTGCTCTGATCGATCGTGGCGGCCGACAGGTCGCCTCGCCACTTGGAACACACCGATGTCCGAGCCAAGCACTTCCGCAACCGGATCCGCCGGCGCCAGGTTCCGTGCCGCCGTCGCAGCCGAGTCTCCGCTGCAGGTCATGGGCGCCATCACCGCCTACGCGGGTCTGATGGCGAGGCGCGTCGGCTACCGCGCCCTGTACCTGTCCGGCGGCGGTGTCGCCGCGAACTCGCTGGGCATGCCCGACCTGGGCATCAGCACCATGGAGGACGTGCTCACCGACGCACGCCGGATCGTGGATGCGACCGGACTGCCGCTGCTGGCGGACATCGATACCGGATGGGGCGGGGCCTTCAATATCGCCCGCACCATCCGCAGTTTCGAGCGCGTCGGCGTCGCCGCGGTGCACATGGAGGACCAGGTCGGACAGAAGCGATGCGGGCACCGTCCAGGCAAGGAAGTGGTGCCGGCTGACGAGATGGTCGACCGGGTGAAGGCGGCCGTCGACGCGCGCACCGACCATACCTTCGTGATCATGGCGCGCACCGATGCTGCGGCCAGCGAGGGCGTGGATGCTGCGATCGAGCGTGCCGTGGCCTATGTCGAAGCCGGGGCGGACATGATCTTCCCCGAGGCGATGAAGACGCTCGACGATTACCGTCGCTTCAAGGCTGCGGTGAAGGTACCGATCCTCGCCAATCTGACCGAGTTCGGTGCGACCCCGTTGTTCACGACCGACGAGTTGCGCGATGCCGACGTCGACATCGCCCTGTACTGCTGCGGCGCCTATCGCGCGATGAACAAGGCCGCGCTGCACTTCTACGAAACCGTGCGCCGGGAAGGCACCCAGAAGCGCATCGTCGACACGCTGCAAACGCGCGATGAACTGTACGATTTCCTCGACTACCACGCGTACGAGCGCAAGCTCGATGCCCTGTTCGCACGCGGGGAAGGCAAGAATTAGTCGGCCGACGGAGTGAATGGAGTTCCGCGCATGAGTTCCCCCTGTCGCCTCCGCCGGCGCGTGCCTGGTCCCGTAGCGGTTTTTGAATGCGCTCCGCGCGGGACTTCTTTCCGATTCAACGGTGACAACGAGGTGTGGGTCGGCGACCGGACAGCGCGGCTCGTTCCTTTCAATTGGAGATGCCCCTGATGAGCGAACCTGCACAGGTCCTGCCCAAGCCGAAGAAATCGGTAGCCCTGTCCGGCACGGCCGCCGGCAATACCGCGCTGTGCACGGTGGGCCGCAGCGGCAACGACCTGCATTACCGCGGCTACGACATCCACGATCTGGCGACGCAGTCCACGTTCGAGGAAGTCGCGCACCTGCTGGTGCATGGCATCCTGCCCAGCGCCTCGCAGCTGCAGGCCTACAAGGCCAAGCTCAAACGCCTGCGCGGCCTGCCGGCAATCGTGCAGGAAGCGCTGGAGCTGGTGCCGGCCAGCGCCCACCCGATGGACGTGATGCGCACCGGTTGCTCGATGCTGGGCACGGTGCTGCCCGAACGCGACGGTCATCCGGCGCCGGAAGCGCGCGACATCGCGGACCGACTGATGGCCAGCTTCGGATCGATGCTGCTGTACTGGTGGCATTTCACCCGCAACGGGCGGCGCATCGATGTGGAGACCGACGACGACACGATCGCCGCGCACTTTCTGCATCTGCTGCACGGCGAGCCGCCCAGCGCGTTGCATGCCGACGCGATGGACAAATCGCTGATCCTGTATGCCGAGCACGAGTTCAATGCCTCGACGTTCGCCGCGCGGGTCATCGCCGGCACCGGCAGCGACATGTACAGCTGCATCACCGGCGCCATCGGCGCGCTGCGTGGGCCCAAGCATGGCGGTGCCAACGAGGTGGCGATGGAGATCATCAGCCGCTACGCGACGCCGGAAGCGGCCGAAGCCGACATCCGCGCGCGGATGGAGCGCAAGGAGATCATCATCGGCTTCGGTCACCCGGTGTACACCATCGGCGATCCGCGCAACCCGATCATCAAGCAGATCAGCCGCAAGCTCTGCGCCGAAGGTGGCAATCAGGTCCTGTTCGACGTGTCCGAGCGCATCGAGAACCTGATGATGGACACCAAGAAGATGTTCCCCAACCTGGATTGGTACAGCGCGTCGAGCTACCACATGATGGGCGTGCCGACGCCGATGTTCACGCCGCTGTTCGTGATCGCGCGGACCAGCGGCTGGAGTGCGCACGTGATCGAGCAGCGCGAAGACGGCAAGATCATCCGGCCCAGCGCCAACTACACCGGACCCGAAGACCGCGCATACGTCCCGATCGGGCAGCGTTGATGGCTCTGCGATGGGCTGGCTGATCCCGACGGATTCCTTCGGCGTTTACCTGCTGGCTGCGCTGACGGCCGGTGTGGCCAGCGCCGCGGCGGTGGTCGTCCATTACGAAGGCGTGCACTGGCTGGCGCGGCGTTACTCGCGCAGGAAGATCGACATCACTGGCGATCGCGGCACGATGCTGAAAATCATCTTTGCGCTGCTGGCCCTGCACGTCGTCGAGATCTGGTGCTTCGGCCTGGCGCTGTGGGGCTTGCTGCATGTACCCGGCGCCGGCTCGGTGGTCGGGGTGGGAGGTGTGGAGACCCTGTTCGACGCGTTCTATCTTTCCGCGACGACGTTCACCACCCTGGGTTTCGGCGATCTGACTCCGATGGGGGCGGTCCGCGTGCTGAGCGGGTGCGAGGCGCTGACCGGGCTGCTGCTGATCACCTGGTCGGCATCGTTTACATACCTGGAGATGGCGCGCCTATGGAACGAACGGGACAGCGCCTAGACGGTGCGCTCTGTCGCCGCGATAAGCGCGATCAACGCGACATCGCAGCCGACGCGCCAGGCTCGGTCTAGCTCTGCCGTGGCCTGAGCTTTTGCACCCGCAGGAAGGTGTGATCGCCGATGGTCGCCACCTGGTAGGCGTTGCGCCAGCTCGGGCTGGCAATGGAATGCGCCAGGAAGTGGCTCGCACCGGGAACGATCTCCTTGCGTTCGCCCGGCGGCAGCGCCCAGTTCTGCTCGGCCTCGAGCGCGACGGTGACGGCCTGCGCCCATGCCTCTGTGTTGCTCAGGCGGGTGCCGGGCGGGACCAGGGTCGGCGCGAACTGCTTGCGCGCGGTGACCACGTCGCACATCGAATCGCCCCACAGGCCGCTCTCCTCCCGGCGCAATGCCACTTCGGCTACGGCCTTCTGGCCGCGGACGGACTGATCCCGGGCCTCCAGGTACAGGGTGGCGCTGAGGCAGAGCGAGTCTGCGGTTTGCGGCGGCAGGACCGAGGCCAGCCACAGGATCCAGGCGAGTTTCACGTCTTGCTCCTTGCTCCGTTGCGGCGCATTGCCGCCCACGGCGAACCGGGGCGCCCTGCGTCATGGCGTGTTGGGGAGGGCGGCGGCTCTATGGCGCCTTTGCCCGGGCGCCGGGCATCCGATGGAGTGCGGCCGGCGTCGGTGGCCCGCAGGGTGGCGGGCCGGAAAGTGCGCGCACGGTAGCGTGGCGAAACCCAATCGAGGCTGAACGTCAAATCAAAAACATTTGATTCGATTGGAGTTTTTGTTCGGTTCTCGCTGTGCTGTACGTGCAGTCAAAGCTGCGCCGCGAGCCGACTGCCCTGATCGATCGCACGTCGGGCGTCCAGCTCCACCGCGATATCCGCACCGCCGATGACATGTGCCTGGCGTCCGCCCGCGCGCAGCGTGTCGAACAGTTCCCGGCGCGATTCCTGACCTGCGCAGACGACGACGTGTTCGACTGCCAGCACCTGCGCGACGCCATCCACCCGGACGTGGAAGCCATCGTCGTCCACGGCTAGGTATTCCACGCCGCCGAGCATGCGCACGCCCTTGGCCTTGAGCGTGGCGCGGTGGATCCACCCAGTCGTCTTGCCCAGGCGCGCGCCCGGTCGGCCTGCGCTGCGCTGCATCAGCCAGAGCTGGCGGGCGGCGGGTTCCGGCCGCGGGGGCGCCAGCCCGCCGCGGCTGGCGAACTCCGGATCGATGCCCCATTCGGCCATCCAGCGCGCAGGGTCCAGGGTCGGCGACTCGCCGGCGGGAATGGCGAGGAATTCGGCCACGTCGAAGCCGATGCCACCGGAGCCGACGATGGCCACGCGCGCGCCGGGGACCACGCGGCCTTCGAGAACGTCGAGATAGCCGACCACGCTGGGATGGTCGTGCCCGGCGAAATCGACCGTGCGCGGGCGCACGCCGGTGGCGACGACGACCTCGTCGAAGCCATCGAGCGCGTCGACGCCAACATGCGCCCCGAGGCGCAGCTCCACCCCCGTGTCCGCGATCCGATGGTGGAAATAGCGCAGGGTCTCGTGGAATTCCTCCTTGCCGGGGATGCGCTTGGCGAGATTGAACTGGCCGCCGATCTCGCCGGCCGCGTCGAACAGGGTGACGCGGTGACCGCGCTCGGCGGCGACGGTCGCGCAGGCCAGGCCTGCCGGCCCCGCGCCCACCACGGCGATGCGCTTGCGCGTATCCACCGGCAGGTAACGCAACTCGGTCTCGGCGCAGGCACGCGGGTTCACCAGGCAGCTCGCCTTCTTGTTCTCGAACACCCGATCCAGGCACGCCTGGTTGCACGCGATGCAGGTATTGATGCGGTCGGCCCGTCCACTGCGCGCCTTCTCGACCCACTGGGCATCGGCCAGCAGCGGACGCGCCATCGAGACCAGGTCAGCCCCGCCGCCGGCCAGGATCGCCTCGGCGACGTCGGGCATGTTGATCCGGTTGGTCGCCACCAGCGGCAATGCCACGTGCGGGCGTAGGCTGGCGGTGACGCCGGCGAAGACGGCGCGCGGGACCGATGTGGCGATGGTAGGTACGCGAGCCTCGTGCCAGCCGATGCCGGTGTTGATGATGCTGGCGCCCGCGGACTCAACTGCCTGCGCCTGGGCCACGATCTCGTCGTGATCATTTCCGCCTTCCACCAGGTCGAGCATCGACAGGCGGTAGATGAGGATGAAGTCCGGCCCGCAGGCTTCGCGCGTACGGTGCACGATCTCCACGGCGAAGCGCATGCGGCCGGCCGCATCGCCGCCCCACCGGTCGCTGCGCCGGTTGGTGCGGGCCACGGTGAACTGGTTCAGCAGGTAGCCTTCCGAACCCATGATCTCGACGCCGTCGTAGCCGGCCTCGCGCGCCAGGCGCGCGGCATGGGCGAACGCGCCGATCTGGCGTTCGACGCCGCTTGCGCCTAGGGCGCGCGGCGTGAACGGATTGATCGGGGCCTTGAGCCTGGATGGCGCCACCGAGAGCGGGTGGTAGGCATAGCGCCCCGCATGCAGCAGTTGCAGGCAGATCTTCGCGCCGTTCGCGTGCACCGACTCGGTGACCTGGCGGTGCTTGCGGGTCTCCCACGTCCAGGACAGCTTGCCGGCGAACGGCTTGAGCCAGCCCTCGACGTTCGGGGCGAAGCCGCCGGTCACGATCAGTCCGACCCCGCCCGCCGCACGCTCGGCGAAGTAGGCCGCGAGCCTGGGGAAGTCGCGCTTGTGGTCTTCCAGCCCCGTATGCATCGAGCCCATCAGCACACGGTTGCGCAGGGTGGTGAAGCCCAGGTCCAGTGGCGCGAACAGGTGCGGATAGGGCGAGGGCTCGGGCATCACGCGCAACATCCAGGCAGGCATACGGACCAGTACGGAGCGCGCACCATGCCGGGAAAGCCCGGTTCGCTCAAGTTCCGTGGATGCGTTCGCAGGGGTGCGGATTGGCGATCTGTCAAAATTGCCGGCTTCGACCGATCGAGCCAGCCATGGGCCACCACGACATCCGCAGCGCCACCCGTCCCGACCCCGACCAACCCATGGTCGACATCGCCAATTACGTCATCGACACCCGGATCGAGTCCGAAGAGGCCTTCGACACCGCCCGCTACATGCTGCTGGACTCGCTGGCCTGCGCGATGCTGGCGATGAAGTTTCCGGATTGCGTCAAACACCTCGGGCCGCTGGTGCCGGGGGGTGAGATCGCCGGCGGCGCACGCGTGCCCGGTACCTCGTTCGAACTCGACCCGGCGCAGGCTGCGTTCAATATCGGCACGCTGGTGCGCTGGCTCGATTTCAACGACACCTGGCTGGCGGCGGAATGGGGGCACCCTTCCGACAACCTGGGCACGATCCTGGCCGTCGCCGACTGGCAGGCGCGCAAGCAGGGCAAGCCGGTCAGCGTGCGCGACGTGCTGGGCTGGGCAATCAAGGCGCACGAGATCCAGGGCGTCTACGCGCTGCAGAACTCGTTCAACCGGGTCGGCCTGGACCACGTGATCCTGGTGCGCCTGGCGTCCACGGCGGTCGCAACGGCGATGCTCGGCGGCGGCAAGGACGAGGTGATCACCGCGGTCTCGCACAGCTGGATCGACAACGGCGTACTGCGCACCTACCGCCATGCCCCCAACACCGGGCCACGCAAGAGCTGGGCGGCCGGGGATGCCTGCCGCCGGGCCGTAATCCACGCCCTCAATGCAGTGGAGAAGAAGGTGGTCGGGTATCCCAGCGCACTCAGCGCCAGGACCTGGGGGTTCTACGACGTGGCCTTCAAGGGCAGGGAATTCGCTTTCGAACGGCCTTTCGGCAGCTATGTGATGGAGAACGTGCTGTTCAAGATCAGCTTCCCGGCCGAGTTCCATGCCCAGACCGCGGTCGAATGCGCCATGCAGCTGCACCCGCAGGTCAGGGACCGGATTGGCGAGATCGAGAAGATCGTGATCGAAACCCAGGAAGCGGGCGTCCGCATCATCGACAAGACCGGCCCGCTCGCGAACTACGCCGACCGCGACCACTGCATCCAGTACATGGTGGCGGTGCCGCTGATCTTCGGACGTCTGACCGCCGACGACTACACCGACGCCGTCGCAGCCGACCCCCGCATCGACGCGCTGCGCGCACGGATGGAGGTGGTCGAGAACCCGCGCTTCACCCAGGACTATTTCGATCCGGACAAGCGCTACATCGGCAACGCCGTGGAGGTCCATTTCAAGGACGGAACCTCGACCGACAAGGTCTCGATCGACTTCCCGATAGGCCACCGCAAGCGCCGCGCCGAGGGTATCCCGGTGCTGATGGCCAAGTTCGAGGCGGCCCTGCGCGGCCACCTCGGGGGATCCCCGGTAGACACGCTGATCGGCTTGGTTCAGGATCCTCAGGCCTTCGATGCCATGGGGATAGACGATCTGCTATCCCTGTGCGAGGGCTGATCTGTCATGCTGCTGGTTCAGGGGGAACTGTTATGCTAGTGTTAACACGGGCTTCACATCCCTCAACCTAACCTGCGCCGGATGGCGTGTGGGTGGGGCCGTCCAAGTTTAACCACGCTTTACCGTTTTAATTACCCTGATCTAAGGAGCTGAAAATGAACAAGAAACTCCTCTGTGCTGCGCTGCTCGGCGGGCTGGGCGTCGCACAGGTTGCGTCGGCGCAGGAGTTCGACGATCGCTGGTACATCACCGGTTCGGCCGGTATCAACATCCAGGACAGCGAACGCGACACCAAGAATCCGCCCTTCGGCGCCATCGGCTTCGGCAAGTTCTTCAATCCGAACTGGTCGTTCGATGTTGAACTCAACTACCAGAACGCCAAGCGCGAATCGAACGAAGACCTGAACTGGAGCCAGTACGGCATCTCGTTCGACACCCGTTACCACTTCGTCACCGAAGGCCGCAGCTGGAATCCGTACCTGCTGGCCGGCCTCGGCTACCAGCGTGAAGAGATGGAGGGCGACAACTTCCCGAATCCGGATTCTCCGTGGGAAGAGAAGGAAGGCGCCCCCGCGCTGAAGCTCGGTGTCGGCGTGCAGGGCGACGTGGGTCGCGTCGGTATCCGTACCGAACTGGCCTATCGTGCAGTCGGCCTGAATGACACCCGCGTCCAGCTCGAGCTCGACGATCCGCCGCCGGAGATGAACGATGGCGAAGACTGGTACGGCGACGTGCTGGCCTCGGTCGGCATCATCATCCCGCTGGGTCCGGAACCGGAAGCTCCGGTCGCCCCGGCCCCGGTCGCTCCGAACTGCGCCGACAGCGACAGCGACGGCGACGGCGTGAACGACTGCGACGACAAGTGCCCCGGTTCGCAGGCTGGCCAGACCATCGGTCCGGACGGCTGCCCGGTTCCGGTCTCGATCGACCTGAAGGGCGTGAACTTCGACTTCGACAAGTCGACCCTGCGTCCGGATGCGATCGCGATCCTCAACGAGGCGATCGAGATCCTGAAGCGCTACCCGGATCTGCGCGTCGAAGTGGCTGGCCACACCGACGAGTGCGGTACGGACGAGTACAACCAGGGTCTGTCGGAGCGTCGCGCACGCGCCGTGTACGACTACCTGACCAGCAACGGCGTCGATGCTGGCCGTCTGACCGGTCCGAACGGCTACGGCGAGAGCCGTCCGCTGGAGGCCCTGGGTGACGAGTTCCCGGGCTGCAAGAGCGAGACCAACCGCCGCACCGAGCTGAACGTCCAGAACTAACGGACGCGAGGTTCAAGCAAGACACGAAGCCCGGCCTAGCGCCGGGCTTCGTTTTTCCGCCATGCATCGTCTCTATGAAGCTGAAGCGCGAGGGCGCCGCAACTTGTCGAGCCCTTTCGCGATGCCTACACTCGCCGCAACCACGACAGGATCTGCGCATGAACCGTTCGACCCTCGCCTTGTTGTTGCTCGCCGCGGCCGGCGGGGTCCAGGCGCAATCGATGAATTGCGCGACGGTGCCCAAGACCATGCCGCTACGGGCGTCGGTACTGGCGCCGGTTGCGTCGGAACTGGTATCGCCCTCCGAGCAGCTCGGGATCGCAGGTGGGGTCCTGGCGCGCGCCTACGACGAATCGCAGTCGGTCGACCAGGTGTTGCTGCGGATGCGGATCGAAAGCTGCAAGAACGTGGCGGCGGTAATGCCTGCCCCGAGCGTGGTCGATCCGCTCGACCCGGCGGCGTACAAGCCCAAGACCGAGTTCGACAATACGCCGTGGCGGTTCAACATGACCCAGAACGGCAAGAGCATGACCGCCGACGAATTCAGTGCATGGATGAAGTCGCGTGGCGTGCGTGTGGCGCGCGGCGGCGGTGCGGCCGCGGCGCCCGCAGCTCTCCCTCCAGGCACCGCGCCGGGAGCGACTCAGCCGCCGGCACCGGTGCCGGATGCGAATGCAGTGCCTGCCAACAGCCCGCCCGGCACCTTGCCGGCGCCGCCGCCCGCGACGCCTGCGCCGACCACGCCTCCGACCACGCCCTGATTCGGCGATGGTCGCTCTTGGATAGCCAGCGGCCCGGGAAACCGGGCCGTGGCGCTTCTGCGCCTTTCCGTCGTTCGTCCTCCAGCTGATGGGCGCGCCTTCGGTCCCACGGCATGGGCTCGCGCGGGTGTTGTCCAAGCGGGGTCTGTGTTCGCGTACCGAGGCCGCGCGCTGGATCGAGCAGGGACGCGTGTCGGTGGAGGGCCGTATCGTGCGCGATCCGGATACGCCGGTCGCCTTGTCGCAACAGCACATTGCAGTCGACGGCCGGCCGCTCGTCGCGGTCGAGCGCTGCTACGTGATGCTCAACAAGCCCAGGGGGCTGGTGGCGACGGTGAGCGACGAACGCGGCCGCGACACGATTTACCGATGCCTCGACGGTGCAGGTCTGCCCTGGGTCGCTCCGGTCGGTCGCCTGGACAAGGCCAGCGAGGGTCTGCTGCTGCTGAGCAACGATCCGCAATGGGCGGCGGGTATCACCGATCCGCAATACGGGCCGGGCAAGACCTACCACGTGCAGGTCGACACAATTCCGGGCGCGTCCCTGCTGGCGCGGCTGGTCAATGGCATCGAAGTGGAAGGCGAGTGGCTGCGTGCCACGTCGGCGACCCTGCTGCGCACCGGCGGGAAGAACTCGTGGCTGGAACTGGTGCTGCACGAAGGCCGCAACCGCCAGATCCGCAGGTTGCTCGCCGAATTCGATATCGGCGTACTGCGGCTGGTGCGGGTCGCCATCGGCGCGTTGTCGCTGGGTACCTTGCCCAAGGGGCAATGGCGCGCGCTGACGGCGGACGAAGTCGAGACGTTCCGCCGCTAGGCGCGGAGCGCGCCGACGTTCAGATCACGCCGAGTTCGCGGCCGATCCTGGTGAACGCGGCGACCGCACGATCCAGGTGCTCGCGGGTATGCGCGGCGCTGATCTGGGTGCGGATCCGCGCCTGGCCCTGCGGCACCACCGGGAAGAAGAAGCCGATCGCGTAAATGCCTTCCTCCAGCAGCCGGGAAGCGAACTTCTGCGCCAGCGGCGCGTCGTAGAGCATCACCGGACTGATCGGGTGCGTGCCGGGCTTGATGTCGAAGCCCGCCGATCCCATCCGCTCCCGGAAGTAGGCCGTGTTTTGCGCCAACTGGTCGCGCAGGTCGCCGGCGGAGTCGAGCATCTCGAAGGCCTTGATGCCCGCGGCCACGACGTGCGGTGGCAGCGAGTTGGAGAACAGGTAAGGCCGCGAGCGCTGGCGCAGCAGTTCGATCACCTCACTCGATGCCGTGGTGAAGCCGCCCAGCGCGCCGCCCATGGCCTTGCCAAGGGTGCCGGTAATGATGTCGATCCGGTCGAGCACGCCCTTCACTTCGGCCGAGCCGCGCCCGGTCGGGCCAAGGAAGCCAGTGGCGTGGCATTCGTCGATATGGACCAGCGCGTTGTACCTGCGGGCCAGGGCGGTGATTTCATCCAGCGGGGCGATGAAGCCGTCCATCGAAAACACGCCATCGGTGGAGATCAGCTTGGTGCGGGCGCCGGCCTCGTCGGCGGCCTGGAGCTGACGCTCCAGGTCGGCCATGTCGCAGTTGGCGTAACGGAAACGCTTGGCCTTGCACAGGCGCACGCCGTCGATGATCGAAGCGTGGTTCAGCGCATCGCTGATGACGGCGTCGTTCTCGTCGAGCAGGGGTTCGAACAAGCCGCCGTTGGCGTCGAAGCACGCCGCGTAAAGAATGGTGTCCTGCTTGCCGAAGAATCCGGCGATCGTGCTTTCCAGTTGCTTGTGCAGGTCCTGGGTGCCGCAGATGAAGCGCACCGAGGCCATGCCGAAGCCGTGCGTGTCCAGCGCGTCCTTCGCCGCCGCGATGATGTCGGGGTGGTCGGCCAGCCCCAGATAGTTGTTGGCGCAGAAGTTCAGCACCGTGCGTCCATCGGCCAGCGTGATCTCTGCCGACTGCGGGCTGGTGATGATGCGCTCGGCCTTGAACAGCCCTGCGCTGCGGATCTGGTCGAGGGTGTCGGCGTAGCGTTGGGTCAGGGAAGCGGTCGGCATGGCGGTCGGCAGGTGGTGGTATGACGCTGCGAGTGTAGCTGCGGCCGCATCGGACCGTTGCGCAAGCCTGTAAGAGCGGCTCCAGCCTCGGGCAGGCGAGAAAGCTCGCGACTCACGTCGCTCCTACGCGTGGTTGGCGCTTGCCCTAACATCGCCCCCATGGGTCCCGAGAGCTCGCCCCGCACCGGCTTTCCGCTGTGGCCGCTGGCGCTGCTGTGCGCGCTGCTGCCTTTCGTCGCGGCGCACCTGGGTTGGTGGATCTCGAGCGCGCAGGGGCTGGTTCCGGCCTGCAATCCTTACCTGGATGGCTGCGTTTCGATCAGCCGCGCCTCGCGCCATGGCCTGGGCAATTTGTTGTTCCGCATGCTGATGCTGCCGGCGGCGACGCTGCAGGCGCTGTGCTGGCTTACCGCCGCCCTCTGGATGCGGCGCCTCGGCGCGAACGGGTTGGCGCCGGCATGGCTGGGCGGCATGGCCGCGCTCGCACTGGTGCTGTACGCGACCTTCCTTGGCAGTGAAGGCCGCACTTACGAGCTGCTGCGGCGTTATGGCGTCTACCTGTGGTTCGGAGGGACATACCTGGCGCTGCTCACGGTGCTGCGCGGGATGGCATCGCGGCGTCCGGCGCATGCGTACGTGCCGCTGCTGGTGGTGGCCTGGGGCTGCCTGGTGTTCGGGCTTGCGAGCGTGGTGGTGCGCTACGTCGTGTCCGCCGATGCGTTGCGCGATCGCCTGGAGAACCTGCTGGAATGGCATGTCGCGCTCTGGCTCACGGCCATCTTCGCCGTGCTTGCCTGGAGCTGGTGGAAGGAACAGTTGCGATGGCGAATCGAATAGGCAACCGCCATGGCCGCTCTCACCACCTTCAATTCCAGCTGAGCACGACCTTGCCCGACTTCCCCGATTCCATCAGGTCGAATCCCTTCTGGAAATCGTCGATCGGCAGCTGGTGGCTGAGCACCTTGCCCAGCGGGAACCCGGACAGCACCAGCTGGGTCATCTTGTACCAGGTCTCGTACATGCGCCGGCCGTAGATGCCATGAATGGTCAGACCCTTGAAGATGATCCGGTCCCAGTCCACGCCGGCCCCCTTGGGCAGCAGGCCGAGCAGGGCGATCTTGCCGCCGTGGTACATGCAATCGAGCATGTCGTTGAACGCGTGCGGGTTGCCGCTCATTTCCAGGCCCACGTCGAAGCCTTCCATGTGCAGGTCGCTCATCACGTCCTTGAGCGATGTGTTCGACACATTGACCACGCGCGTCGCGCCCATGTCAGCGGCCAGCTTGAGCCGGTAGTCGTTGACGTCGGTGACCACCACGTTGCGCGCACCGATGTACTTGCAGATGCCGGCGGCCATGACCCCGATCGGGCCGGCGCCGGTGATCAGCACGTCTTCGCCGACCACGTCGAATTCCAGCGCGCAGTGCGCCGCATTGCCATAGGGGTCGAAGAACGCGGCCAGCTCGCTCGGAATCTGATCGGGGATCGGCCACAGATTGCTGGCCGGCATCACGATGTATTCGGCGAACGCGCCGTTGCGGTTCACGCCGATGCCCACGGTGTTCGGACACAGATGCTGCTTGCCCGCGCGACAATTGCGGCAGTGGCCGCAGACGATATGCCCCTCGGCCGAGACGCGTTGCCCCAGTACATAACCGCCCACGCCCGGGCCGATCTCCACGATCCGGCCGACGAACTCGTGTCCGATCACCAGGCCGGGCTTGATCGTGCGCTGGCTCCACTCGTCCCACAGATAGATGTGCAGGTCGGTGCCGCAGATTGCGGTTTTCTCGAGCTTGATGAGCACTTCATTGGGTCCCGGCGACGGGACCGGCACCTGCTCCAGCCAGATGCCTTTGGCCGCTTCGCGCTTGACCAGCGCCTTCATCATCTGAGCGGACATGCGCCCTCTGCGAGTGCTCGGAACGGGGGCGGATTATACGGCGCGGCCGCATCCGCAGCTGGCAGGACCCGGCCAGTCGCTAGAATCCGACGATCTTCAAGGGGAAACAAAGACCATGCGCATCAGCATGTTGGCGGCCGCGGTGGCGGCTGGAGCAGTGTCCGCGGGAATCGGAGCAGGCCAGGCGCGCGCGGACGAGGGTATGTGGATGCCTGCGCAGCTGCCGGACATCGCCGCACAGCTGAAGGAAGCCGGATTCAAGGGCGATCCGGAGGATCTGGCCGACCTGACCCGGGCACCGATGAATGCCGTGGTCAAGGTGGGCGGTGCGACGGGCGCCTTCGTCTCGAAGGACGGACTGGTGCTGACCAACCACCACGTCGCCTTCGGCGTGATCCAGTACAACTCGGGCAAGTCGGTCGATGGCCAGACGCGCGACCTGATCGGCGACGGCTACATCGCCGCGAGCCGCGCTGAAGAGTTGCCGGCGAATCCGGACTATCGCGTGCTGGTCACCACCGGCTTCGACCGGGTCACCGACCGCATCCTGGCCGACGCGCGCGGCAAGACCGGGCGCACCTACTACGACGCCGTCGACGCCGCGACCAAGGCCGCGGTCGCCGAGTGCGAGGCCGACGCCGGGCATCGCTGCAGCGTGGCCAGCATGTACTACGGCACCGACTACTACCTGATCAAGCAGCTGGAACTGAAGGACGTGCGCCTCGTCTATGCGCCGCCCGAGGCCATCGGCAACTACGGCGACGAAATCGACAATTTCATGTGGCCGCGGCATAGCGGCGACTTCACCCTGCTGCGCGCCTACGTGGGCAAGGACGGTAAGCCTGCGGCCTATGCGCCCGACAACGTGCCCTATGCGCCTCCGGCGCATCTGCAGGTCTCCACCGACCCGGTGGGCGAGGGCGATTTCGCCATGCTCGCTGGCTATCCGGGCATTACCTACCGCCACCGCATGGCCTCGGAGTTCAAGGACCAGGTGGAATGGCAGCTGCCATCGCGGGTCGAAATCTACGGCGCGATGATCAAGACCATAGACACCGAAACTTCCGGCAACAAGGACACGACCACGCTCTACGCCGCGCAGCTCGCCAGCCTCAAGAACAGCCTCAAGCGCGCCCAGGGCGAGCTCGACGGCCTGCGTCGCAGCGATGCGGTGCGGGCGCGCGGTGGGGACGAGGCCGCGATGCTGGTCTGGCTTGCCGGGCAGCGTGATGCCAGCGACACGCGTGCCGACATCGCTGCCGCGCAGGCCGTCCTGGACTCCGCTCGTGCGGAGCGCGAACGCGAGCAGCTGTTCGGCCTGATGCGCGCCCAGACGCAGCTGCTCAAGAGCGCATTGCAGTTGCAGCGCCTGGCCGCCGAACGGAGCAAGCCCGACGCGCAGCGCGAGACCGGCTACCAGCAGCGCGACGAGGCGCTGATCGAAGGCCAGCTCAAACAGGTGCAGCGCCGCTACGACGCGACCGTGGAAAAGGCGCTGCTGGCCGAACTACTACGCCGCTATCGCGCGCTGCCGGTGGACCAGCGCATCGCCGAGGTCGACGCGGTCTTCGGCCAGGACGAGGTCCAGGCCAAAGCCGCGCTGGACACCTTGTACGCGGGCACCAAACTCGGCACGGAAGACCAGCGCCTGCGCTGGATGTCGGCCGACGCCCAGGCGCTTGGGAACAGCGACGACCCGCTGCTCCAGGCGGCGGCAAAGCTGATGCCCGCGGTGCTGCGTGCCGAAGACACCGACAAGCAGCGCCAGGGCGAGCTGATGCGTCTGCGCCCGGCCTATATGCGCGCGCTCATCGCCTACCGGAAGTCCCAGGGCCGCGCGGTCTATCCCGATGCCAACTCCACCTTGCGGGTGAGCTATGGCAAGGTCAGTCCCATGTCGCCGCGCGATGGCGTGGACTACGTGCCGGTGACCACGGTGCAGGGCATCCTCGAAAAGCACACCGGCCAGGCCCCGTTCGATGCACCGCAGGCGCTGCGCGATGCAATCGTCAAGGGCGATTTCGGCAGCACTTCCGACCCGCGGCTCAAGACCCAGACCGTCGATTTCCTCACCAATCTCGACACCACCGGCGGCAATTCCGGTTCGCCCGTGCTCGACGCCAACGGCAAGCTCATCGGCCTGAATTTCGACAGCAACTGGGAGGCCGTCAGCGCCAGCTGGATGTACGACCCACGCTACAAGCGTGCGATCCACGTAGATGTGCGCTACCTGCGCTGGTTGCTGGCCAAGGTGTATCCGGCGCCGCACCTGCTAAAGGAAATGAACCTGCCTGCCGATTAGCGGTTGCGGGACTGTCCTTGTGCTGACCGACCTTCGCGAAGCGAATTGAAGTTCGCCCGCCGGCAATGCGGCAGCCTTACTCCGACCGCACTTCGTAGTCGAAGGTGTAGAAGTGCTGCCCGTCGACGATGTCGATCTGCATGCTGCCGGTGAGGCCCTGCAGTGCATCGGTGCCGGAGTCTGGGACCACGGTCAGCGACAGCGACGGCTTGCCACGGTCCATCACGCCGCTGTGCTGGGCGAAGAACACGCCCTTTCGACCGTCGAGCGTGCCGCTGACGCGTTCGATGGCGACATATGCGGCCGAGCCCTCGACCGCGGTGCCGACGGCCAGCATGTGGACCACGCTGGCGGCCTGCAACGGCCCTTCGAATGTCTTGTCGAAGCGGAAGTGGCCCGCTTCCGCACCGCCTCCCAGGTCGACGGCGCCCTGCGACGTGCGCTTCACTTCGAACCTGCCTTTCGCCTGTGGCATGGGGAACGCTCCGCGGGATGGGTGGGCATCGTCGCGCAAAGCGCCGGGGGCCGCCAGCAGCCGGGGCGGCGTCGTGTCCTCCAGGCGTATGCCGAATCGCTGACTGCCAGTCGCAACCGGCAATCAGCCACCCCAGCGAGCGCTCTGATAACCTGCCGCGCCCGGTCCACTGCGTCGATCCATGAGAATCCTGCTTGCCCGCCACGGCGAAACGCCCTGGAATGCCGAAGGCCGCTACCAGGGGCAGGAGGACATCCCGCTGTCGCCCGTGGGCGAAACGCAGGCGGCCGCCCTGGGCGCGCGCCTGCGGGACGTGGCGATCGACCGCGCCGTCTCCTCGCCGCTGTCGCGTTCGTTCCACACCGCCCAGCTCGCGCTGGGGCCGGAGCGCGCAGCGATGCTGACCACCGACGAGGGGTTGAAGGAAATCGCGCACGGCACCTGGGAAGGCCTGCTCTCCAGCGAGATCCGCGAGCGCGATCCCGAGCGCCTGCAGGCCTGGCGCGACGCGCCCCACGAAGTCCTCATGCCCGAGGGCGAGTCCCTGCAACACGTTTTCGAACGCGCCTGGCCGGCGCTCGCGCGTGCGGCACGTGGCCTGGGCGATGGCGACACCCTGCTGGTCGTCGCCCACGATGCGGTCAATCGTGTGCTGCTCTGCCACGTGCTCGGGATTCCGTTCGCCAAGTTGTGGACCTTCCGCCAGGCGCCGACCACGCTCAACCTGCTGGAAGGCCCGGACCTCGAACACCTCGACGTGGT
Source organism: Lysobacter sp. M15 (assembly GCF_022662515.1). Classification (NCBI taxonomy): domain Bacteria; kingdom Pseudomonadati; phylum Pseudomonadota; class Gammaproteobacteria; order Lysobacterales; family Lysobacteraceae; genus Lysobacter; species Lysobacter sp. M15. Next base: position 34,845 of record NZ_JAKPBV010000017.1, on the reverse strand, counting down.
CCGCCTCAACGACTGCGCGCACCACACGCCGCTGTTTGGCGAGGCCGTGCACCGGGCGCTGTGAACGGCGGACTTTGGCGCTGCAGCCTGCGGCAACCTGCTTTGCTTCGCCGTGAAATCCGCCGCTTCGATCGAGCATGACACGTACCCTCGCCGACTGGCTGGACTACATCGAGGCCCAGCACCCCAAGTCCATCGACATGGGCCTGGACCGGGTGCGCGAAGTCGCCCGGCGCATGCAGCTGGCCAAGCCGGCGCGTCACGTGATCACCGTCGCCGGCACCAACGGCAAGGGCTCGACGGTCGCCTTCGTCGAATCCATCGCGCTCGCGGCCGGCTGGAAGGTCGGCGCGTATACATCGCCGCATCTGCTGCGCTACAACGAGCGCGTACGGATCGGCGGCGTCGAAGCCGCAGATGCGGATCTGGTGGCCGCATTCGAAGCCGTGGAAGCGGCGCGGTTGGGGCGAGTTGCGCGCGCTTCGGTCCAGACATCGGGCGAGCCGACGGGTGCTGCTCCCGCAGAGCAGGATCGCCCCGTGTCGCTCACCTATTTCGAGTACGGCACGCTCGCCGCGCTGTGGCTGTTCGGCCGTAGCTCGCTTGACCTGGCGATCCTGGAAGTCGGCCTGGGCGGGCGCCTGGACGCGACCAACCTCATCGATCCGGACGTGGCCGTGATCACCACGGTGGACCTGGATCACCAGGACTGGCTCGGCGCCGGGCGCGAGGCGATCGGCTTGGAGAAGGCCGGCATCGCCCGCGCCTGGAAGCCCCTCGTGCTTGGTGAGGACGATCCGCCGGCCAGCGTGCTGCGGCATGCCTATGCCATCGGCGCCCCGGCGATCCGGGCCGGCTGCGACTTCTTCGTCGATCCGCCCGCCGAAGGTGTCGGTACATGGCGCTGGCGGGAGCTTGGTTTCGAACTCGAGCTGCCGATGCCGCCCCTGGCGGCGCCGGTGCAACTGCGCAATGCGGCCAGCGCGATCGCCGCGCTGCGTTCTCTTGATGAGGACATCCCCGACGAGGCCTTCATGCGTGGCGTGGCGCAGGTGCATATCAATGCGCGCCTGCAGCGGTTCGCTCTGGATGGGATCGAGGTTCTCGTCGACGTCGGCCACAATCCGCAAGCCGCGCGCGAGCTGGCGGCCGCACTGCTCGCCAGGCCCTGCATCGGGCGCACCATCGCGGTGTACGCGGCGCTTGCGGACAAGGACCATGCGGCGGTGGTGGCGGGGCTGGCGGCGCAGGTGGATGCCTGGCTGCTGGCCAGCTCGCTGGCGGCCGGTGCGCGTGGTCTGGGCGCGGATGAACTCGCGTCGCGTCTTGCGGGGACCCCGGCGGCCTCCGCGGAGCGGTACGTCGATGTCGCGACGGCCCTGCACGCCGCACGCGCCCAGGCCCGTGCCGGCGACCGCATCCTGGTGTTCGGCTCCTTCCATGCGGCGGCCGAGGCGTTGCAGGCGCTGAACCGGACCTAGGTTCGCACCCGGCCCGCAGTCGGGGCACGACAGGCCACGCGTATAATTCCGCACGCCTTCAGGTCGCCCCACGACCGAGCGAGTGCCGATGGATACTCCGACGAAACAGCGCCTGGTCGGCGCTGCCGTGCTGATCGCGCTGGCCGTGATCTTCCTGCCGATGCTGGTGAAGGGCCCGGCGCCCGACAGCGGCGTTTCCGACGTGCCGCTGGACATCCCCAACCAGCCGCCGAGCGGAATGGAAACCCGCGACCTGCCGCTGGTGAGCCCGCAGGCGGGGGACGAGGGCGCGCTCGCAACACCCGCACCGCCGGCGGGGGAAAGGCTGCCCACCGTCGACACGGCCGACGCCGGCGCCGAGCCGATGCAGCCACCCAGCGTGGTGGGCGGCGATTACGCCGTGCATTTCGGCTCCTACGCCACTCGCGCCGATGCCGGCACCGTCGTCGGTCACCTGCGCGGCTCGCAGCTGCCGGGCTACAGCGAGCAGACCACGCTCAATGGTCGCAGCGCCTGGCGCGTGCGCATCGGGCCCTATGCCACCCGCGCCGACGCCGAAGCCGCGCGCCTGCGCGCCGCGCACGTGCGCGATGACGTGGGCGCCCGCGTGGTGGTGCTGGATGCCGATGCGGGCACAGCCGCCACAACCGCACCCGCCGCCAGTACCTCGCAACCGGTCGCCAAGCCGGCCGCAGCGGCGGTGACCACCGAGCCCCTGCCAGCGGAAACGCCAGCGCCGAAACCTGCGACCGCGCCGGTGGCGACGGCGCCGACAGAAACTCCCAGGCCGGCAGCGCCTGCGTCCGCGCCCGCCGCTTCCGGTACCGGGTTCGCAGTGCAGGTCGGCGCCTTCGGCAATGCCACCGAAGCCGGGAAGCTGCGCGATCGCCTGCGCGCTGCCGGTTTCACCGCCTTCACCGAAACGGTCAACAGCGACAAGGGTGCGCTCACCCGCGTGCGCGTGGGCCCGGTGCTCAGCCGTGCCGAAGCCGACCAGCTGCGCGCGCAGCTGAGCGCGAAAGCCGGCGTCAGCGGCATCGTGCGCCCACATCCCTGAGCGCGAGGAGCAAACACACACATGTGCGGCATCGTCGGCATCGTCGGCACCTCGGACGTCGCAGCCCAGCTGTACGACGGGCTGACCGTGCTGCAGCACCGCGGCCAGGATGCCGCCGGCATCGCCACCGTCAACGGCACCCAGCTGCGCGTGCACAAGGGCAACGGCCTGGTGCGCGACGTGTTCGACGCCAAGGCCATGACCCTGCTCGAAGGCAAGGTCGGCGTCGGCCACTGTCGCTACCCGACCGCGGGCAGCGAGGGCAGCGACGAGGCGCAGCCGTTCTACGTGAATTCGCCTTACGGGATCGCGCTGGCGCACAACGGCAACCTGATCAACACCGATGCGCTGCGGCGCGAGGTGTTCGAACAGGACCGCCGCAACGTCAACACCCAGTCCGATTCGGAAGTGCTGCTCAACGTGTTCGCGCACGAGCTGGACATGCAGAAGGCGCTCACGCCCGAAAGCGCGTTCCGCGCGGTGGAAGGCGTCAACCGCCGTGCCCGCGGCGGCTATGCGGTGGTGGCCACGGTGCTGGGTCTGGGCCTGGTCGCCTTCCGCGATCCGCATGGGATCCGTCCGCTGGTGCTCGGTCGCCGGTTGGGGGACGCGGGCCCCGAGTATGCGATCGCTTCGGAATCGGTGGCGCTGGACATCCTCGGTTTCGAGCGCGTGCGCGACGTGCGCCCGGGCGAGGCGATCGTGGTCACCGCGCGCGGCGAGCTGCACGAGCGGCAGTGCGCCGAACCGCAGCAGCACGCGCCGTGCATCTTCGAGTACGTCTATTTCGCGCGCCCGGACTCGATGATAGAGGAGATCTCGGTGCACAAGGCACGCATGCGCATGGGCGTGACCCTGGGCGAGAAGATCCTGCGCGAGCGGCCCGATCACGACATCGACGTGGTGATCCCGATTCCGGATACCTCGCGCGACTCGGCGCTGGAAATCGCCAACGTACTCGGCGTGAAGTACCGCGAGGGCTTCATCAAGAACCGGTACGTGGGCCGCACCTTCATCATGCCGGGGCAGGGCGAGCGCGCGAAATCGGTCAAGCGCAAGCTCAATCCGATCCCGCTGGAGTTCCGCAACCGCGTGGTGCTGCTCGTCGACGATTCGATCGTGCGCGGCACCACCTCGAGCCAGATCGTGCAGATGGCGCGCGACGCCGGTGCGCGCAAGGTCTACCTGGCCAGCGCCGCGCCGCCGGTGCGCTACCCCAACATCTACGGCATCGACATGCCCACGCCCGAGGAACTGATCGCGCACGGTCGCAGCGAGGACGAGATCGAACGGATGATCGGCTGCGACTGGCTGGTCTACCAGGATCTGGCCGACCTGGAAGCCGCGGTCGCGGGGCCGAAGTTTCCGGGCCGCGTGTTCGATTCGTCCTGCTTCAGTGGCGAGTACGTGACCGGCGTGGAGCCAGGCTATTTCGAGGGGCTCAAGCGCCTGCGTTCGGACGATGCGAAGCGCCAGCGCCGGCTGGCGCTTTGACGCCCTGCGTGTAGGAGCGACGTGAGTCGCGAGCATCTGACCGGAACGCGCGAACAGCTCGCGACTCACGTCGCTCCTGCGACACGGCTGTTCGCCACGGCCAGGACCTGCCTGGATGCCGCGACCTGCGAAGCCAAGGTCGCGTCGACCTTCGCCGCCGCGCAGGCGTTCCAGCGCGGTGAGCTGGACATCGACGACAACGGTGCCGCGCCCGAACCCATCCACATGCCCGGACGCCCGCCCAAACCGACACTGGTGCATCCGCGCGATCTCCCCAGACGCGGCTTCGGAACGCAAGCCGGGCGCGCGGTGTTCGTCCACTCCATTGCCCATATCGAGTTCAATGCGATCGACCTGGCCTGGGATGCGGTCTACCGCTTCCGTGGCCTGCCCGAAAGGTTCTATGCGGACTGGGTAGGCGTTGCCAACGACGAGGCCCGGCATTTCGTGATGCTGCGCGATCGGCTGCGCCAGCTTGGGCACGACTACGGCGACTTCGACGCGCACAACGGTCTGTGGGAAATGGCGGAAAAGACGGCGCATTCTGGGCTGGCGCGGATGGCGCTGGTGCCCAGGGTGCTGGAGGCGCGCGGACTGGACGTGACACCGGGCATGATCGTCAAGCTGCGCGCCCTCGGCGACGATGCGACCGCAGACATCCTGGAGGTGATCCTGCGCGAGGAAGTCGCGCACGTCGCCGCCGGCTCGCGCTGGTTCCGTTGGTTCTGCGAGCGCGAAGGCTTGCAACCGCATGCCGAGTTCCGGCGCCTGCTACGCGAGCACGCCGGCGGAGCCCTGCACGGCCCGTTCAACCTGGAGGCACGCCTGGCGGCCGGGTTCGACGAGGACGAGCTGCGCAGCCTGCAGGCCGTCAGTTTCTCTTAACGTGTCCCCGCGCAGGCTCGGTGGGCCGATGCCGATTCCAGGAGAGTCCGACATGTCACGTACCGCTGCGGTTGTCTCGTTCGCGTGCGCGCTCGCGCTGGTATGCATCGCCGGCTGCACGGCGCCGGACCCCCAGCCGACTCCCGAATCGCCAGCAGCGCCCACGCCGCCGACGCCAGCGACCGATACACCGCCCCCGCAGGGCAAGCGCGGCCCGGGGCAGGAAGGCGAACCGGTGCTCGCCTATCGGGTCGTAGGCACCGAGCCGTTCTGGGGCATACGCGTGGACGGCGACACCCTGCACTTCACCACGATGGAAGACCAGGTCGGCAAGCATCTGACCGGGCAGCACACGCTGCAGGCCGATGGCATCCGCTACGAAGGGACGGACGCTGGTACCGCGTTCGAACTGGATATCCGTCGTGGCGAATGCAGCGACGGCATGTCCGACACGCAATACGCGTTCACCGCGGCCTTCCGCTACGGGAATACGGATTACAAGGGTTGCGCAGAAGCGGCGAAGTAGGGCTGGCGCCTGCTCGCTCCGGCGTCGGGGGTAGTACGAGGGAGCGCATTTCCTCCGCGGCGCGGCGAAAGCGGTCGGCTACAGCGCTTCGACCTTGAGGCCGCCGCGGTCTACCCGCAAGACGGAGCCGCGTCGCGATCTCTCGCCACTCGCAATTCGATTACAACGCGCCGCCGCGCGCTGGCAGAACTAGGTACGCTTTTTTAGAGCATGTCCAGACGGATGCCGTCGGGCGCGACGCGCAGGACGGAGCCCTGGTCATACCAATCCCCAAGCACGACACGCTGGCATGCACGGCCCTCGACATCGAGGTCATGGATCGCCGGCCGATGGGTATGTCCATGGATGAGCCGACCGATGCCGTAACGCCGGAACGTATCGGCCACCGTGGCCGGCGACACGTCGGTGATCGTTTCCATCGTGCCCTGGTCCTTCAGCCCTGACTGGTGCGCCGCGCTTGCCGCGCGCGCCTGTTGCGCAAAGGCGATGCGCGCGGGCAGCGGCTGTGACAGGAATTGCGCCTGCCAGCGTGGATCGCGCGTCTGCACGCGGAACTGCTGGTAGGCGGTGTCGTCCGTGCACAGCAGGTCGCCGTGCATCAGCAGGGTCGGAGTTCCGTACAGCATGGCGACCGCCGGATCCGGCAGGATCGCCATGCCCGCGCGCCGCGCGTAATCCTCGCCGAGCAGGAAGTCGCGGTTGCCGCGGATGAAGGCCACGGGCACGCCCGCGCCCGCCAGCGCCTTGAGTTTCGATGCGACGAAGGCGCCGGTTTCGGAAGGATCGTCGTCGCCGACCCAGGCTTCGAACAGATCGCCCAGGATGTACAGCGCATCGGCGCCGCGCGCTTCGCCCTCGATGAATTCCCCGAACAGGCGGGTGATCTCGGGGCGTTCGGGGTCCAGATGCAGGTCGGAAATGAACAGCGTGGTCATGCCGCCATTGTAGTGGTGGGTCACTGTGGGAGCGGCCTTGGCCGCGAATGCTCTTTTCAGAAAGCGCGCCACGGATGAGGCAAGGCGCGGCCAATCGCGGCCAAGGTCGCTCCTGCAGGGCGTAAAATCGCGCGGTTCCGTTCCAGGCCTGCCCATGACCACGCGCACCCGCTTCGCCCCGAGCCCGACCGGTTACCTGCATATCGGCGGTGCGCGCACCGCGCTGTACTGCTGGCTGCAGGCGCGTCGCCATGGGGGGCAGTTCATCCTGCGGGTGGAGGACACCGACCGCGAACGCAGCACTCAGGCGGCGATCGACGCCATCCTCGAAGCGATGGACTGGCTCGGGCTGGACTACGACGAAGGCCCGATCTACCAGACCGATCGGCTGGACCGCTACCGCGAAGTCGCCGAGCAGATGGTGCGCGCCGGCACGGCCTACTACGCTTACGAAACCAGGGAAGAGCTCGAGGCGATGCGCGAGGCGGCCATGGCCGCGAACGAAAAGCCGCGCTACAGCGGCGCCGCCCGCGATGCCAACCTGGAGTATCGCGACGATACCAACCGCGTCATTCGCTTCAGGAATCCGCTAGAAGGAGCGGTGGCCTGGGACGACAAGGTCAAGGGCCGCATCGAGATCGCCAATGCCGAACTCGACGACCTGGTGATCTTCCGTTCCGATGGCTACCCCACCTACAACTTCGCGGTGGTGGTCGACGATATCGACATGCGCATCAGCGATGTGGTGCGCGGCGACGATCACGTCAACAACACGCCGCGCCAGATCAACATCTATCGCGCGCTGGGCGCCGATGTGCCCGCGTTCGCGCACCTGCCGATGATCCTGGACGAACACGGCGCCAAGCTGTCCAAGCGCACCGGCGCCGCAGATGTGATGCAGTACCGCGATGCCGGCTATCTGCCTCACGCGCTGCTCAACTACCTGGTGCGTCTGGGCTGGTCGCACGGCGATCAGGAGATCTTCTCGATCGCCGAAATGACGTCGCTGTTCGACCTGAAGGACGTCAACGCCAAGGCATCGCGCCTGGACCCGGCCAAGCTCGGCTGGCTCAACCAGCAGTATCTGAAGTCCGACGATCCGGAGCAGGTCGGCAGGCACCTCGAGTGGCATCTGCGGCAGGCGGGTTACGACCTGTCGGCAGGGCCCGCACCGGCGGATATCGTCTTCGCGCTGCGCGACCGCGTGCAGACGCTCAAGGACATGGCTGAGCGCGCCGCGGTGTGGTTCGGTCCGCTGCACGATTACGACGCCGCCGCCGTCGCCAAGCACCTCACCGCCGCGGCCGGCATGCCGCTGGCCGAAGCGCGCGAACGCCTGTCAAAGCTCACGGCGTGGAGCGCCGAAACTGTCTCACAGGCCCTGCATGCCAGCGCGGAAGCGCTCGGCCTCGGCATGGGCAAGGTGGCGCAGCCGCTGCGCGTGGCGATCACCGGCACCCAGGTCAGCCCCGACATCGCGCACACCGTCTACCTCGCCGGCCAGGCAGAGGCGCTCAAACGCATCGACGCGGCGATCGCGCGCATCGCTTGAGTCGCCTGCGTTTCGGCACCATCATCCGATCATGACCCATCCGTGCACCTCGCCGGAACTGCACGTCCACGACGCCGCCGGCTTCGTGGCGGCGGTGGAGCGCGCCTGCAGCGATCGTGGGCTGCGCCTGACGGCGATCCGCGCGCGGGTGCTGGGCCTGATCGCCCAGGCCGGCCAGCCGATCAAGGCCTACGACCTGCTGGACAAGGTGCGCGACGGGGAAGGCGCCGGCGCGGCGGCACCGCCCACGGTGTACCGCGCGCTCGACTTCCTGCTGGCGAACGGCTTCATCCACAAGCTCGAATCGGTCAATTCATTCGTTGCCTGCCACCACCCCAATGCCGCGCAGCATTCGGCGCCGTTCCTGATCTGCGATGCCTGCCACAAGGCGGTGGAGCTCGAAGACGAACACGTCGTGACCACCCTGGACGCGCAGGCGCGCGCGCTCGGCTTCAGCCCGCAGACGCAGACGCTGGAAGTGCATGGGCTGTGCGCGGATTGCGCGCAGCTGCCGCCGCGTTGATCAACGCTGCTAGATCGTCCTGCGCGTCGCGGCCGTTGCCGGATCGCCGGTGTTGGGTGTGCCGGTCGGTTCGATCAGCAGCAAGTGCGCCTCCTCGTCCGCCACCGGGCGGTGCGCGGCGCCGCGCGGCACCACGAACAGCTGCCCGGGGCCGAGCCGGACGGTGCGATCTTCCAGTTCGATGCGGAGGTTGCCGTGCAGGACCAGGAACAGGTCGTCGGTGTCGTCGTGGCTGTGCCAGACGAACTCGCCCTTCACCTTCACCACCATGATGTCGTGGCCGTTGAACGTGGCGACCGTGCGCGGCTGCCAATGTTCGGAAAAGGTGGCGAGCTTGCGTCCGAGATCGATGGCTTCTTCCGGTGAGTCATTCATGCAGCCTCCGGGGCGATTCGTGCAGGGAACAGTCGGGCCTCGCGGATCGGCAGATTGGCCAGCGCGGCCAGCAGGGCCAGGGCGATGTCGGCGTACCACATCCAGCTGTAATCGCCGAAGCGTTCCATCGCAAGACCGCCAAGCCATGCGCCGAAGAAGCCGCCGACCTGGTGCGAGAGCAGCGTCAGGCCGAAGAGCGTGCCCAGGTAACGCGCGCCGAACAGCTTGCCGACCAGGCCCGCGGTTGGCGGCACTGTCGCCAGCCAGGTCAGGCCCAGCCCTGCGGCGAACGCATAGAACACCAGTGGCGTCGGCGGCGAGGCCAGGTACAGGACGATCAGCAGTGCACGGCTGGCATACATCAGCGCCAGCAGCGACTTCATCCGGTAGCGCTGCCCGAGCCAGCCGATTCCCAGGCTGCCCGCCACGTTGAACAGGCCGATCAGCGCCAGCGAGATCGCCGAGACCCGGTCCGACAACCCGCACAGCGCGATCTCGCTGGGCAGGTGCGTGACCAGGAAGGCGATGTGGAAGCCGCAGGTGAAGAACCCGATGTGCAGCATCCAGTAACTGCGGTCGCGCAACGCGATGTGCAACTGCTGACGGAGGCCGATGTCTGCAGATGCAGCAGCGACCGCTGCGGTATTCGTGGTGCGATGCTTGCGGCCGCGCAGCGGCCACGCCAGCGGCAGCGTGGCCAGTGCGGACACCGCCAGGGCCCACATGCCGGCAGCCCAGCCGAATGCCGCGATCATGGCCTGGGCGAACGGGGCGAACACGAACTGGCCGAACGATCCGCCCGCGTTGATGATGCCGGCGGTCATCGAGCGCTTCTCGGCCGGGACGCGCTGCGCCGCGGCGCCGATCAGCACCGAGAAGCTGCCCGCTCCCGCGCCTGCCGCACCGAGCAGGCCGAGGGTGAACACCAGGCCCCAGGGCGAGACCAGCATCGGCGTCAGCGCCATGCCCAGTACCAGCAACAGGCCGCCGGCGACCAGCACACGGCCAGGCCCGGTCTTGTCCGCCCAGGCGCCGAACAACGGCTGGACGATGCCCCACACCAGCTGCGCCACCGCCAGCGCGAAGCTGATCTCGACGATGCCGAGCGCGGTGTCGCGTGCGATCGGCTGCACGAACAGCCCCAGCGACTGGCGCACGCCCATGGTCACCATGAGGGTCAGCGTGGCGGCTGCGATCAGCAGCCAGGCATGTCGGTTGGCGGAGGGTGCGGTGGCGGACATGGGCATCAGGGTCGCAGGATCATGCGGTGGGCAGGATCTGGCAGGTCGACTGGCACAGCGCCAGCACGCGATCGTCGGGATCGCGGACGTCCGCCGCCAGGTGCAGCTGGTTGCGGGTGCGCTCCACCAGCCAGGCCTTGCAGCGGATGTGCGGCATGCCCGCAACGACAGGGCGCAGGTATTGGGTATTCAACGACGCGGTCGCGCTCGGCGGCGCGATCAGATAGGAGAACGGCCCCAGCGTATTGTCCAGCGCGGCGACTATGAAACCGCCCTGCATATGTCCCATCGGGTTGCGGTAGCGCGCCAGCACCGGAAAACGCGCGCTGAGCGACACGCCTTCCACGTACTCCACGAATTCGCCCTGCATGTCGGTCAGGCAGGGCGGTGGAATCTGCAGCGATGCGCCTTTGGGCAGCAGGCCACGGAGCATTTCGTCGATGTCGGGGCGCAGGTTCATGCCTTGTGATCCAGCCGCCTGATGGCCTCGTCGAGCTGCGCGTGCAGGCGCAATGTGCGCTGGCTCCCGAGCAGGGTTTCGATTTCGTCCTGCGCATCGCGCCACAGCGGCACGGCCTGCTTGAGTGCGCGGACGCCGGCAGCAGCCACGCGCAGCGGCCGCTGGCGTGCGTCTTCGCCGGCGACCTGCTCGACCCAGCCGCGGGCGATGAGCGGCTTGAGATCGCGGCTGAGGGTGGTGCGGTCCATGCCCAGCTCGCGGGCGAGCTCGCTCACGGTGCGCATATCGCGACCGATCCGCCGCAGGATCGAGTACTGATTGACGTTGATGTCGGCAGCGGCGAGCCGGCGGTCGTAGCGCTGGCTCATCAGCCGGGTCAGTTTGCGCATGCGGAAACAGGTGCAGGGACTGGTCTGGGGCGTGAGCTGGTCCATAGGTGCATATACACGTATTTTCCGACGCACGTCAACGATGTCGGCCCGGCACGTGGCCGCTGGATCAGGCAGCAGGCACTAGGCTGCGGCCGATGGGAAGAGCAGGGCGAGGCCGGCGAACGCGAGATACAGGCCGACCCCGAAGACGGTATGGGTCAGCAGGCTCTGCAGGCGGGCCCGGGGCGGGTGCGGTGTACGCGCAGCCGCGACTCCCGCGCCCATCGCCGGCTGCATCACGAACCAAGGGAACACGATCGTCAGCCAGCCGGTCGCCAGGCAGGCGATCAGCGTCGGCCGGCGTGCCCAGTCGGCGCCCATGACCGCCAGCAGCGCGGCGGCGAACACGATTCCGACCGCATAGTGGAAGACCCAGCCGATCGCGCGTTCGCCGCGGACCACGGGCGCCGCTGCGATGCGTTCGTGCGCGAACCTGCCGCTCCGCAGATGCCCGATCCAGCGCCCGGCCATCGACCAGTCGAGCGAAGCCCAGCCCAGCGCTCGCCGCAGCAGCAGCGCCCACAGGTCGACCACGACCGTGGCCCCGATCCCGGCGGCGATGCTGCGCGCGGCGAATTCCGCCAGCGCCGTCGCCATCAGAAGAACAGCCTGACCCCGGCGCTGATGTTGCGTCCCGGTAGCGGTGCGAGATCCTTCAGGAACGAGGTATGCGGACGCGCCTCTTCGTCCAGCAGGTTGCTGCCGTCGACGAACAACTCCCAGGCGTTGCCGCCGGGGGTGTCGAGATGCCAGGCAACGTTCGCGTTGACCAGCGTGTAGCCCGCGGTTTCGGATTCGAAGTCGGCCACATTGTCCTGGCGCGCATAGCGCACCGCGCCGGCACCCGCGCGCCAGTGCTCGCCTTCCCAACGCAACTCGCCGCCCACGCGCCAGGGTGCGATCCGCGGCAGGTTGCCCGACAGCGCGATCTCGGCCGTGTAGTCGTGGGTGTGATCATCGTGCGGCACCGAGAAGGCGACCTCGCGCGTGCCGTCGCCGGTCAGGCGTCCGCGCACCAGGTCGCCGAAGGCGCGCAGACTCCATTGGCCGGTGTCGTTGTCGAGGAAGGTCCACTGCAGCTCGGCTTCGGCGCCGGTAAAGCGCGCATCGCCCTGGTTCCAGACACGCGCCGGCGTGCCATCGTCCTCCACCCCGGTATCGGCCAGATAAACGAAGTCGGTGTAGTCCACCGCATAGACGGATGCGCCGATCTTGATCGGGCCGTGGTGCCAGTGCGCGCCGATCTCGGCGCGATTGGCGGTTTCCACATCCAGATCCGGATTGCCGAATTCGAAGCTCTGGGTGGCCACGTGCAGGCCGTTGGAATACAACTCCTCGGCGGTGGGCGAGCGCTGCGCGCGGTCGAGGCCGAAGGACAGATGCAGGTCCTCGCCCAGGTTCCAACGCGCAGATGCGGACAAACTGGTGGCGCTGAAATCGCGCGATGGTCCGATCGCCTCATCCGCATCGACGTCGACGCTGTTGCGGTCGTGGCGTGCGCCCAGCTCGAGGTCCACTGGTCCGAAGCTGCGCCTGCCCATCCAGAACAGGCCGATATCGCGCGACTGCGAGGCAGGCACGAAGGCTTCGTCGCCGATGGCGCGGAAGTCGCGGTCCGACGCCTGCAGCCCGAATGCGCCGTCCCAGCCGGCCCAGCCGCGATGCGCCAGTTCCACCCGCGCCTCGGTGCTGTCGTTGTCGAATACGGTGCCGACTTGCTGGCCTTCGTATTCGGTATGGGTGTATTCGTTGCGCGCCAGCTTCACCCGCAGCGTATCGAACGCGCCCAGTCCGTTCAGGCCGCCGCGCAGTTCGCTGCGGCGCTGATCCATGAGGATGTGCACGGGGCCTTCTTCTTCGGCTCCGGCTTCGGCCTCACCCTCCTCGTGTTCCTCGTGTTCGTGCGCATGTCCGGGCACGCCGTAGCGGGTGTTGAACAGGCTGGCGCCGACGCCCAGGAAGCCACGTTCGCCGACGTAGGACACGCCCAGCGCCCCGCTGTCGGTGCGCACGAAGCTGTTGGGCAGCACGCCATGGGCCTCTTCCTCTTCCTCGTGACCCTCTTCCTCGCCTTCTTCCTGTTCGCTGGCGCGCATTGCCGCGCTCTCGGCGTAACCCGGGATGTCGTAGTCGCCGGTTTCGCGATGCAACGCGTCGGCGTGGAACACGAAATGTCCGGAGGCGCTGGTGCCGTCGACGCGCACCATGCCGGTCTTCTCGCTGTTGACGCTGCCGGCGCGCAGTTCGGCGCGGCCCTCGAACGGATCTTCGGTGGCTGCCTCGGGAATGCGACCGTCGACGACGTTGACCGCGCCGCCGATGGCGCCGCTGCCGTAGAGCAGGGTGGAGGGGCCTTTGAGCACCTCGATCTGGTTGGCCAGGAACGGCTCGATCGAGACGGCATGGTCCACGCTCACCGTGGACACGTCGCCGGAGGACAGGCCGTCGCTGAGCACCTGCACGCGCGCGCCGTCCATGCCGCGGATGATCGGACGCCCGACGCCCGGCCCGAAGTACGAGGACTGCACGCCCGGCAGGCGGTTCACGGTTTCGCCCAGTGAATTGGCCTTGGCCTCGTCCAGACGTGCGCCGGCCAGCACCTCGACCGGCCGCGCCAGGTCCTCGGCCGTCTGCGGCAGCGGTGTGGCCCGGACCACGACGGCGGACAGGTCCTTGACCTCGTCATGGCGGGCATCCTCCTGGGCCAGTGCCGGCGCGGTGGCCAGGGCCAGGAGGATGGCGGCGGACAGTGGGCCGGGGCGGGAGAGAACGCAGGGGCGTACGGGCATCAGGCTTGGTCTTGTTGGATGAGTGATGTTATATTATTACCATTCCAGCGCACCTGCCCGTCAACAGCCCGGAAGTCATGCCCGACCTGCACCGCCACCACTGGCTCGATCGCTTCGGCGCCATGGGCTCGCTCATGTGCGCGCTGCACTGCGCGCTGCTGCCAGTCGTGATCGCGGCGCTGCCGTCGCTGGGGATTGCGAGTTGGCTGAGCGATGGCTTCGAGCGGGGCTTCGTGCTCTTCGCCACGCTGCTGGGCGTCTTCAGCCTGCTCTGGGGCTACCGGCGCCATCGTGTGGTGCGGGCACTGGGGCTGCTGCTGCCAGGACTGGCGATCCTGTGGCTGGGCGTGCTGTACCAGCCGTTGCACGAGACCGTGGTGCCTCACGCCGTGGCCATGACCCTGGGTGGAACCCTGGTCGGCCTGGGACATCTGGTGAATCTGCGGCTCAACCACGGCCACGTGCACGATGCTTCCTGCGCGCATTGATCCTTGCTGCGCACGGATCAATCCCAAAGTTCGCTGCGCGAACCTTGGTCCCGGCCATGCGCTGTCAAACCCTGCCCCTTCAGGGCGCCCCCGTACTAAGAGGGCTATAGGGCCGGCCCTGATGCACCGGGTATCCTGATGGGCCAACGCGGGCTCCAGCCCGGCTTTTCCTTTAGAATGCGCGCCTTTCCGCACCCGCGCGCGGATCCACAGATCGCAGGAGTACGACACCATGGGCAAGGGCGACCGCAAGACCGCCAAGGGCAAGCGCTACAACTCGAGCTACGGCAATGCCCGCTCGCATGTGGCCACCAAGGCCACCGGCAGCGCCAGCGCGCCGGTCGCAAAAAAGACCGCCGCCACCAAGGCGCCGGCCAAGAAGGTCGTGGCGAAGAAGGCGGCTGCCAGGTAAGCGCCCGGCCTTCGCCTTCGAACCGAAAAGCCCCGCTGATGCGGGGCTTTGTTTTTTCGGCATCCTGCGGGACCGCGCCCGCACCACGGGTCATTTCGCCCCGGCTTCGACTTCCGCCCACACACGTAGCAGGTTGCCGCCCAGGATCTTGCGGATGTCGGCGTCCTGGTATCCGCGCGCCTGCAGGCCCGCGACCAGGTGGGGGTAGTCGGCGACCGTCTTGAGTTCGCTCGCCAGTTCGCCACCAACGCCGTCGAAGTCCGAGCCGATGCCGACGTGGTCGACGCCCATCAGCTTCACGCCGTGATCAATCTGGTCGAGCACCTGGTCCAGCGTGCTGGTTCCCGGCGGATGCGCGGCTTCCCAGGCCTTGTCGAACGCCTCGCGCGATTCTTCCGGCTTACCCTGCGCCTTGAGCGCGGCATTGCGCCGGTCGAAATCGGCGACGGCGCGGAAACGCGCCTGGGTGGTGGCGGCGCTCGCCGGGTCGATGAACGCGGTGCCGAACGGCACCTGCACCACGCCGCCCTTGGCCGCTACGGCCTTGGCGATCTCGTCGCTGATGTTGCGCTCGAAATCGGGAGTGAAATGGCGGAACGCGGAATGACTAGCGATCACCGGCACGCGGCTCAGTGCGATCGCCTCCTTGGCCGAGGCATCGCCCAGATGCGAGACGTCGACCATGATCCCGAGCCGGTTCATTTCGCGCACCGCCTCGCGGCCGAATGGGCTGAGTCCGTTCCACTTTTTCTCCAGCGCGTACGACGAATCGGCCATGCGGTTGTTGGCGCTGTGGGCGAGGGTGATGTAACGCACGCCGCGGTCGAAGAAGAACTTCACGTTTTCCAGCTTGTCGCCGAGCGGGGCGCCGTTCTCCATGCCCAGGGGCAGCAGCACGCGGCCGCCCTGCGCGAGCAGGTCGGCATCGCCCGGTGAGGTGAGGATCGCGAACTTGTCGGGATGGCGCTGCACCAGGGCTTCCACGCCGTCGATCATCGCGTTGGCCACCTGCCAGGCGCTGCCGTCCTCGTCCTGCTTGGGCGAGGTGTAGATCGACATGAAGGCCACATCCAGGCCGCCGGCGCGCGCCTTGAAATAATCGAACTCGCGATCCTTGGCCTGGTTGCCGAGGTCGGCCCATTTCTCGGTGAGGATGCCTGGCGCATCGATATGGGTGTCGACGATCACCGCCTCCTGCGCGAGCCGCTGCGCGGCCTCGGGCGCCTGTGCGGCGAAGGCCGGGGAGCCCAGCAGGCAGGCGAGGGCGAGCATGGTGCGGAGCATGTGCGGTCCTTTCATCTGGTTCGCCCGCATTGTGCGACAAACCGCCGGGCCGCCGGAGAGCTAGGCGACGCGTTGGCCGGCGGCATAGACGCCGAGCGCCAGTTTTCCGCCCAGCCAGTAGCACAGTTCGGCCGGATGACGGATGCGCCAGTGCACGAAGTCGGCACGCAGGCCATGGCGCAGCACGCCGCGGTCGTGCAAACCCAGTGCGCGCGCGCCGTTGACCGTTGCGCCGCGCAGCGCTTCCTCCGGTGTGAGCCGGAAATGCGTGCAGGCCAGCTGCATCGCCTGGCGCAGCGACTGCAGCGGCGAGGTGCCGGGATTGCAGTCGGTGGCGACCGCGATCGGCACGCCCCGCGCATGGAATTCGGCCACCGGCGGCAGGGTGGTTTCGCGCAGGACATGGAACGCGCCGGGCAGCAGCACCGCGACGGTGCCGGCTTCGGCCATGGCGTGCACTCCGGCTTCCGAGGTGTACTCGACATGGTCTGCCGACAGGCCGCCGAATTCGGCCACCAGCGCCGCTCCGGCGCCGTCGCTCAACTGGTCGGCGTGGAGTTTGACCGGCAGCCCCAGTGCACGGGCGGCTTCGAACACGCGCCGCGTCTGCGCGGCGGTGAATCCGATGCGTTCGCAGAACGCATCCACCGCATCCACCAGTCCTTCGGCGTGCAGCCGCGGCAGCCATTCGACGACGGCATCGATGTAGCCGTCCGGATCGCCGGCGAACTCCGGCGGCAACGCATGCGCACCGAGGAAGGTGGTGCGCACGCCCACCTGCAGGCGCTCGCCCAGCTGGCGTGCGACCCGCAGCATCTTGCGTTCGTTGTCGAAGTCCAGGCCGTAGCCGGATTTGATCTCCACCGTGGTCACGCCATCGGCGATCAGCGCCTGCAGGCGAGGCGACGATTCCCTCGCCAGATCCGCTTCGCTCGCCGCGCGGGTGGCGCGCACGGTCGACACGATCCCGCCGCCGGAGCGTGCGATTTCCTCGTAGCTGGCACCTTGCAGGCGCTGTTCGAACTCGGCGGCGCGGTCGCCGGCAAACACCAGATGGGTATGGCAGTCGACCAGCCCCGGGGTAATCCAACCGTCGGTCTCGATCACCTCGTCGGCAAGCGACGCGGGCGCGCCTGGCAGTGCAGTGCGGGCGCCCACGAACGTGAAAACCCCGTCCTTCCAACCCAGCGCCGCGTTGTCGATCGCGCCGTAGCCCCCATCGCCATCCAGGGTGGCCAGCGAAGCGCCGAGGATCAGGCCGTCCCAGGGCTCAGTCGCCACCGCCGCCTCCATCGCCGCCGCCGCAATCGCCACCCGCGAACGAACCGCTGCAAACGTGCACACCATGTGCGCCGCCGTCAGTACCCGACACGATTGCCGGGCCGCTCGCGTCGCTGCTGCCGAATTCGTGGGCGTCGGCGCGTTCGACGTGGCGGCGCACGAGCAGCGCAAACACGCCTGCGGCCACGATCACCGCCACCACGACGCCAAGCAGACTCGTGTCCACGACGTATCCCATCCGGTTCCGACGCGGTAGCCTAGCGCATCCCACCGCGCAGCCGTGGCCGCATGTCCGAACATACGAACGCCGACGCCGCGAACAAGGCCGGGATAACGCGCGTGGCCGATGGCTGGCGCACGCCCGGCGTCGCCAACCTGCACTCGCATGCCTTCCAGCGCGCGATGGCGGGCCTGGCCGAACGCCAGACCCATCCTGAAGACAGCTTCTGGACCTGGCGCGAGACGATGTACCGGTTCGCCGCACGCTTCGATCCGGACACGCTGCACGCGGTGGCCGCGCAGCTGTACGTGGAGATGCTCGAAGCCGGTTACACCACGGTCTGCGAGTTCCATTACCTGCATCACGCGCCCGACGGCGGGCCGTATGCCGTGCCGACTGCGATGTCCGATGCGCTCATCGCCGCCGCACGCGAATCCGGCATCCGCCTGACCCTGCTGCCGGTGCTGTACATGAGCGGTGGTTTCGATGGGCGCGCGCTGTCCGATCGCCAGCAGCGCTTCGGCCACAATGTCGAGGGCTACCTGCGCCTGTTCGAAACCCTGCACGCGCACCAGGACGCCACGCTGCGCGTGGGATGCGCCCTGCACAGCCTGCGCGCGGTGCCGCGGGCCGCGATGCAGGCCGTGCTGGAGGCGCTGCCGCGTGATTGCCGGATCCATATCCACATCGCAGAGCAGGTGGGCGAAGTGCAGGATTGCATCGCCATCCGCAATGCGCGTCCGGTGGAATGGCTGCTGGCCAATGCGCAGGTCGATCCGCGCTGGACGCTGGTGCATGCGACCCATCTGGACGCTGCCGAGATCGCGGGGATCGCCAGTTCCGGCGCAACCGTGGCGATCTGCCCGACCACCGAAGCCAATCTCGGCGATGGCCTGTTCCCGCTGCGCGCGTTCCTGGATGCGGGAGGCGCATGGGGCATCGGTTCGGATTCGCACATCTCGGTCTCGCCGGTGGAAGAACTACGCTGGCTCGAGTACGGACAACGGCTGGCGACCCGGCACCGCAACGTCGCAGTGGCCGCCGATTCGCCCAGCGTGGGCGTGACCCTGCTGAGCGGCGTGGCGGGAAGCAGTGCGAATGCAACGGGATTCGGCGACACGGGCGATCACATCGTGCTCGATGCCACAGCCCCGCTTCTCGCGGGTGCAGCGCAGGCCGATGTCGCCGATCGCTGGATCTTCAGCGGCAACCGCAGCGTGGTGCGCGAAGTCAGCGTCGCGGGACAGACGGTCGTCAGCGCTGGCCGGCATCGCGACCACGAGCGCATCGCAGAACGCTATCGCAGCGCGATGTCGAAGTTGTTGTCGGCATAGCCAGATCCCTTCCGTAGGAGCGCCGCTTCGGCGCGACCAGGGTGCCTGGATAGCGGCCGCGCCGAACAGGTGCTCCTACGTGGGCGATACAGAACACCGAATGGCTGGGACGCAGGTCGGCCCTACGCGGCCGACGCTCGAGCGTCACGCGTCGGGGGCCGCCCCGACCTACCCGAACAGTTCGGCGGGCTCGCGCGGCAGCGCACCTTCCAATCGCAGCAGGAAGGCCTTCGTCGGCAGCCCGCCGCCGAAGCCGGTGAGCGCGCCGTCGGCGCCGATCACACGGTGGCAGGGCAGGACGATGGGAATCGGATTGCGGCCGTTGGCAGCGCCGACCGCGCGCACCGCTTCGGGCTTGCCGATGGACCTGGCCACATCGCGATAACTCCACGTGTCGCCATAGGGAATCCGGGCCAGCGTGCTCCAGACCTCGCGCTGGAACGGCGTGCCCAGCGGCGCAAGCGGCACATCGAAGCTGCGGCGTGTCCCGGCGAAGTACTCATCCAGCTGGCGTTGCGCGTCGCGTAGCACGGCGTTGTCGCCTTCATGCCAGTCCGCGTCGCGCCGCACCGGATGCCGGTTGCGTTGGAATTCGATCGCGACCAACGCATCGTCCGATGCGGCGAGCAACAGCGGGCCGACCGGGCTGTCGACATGGCGCCACGCGATCGCACGGGTTGCCATCACGCTGCTTCCCGGCGCTTCCTCGCGCCTTGCGCGGCGGCGCGTTCGCGCGGGGCGATCGGTACCGGCATGCTGTCGCGCCACAAGTGCAGCACCGCGTACGCGCGCCATGGGCGCCAGCGTTCCGCGTGCGCAGTCAGCGCCGCGGCGCTCATGCGCGACCCGTCGCCGGGCAGCGCCTTCTGCAGCACCAGATCATCGGCGGGGAAGGCGTCGGGATGGCCCATCGCCCGCAACGCGATGTAGTGCGCGGTCCAGGGTCCGATGCCGGGCAGGGCGGTCCAGCGCGCAACGAAATCCTCCAGCGTGCGATCGACCCGGAAGTCGACTGTGCCCTCGAGCACCGCGCGCGCCACCGTGCGCACGGTATCGGCGCGTGCGCGGGTCAGGCCGATCTGGGTCAGATCCGCGTCCGCCAGTACCTGCGGCGTGGGGAACAGGTGCTCGAGTCCGGGTGTCGACGGCGTCGGCAAGGTCTCGCCAAAGCGCTGCGCGATGCGCGCTGCGAACGTGCGCGCCGCGGCCACGCTCACCTGCTGGCCCAGGATCGCGCGCACCGCGATCTCGAATCCGTCCCAGCCGCTCGGAATCCGCAGGCCCGGACGCTGACGCAACAATGGCGCCAGGCGCGGATCAGGCGACAGCGCCGCGCCGATCGCATCCGGATCGGCATCCAGGTCGAACATGCGCCGCAGCCGGCCGACGATGTCGAGCAGCCGCGAGGCCTGCGCGGCGTGCAGCTCCAGCCGCAGCGCATGTTCGGTGCCGGCACGCGCATCGGGCCAGGCGCTGACTCGCAGCCACCCGGGCGGCGTGCCCCGCTCGCCCGCGATCACGCGTGCGTAGCTGTCGGCATCGACCACTTCCACGCCGGGCAGCGCGCGACCGCGCAGGAAGTCGAGCATCGCCGGGAAGTCGTACGGCGGCCGATAGCCCAGCCGCAGTACCAGGCTTTCGCCATCCTGGCGCACTTCGCCCACGGGACGCTTGCGCAGGTCGCGCGGCGCCATGCGATAGGCAGCCTGGAAGCTCGCGTTGAAACGGCGCACGCTGCCAAAACCGGAGGCAAGCGCGACTTCGGTGATCGGCAGCGCCGTTTCGGTCAGCAGCTGCTTGGCGAACAGCAGGCGGCGCGTCCCCTGCACCGCAATCGGCGGCGCGCCCACGCGCTCCACGAACAGCCGACGCAACTGGCGTTCGCCCACATTGACCCGGTCGGCGAGCGCGGACAGCGGATGCTCATCCAGGAAGCCCTGGTCGATCAGCTTGAGCGCGCGTGCCAGGACCGCATCGCCGCGCCGCCACGCGCCGTCGGCGGGGGAGAGTTCGGGCCGGCAGCGCAGGCAGGGCCGGTAACCGTCTGCTTCGGCCGCCGCGGCGGTCACGTAATAGCGGACCCGCTTCGCCCAGGGCGCGGGGCACACGGGGCGGCAGTAGATGCGGGTGCTGTGCACCGCAGTAAAGAACACGCCGTCGAAGCGCGGATCGCGGCTCAGCCGCGCCTGTTCGCAGACGTGGGCGTCGGGCAAGGCGGTGACCGGATCGGAAATCATGGGGTCAGCCTAGCACCGCCGGAAACCGGCGACTGGCCGCTTTCGGACATGGGCATCGGACGTGTAGGTCGGCGCTACGTCGCCGACACGCAGCCTAGCCGAACGCCATGTCGTCGGGG
This sequence comes from Lysobacter sp. M15, assembly GCF_022662515.1. NCBI lineage: Bacteria > Pseudomonadati > Pseudomonadota > Gammaproteobacteria > Lysobacterales > Lysobacteraceae > Lysobacter > Lysobacter sp. M15. The sequence goes on along the minus strand of NZ_JAKPBV010000017.1, from coordinate 13,721 downwards.
CGTGGGCCGACCTACGGCGTTGCGCGCAACGCGGGCAGCAGCGGCGCGATGTCGCCATCGTTCGGTGCGGGCTGGATGCCGAGCAATCGCGCCAGCAGCGGATAGACATCGACATTCGCGAATGGTTGCAACGTCACGCCGCGACGGAACGCGGGGCCGCTGGCGACGAACAGTGCGCGCATCGACGGTAGCGCCGGGTCGTAACCATGCGACCCGCGTATCGCCGTCGTGCGTTTGGCGATCGTCTCGCGTGGCAGCATGTCCCAGCCTTCGTGCATCTGGCAGACGATCGGCGGGATGCGCGGATGGCTGCCGTAGTGCCAGCGTGCGGGCAGCTCGCCCTTGCGCCAGCAATCGTAACCATCGTGCATGCCGAGCAGCTTGCGTTCGACCCGTGCCTCGTGCCCCGGGTTGGGCGCGATGGTGATCACCTGGCCGATGGTGACGACCGTGGCTTCCTCCTTCGAGACCACGTCCTCCACCGCGACCAGCTGCGGACGTGGCACGGCGGCCATGCCATGGTCGGACACGACGACAAGGTTCACGTGTTCCGCGATGCCGCGAGCGACAAGCCCATCCAGCAGGCGTCCGAGTTCCGCATCCACCGCCCGTACCGCCGCATACGCCTGCGGCGAATCGGGGCCGTAGGCGTGGCTGTCGTGATCGACGGTTTCGAAGTACAGCGTGGCGATGCGCGGCCGCGTCGCCTGCGGCTCGGACAGCCAGCCGAGCACCGTGTCTACGCGCTCGTGCAGTGGCAGGGTGTGGCCCTCGCGGTATTGGCTCCAGCGCGTCGGCCGGACGCCTGCGATCTCCGCCTCGCTGCCTGGCCAGTACAGGGTGGCGCTCGGCAGACCGGCCTTTTCCGCGCTCACCCAGATGGGTTGTCCATCCCACCAGCGGCCATCGCCAACGGCCTTGCGGTCGGACAGCTTGAATCCGCCGATCGCCGCATCGCGCATGGTGTTGTGGACGATGCCATGGTGGTCCGGCACCAGGCCGGTGACCATGCTGTAGTGATTGGGGAAGGTGAGCGTGGGGTACGACGGACTCATCCAGCGCGCACGCACGCCCTCGCGCGCAATGCGCGAGAGGTTGGGGGTGATGCCCAGGTCCAGATAGTCGGCGCGAAAGCCGTCCAGAGACACCAGCAGCACGCTGTCAGGCGCATGCGTGGCGACAGCGCGCGCCGCGCTGGCGGGATTGGAATCCGGACCGGAAGTGGAGAGCGATGTCGCGCAGGACGCCAGCAGGCAGGCGAGCAGCGCGGACAGGAAACGGAGCGGTATCGGCATGCCGGCGATCATAAATGACGCTCATGACAATCCGTTCGCGGGTGTCGCGCATTGATCTGGGTGAAACATAAAGGTCTAAAGCTCGCGGCTCACGCCGCTCCTACATACCGGTTTCGGTGTAGGAGCGACGTCAGTCGCGAGCTCGACAATCGGTGGCGTGAATGGCCAAACGCTCGCGACTCACGCCGCTCCTACGGAAGCGGATCAGCAGTCGGCAGACTGCCCGGTCACGTAATGCAGTCCGCGCAGCAGGTGCGCGCGATAGGTCGGGTCGGCATACATCTTGGCGTCGTGGCCGAGGCCGGTATACCAGGCACGGCCGCCGCCGGAGGCATGGCACCATGCGATCGGGTGATCGTTGCCCATCGTGCCGCCGGTGTAATCGTCTTCGTCCACTGTGGCGAGCACCTCGACATCACTACGCGGGTTGCGCTTGTAGTTGTACAACTCGTCGCTGATGCGCCAGTCCGCGGCGAGCCCGGCTTGGTCACCTTCGAAGCGCACATCCGTGGTCTGCAGTCCCGGCGGATGTCCCTGGAACCACGCGCCAACCAGGTCGCCATACCACGGCCAGTCGTATTCGGTATCGGCGGCCGCATGCACGCCGAGGTAGCCGCCGCCCGCAGCGATGTAACGTTCGAACGCAAGCTGTTGCGCACCATCGAGCACATCGCCGGTGGCATTGAGGAACACCACCGCGCGGAAGCGCGACAGGCTCGCGGCGTCGAACAGGTTCGGGTCCTCGCTGTGCTCGACCTGCAGGCCCGACTCGGCCGCCAGCGCGCGCAGCGTGTCCACGCCCACCGGGATCGAGTCGTGGCGGAAGCCCGCGGTGCGGGTGAACACCAGGATGCGCGTGGGCGAAGCCGGGGCGCTCGCCTCCGGCGTCGATTGCACGGAGCTGGCGGTACAGCCGCCCGCGAGCAGCAGGGCGGCACAGCAGGCGAGGATGGTTGGAATGCGCATGCGGGCAAGATTAGCGCGTCATGACTTCCGTCGCTTGCCGCAGGCGCATGGAAGCGCGATCTTGGCGCCCCGCCCGAGGGAGTACCGCGATGCGCGCCTGGTTGCTTGCGATCCTGATGCTCCCGGCTCTGCCCGCCATTGCGCAGGAAGCCGCGCCCGCGCCAGCACCCAGGCTGACCGACGCCGAATGCCAGGTCTGGGCGCGCGAACTCAGCTTCGCGCAATCGGTGGCCGATCATGATGCCGCCGCCTTCGCCGAACATCTGCACCCGCAGGCCGCCTTCAATTCCGGCGCGCCGCAGCCGCTGCGCGGGCGCGAGGCGGTGGCCGCTGCCTGGGCCGACATCGTGGCCGGCAAGGGGCTCAAGCTGTCCTGGTACCCGAGCCGGGTGACCATCGGCGGACCGGACGATGTCGCCTGGTCCAGCGGACCGGCCCTGTTCGAGGACCTTACGCCCGGCGCCACGCAACGGTTCTCGGTCGGTACCTTCCATTCGGTCTGGCACCGGGATGCCGACGGCGTCTGGCGCGTGCTGTTCGACAACGGAGCCGGGCGCAGGCCCGCGGACGAAGCGGCCGTGCAAGCCTTCCACGCCGGCCGCCAGGCCGCCTGTCCGCAAGCCTGACGCGACTCTGAATCGCGACCGCCGGGGCCTTCGCCGCCCCGTCGGCATCGGCGTATGGTGGAAACAAGCCGCAACGGCGGCACTCACCAAGAGGTGCTCCCATGACCCGCACTTCCATGACACGCGCCCTGCTGGCAGCCGTGCTGTGCACCATGGCCTTTGCCGCGGGCGCACAGGACGTGGTGGCCCCGGCTTCCGACGCCAGCCCGGCGGAAAAGCGCGCGCAGGCCGAGGACGAAGCGCTTAATGACCGCAACTGCCTGCGCGAAACCGGTTCGCGCATCGCCACCCGCATCAAGCCGCGTGCCGACAACCGCGACACCAAGCGCTGCGTCAGCGCCACCGGCCGCAGCTATTCCGGCGAAGAGCTGCGCCGCACCGGGCGCTGGGACCTGGCGGACGCACTGCGTTCGCTCGACCCCGCCGTCCACTGATCGCCCCGCACCAGGCACTGCAATAACGCCCGGCCATGCCGGGCGTCTTGTTTTGCGCAACCCGGCAGGTCCGCAGCGTGATTTGCGCCCGGTCGAACGCGCGGCACCGGTCCAAAGGCGCGCTGGGGGATAATCGGGGCATCGTTTTCCGATGGATGCCGCCATGGCCGATACGCCCCACGCCGCGTTGCGCAACGACCCCAGCCGCAGGATCCGCGCCCCGCGCGGCAGCACGCTCAGCTGCCGCAGCTGGCTGACCGAGGCCCCGTTCCGCATGCTGCAGAACAACCTGGATGCGGAAGTGGCGGAGAACCCGGCCGAGCTGGTGGTCTACGGCGGCATCGGCCGCGCCGCACGCGACTGGCAGTGCTACGACAAGATCCTGGAGACGCTCAAGACCCTCGGCGACGACGAAACCCTGCTGGTGCAATCGGGCAAGCCGGTCGGCGTGTTCCCCACCCATCCCGACGCGCCGCGCGTGCTGATCGCCAATTCCAACCTGGTGCCGCACTGGGCGACCTGGGAGCACTTCAACGAGCTCGATCGCAAGGGCCTGATGATGTACGGCCAGATGACCGCGGGCTCATGGATCTACATCGGGTCGCAGGGCATCGTCCAGGGCACCTACGAGACCTTCGTGGAACTGGGCCGCCAGCATTACGGCGGCGATCTCACCGGCAAATGGCTGCTCACGGCCGGTTTGGGCGGCATGGGCGGCGCGCAGCCGCTGGCGGCGTCGCTGGCCGGCATGAGCAGCCTCAACATCGAGTGCCGCCAGAGCAGCATCGATTTCCGGCTGAAGACCCGTTACGTCGACGAGCAGGCCACCGATCTGGACGATGCGCTTGCGCGCATCGACAGGTACACCCGCGCGGGCGAAGCGAAATCCATCGCCCTGCTCGGCAACGCCGCAGAAATCCTGCCGCAGTTGGTCCAGCGCGGCGTGCGCCCGGACGCGGTGACCGACCAGACCAGCGCGCACGATCCCGTGCACGGCTACCTGCCGATCGGCTGGACGGTGGAGCAGTGGCTCGCCCTGCAGAAGCAGGACCCCGAGCGCGTGCGCGATGCGGCGAAGAAGTCGATGCGCGTGCACGTCGAGGCCATGCTCGCCTTCCACGCGCAGGGCGTTCCCACAGTGGACTATGGCAACAACATCCGGCAGATGGCCAAGGACGAAGGCTGCGCCAACGCCTTCGATTTCCCCGGCTTCGTCCCGGCCTATGTGCGCCCGCTGTTCTGCCGCGGCGTCGGCCCGTTCCGCTGGGTCGCGCTGTCCGGCGATCCGGAGGACATCTACAGGACCGATGCGAAGGTCAAGGAACTGATCCCGGACGATGCGCACCTGCACAACTGGCTGGACATGGCGCGCGAACGCATCAGCTTCCAGGGCCTGCCCGCGCGCATCTGCTGGGTCGGTCTGGGGCAACGCCACAAGCTCGGCCTGGCTTTCAACGAGATGGTCCGCAATGGCGAACTGAGCGCGCCGGTGGTGATCGGCCGCGATCATCTCGATTCCGGCAGCGTCGCATCGCCCAACCGCGAGACTGAAGCGATGCTCGACGGCAGCGATGCGGTCTCCGACTGGCCGCTGCTCAACGCCATGCTCAACGTCGCCGGCGGTGCCACCTGGGTCTCCCTGCACCATGGCGGTGGAGTAGGGATGGGCTATTCCCAGCACAGCGGCGTGGTGATCGTCTGCGACGGCACGCCGGAAGCCGACAAGCGCATCGCGCGGGTGCTGTGGAACGATCCGGGCACTGGGGTGATGCGGCATGCGGATGCGGGGTATGAGATTGCCAAGGCGTGCGCGAAGGAGCAGGGTCTCACGTTGCCGATGATGCAGATATGAGCGGGAGCTCGCTCCCCGTGCCGCTGCGCATCGACTTTGTCTCCGATGTCGTCTGCCCGTGGTGCGCCATCGGACTGGCGTCGCTGGAACAGGCACTGGCGCGCACGCAGGGTGAAGTGGAAGCGGACGTCCACTTCCGGCCGTTCGAGCTCAACCCGCAGCTTGCCGCCGAAGGCGAGGACATCGGTGAACACCTGGCGAAGAAGTACGGGTTGTCCGCCGAACAGCTCGCCCAGAACCACGAGCGCATCCGCGAGCGCGGTGCGACGCTGGGTTTCACCTTCTCGCCGGAGCGTCGCCGCATCTACAACACCTTCGACGCGCACCGGCTGCTGCATTGGGCGGGGGTAGAAGGCGGACAGCGCGAACTCAAGCATGCGCTGTTGCGTGCCTACTTCAGCGACGGGCAGGATGTGTCGGATCACGACACCCTGGTCCGCATTGCCGGCGACAGCGGATTGTCGGCCGACCGTGCGCGGGAGATCCTTGCCTCGGATGCCTACGCCGACGCGGTCCGCGCCGAGGAGCAGTTCTACTTGCGCAGCGGCATCCAGGGCGTGCCGGCCGTGATCATCGACCAGAAGCACCTGATTTCCGGCGGTCAGCCGGTCGAGGTGTTCGAGCGGGCGTTGCGGCAGATTGCGGCGGGGAGATAGGTTGGGGGTCGATTCCCGAACATCAGGTTGATGACCGTTGCTGGTGTCCCGCCGGCATGCGTCGGCTGCCGCAGGAATCAGACCCGATGATTTTCGTGCCGATCAGATTGGCTGCTTAAGTCTTGACAACGATTCACCGCTGACGGATAAGCCGGATGCCGGACGAGGAGATCGTCGCGGCAGGGGATACAGGATTCGGCCGCAAGGCTGAAAGGGAACGGGAAGGGGAAGCATGGCCGGATGGACCAGGGCTGTCGCGCTTGCGGGCGCGGCGGTGGTGTTGTGCGTGTTGCCCGTGGTGGCGAGCGCCCAGGGCAAGCAGGCGTGGGAAGAGTACGACCGCCTGATCGAGTCCAAACGTGCCGTGGCCGCGCTGAGCGCGGACAACGTGTTCGGCGACAGCCTCGACCTGTATTCGGGCGTGCTGTCGTTCACCGCCACGGACGTGTCCATCCCGGGCAACAGCAAGCTGCCGGTGGCGGTTACGCGGAAATTCACGGTGACCAATCGGGAAGGCTACACAGGCTATGCCCATCCGTTTGCCGAATGGGAACTGGACATTCCCCATCTCAGCGGCGTGTTCCAAGAGGCATGGCACGACAACCGCTGTGACGTGGCTGTGCCGCCGATGGGCGCTGGGGGGCTGCCCGCGGACGAATTCTGGTCTGGTAACTATGCCGACATGCCCGGAGGCGGCGAGATGCTGCAGGCGACCACGACCTGGCCCAAGCCGAGCACGGGCGGGCCTTACAAGTGGGTAACCGCCGGAAACACCTATTTCAGCTGTCTGTCGAGCATCGCCAATGGCACCGGCCAGGGATTCCTGGCGATCGCCAGCGACGGGACCAAGTACTGGTTCAATCACATGGCCCGGACTCGAGAGCCGGACTACAAGTATCAAGGAGTGGACTATGGTCACGATTGGGAGGGCAATCCGCTCGGCTTCACCGCAGCGCGCTTCAAGGTCGCGCTGTATGTCACGCGGGTGGAGGATCGCTTCGGCAACTGGGTGACCTATAGCTATTCCAACACGCCGACCCAGGCGCTCAAGATCACGCAGATCACCTCCAACGACAGCCGCACCCTCACCTTCGGCTACAACACCAGCGGCCTCATTTCCACGGTCAGCGATGGATCGCATACCTGGAGCTACGGCTACCAGGGTAATTCCCTGTCCAGCGTGACCTTGCCGGATACGAGCAGTTGGCAGCTCTCGTTTGCCAACCTGTCCAACGCAGTGATCCAGCCGTCCGGCGACGAGGCGCGCCCGTACGGATGTTTCCAGCTGGATTCTGTGCTTGCCGACAATTTCACCGGCACCATCACCCATCCCTCCGGAGCGACAGGCACCTATACCGTCGGGCCGGTGCGCTTCGGCCGGACCAACGTGCCGGCGATCTGCCGAAACTACCGGAGCCCGGGCCAGCCCGACCCGAACGGCAAAAGCGATGACTTCTTCCTCCTGCCGGTGCGGGCCTTCTCGCTGACGCTCAAGAGCCGCCAAATTTCCGGCCCCGGTATTACAACGGGCACATGGACGTATGCGTGGTCGGGCGGGCTCGGCACCTGGCAATATCCGCCTGGTGAGACCGAACCGGTCTGCACCCAGTCCAATTGCCTGGATCCCATATGCACAAGCGACGACTGCGCCGGTGCGCGCAGCGTCACCATCACCGAGCCCGACGGCAGCTGGACCAAGCACCTCTACGGCAACAGCTACCGCTACAACGAAGGCAAGGCGCTCAGCGTCGAGACCGGCAAGGGGTCGAACGCGCTGCGCACGGTATTCAATGACTACAACTACTGGACCCCAAACGCCCCGCCCCAGCCCTACTCGGCCAGGATCGGCGTCAGCCCGCAACCGCGTGGCGCAGGCTTCGTCTCGGAATATCCGCGCCCACGGGTCTGGACCGCCACCTTGCAGGATGGGGCGGATTTCATCTGGGAAGTGGAGAAGGGCTGCACCACGGCCGGGATCTATTGCTTCGACGAGTTCGCGCAACCGACCAAGGTCACCAGGACCGGCACCGTGGCCAAGACGATGCCGGGCACAACGCTCGTTCTGCCGCCGGGTACGGCCCCAACGCTGACCGCGCCTGCCACGAACGCCAACGGCAGCTTTACGGTCAGCTGGACCACCGTTTCGGGCGCCGCGACCTATCAATTGCAGGAACAGAAGAACCAGGGCGGCTGGAACACCCTGCAGAACACGTCGGCCACCAGCAGATCGCTCTCCGGCAAGACCGATGGCAGCTGGAGCTATCAGGTGCGCGCCTGCAACAGCGCCGGCTGTTCCGCCTGGTCGGTCACTGAGACCACCGAGGTCGCCATTCCGCCCAGCGGCGTGCCCACGCTGACCGCGCCGGCCACCAACACCACCGGCAGCTATACCGTCAGCTGGACAGCGGTCTCGCTGGCGACCCGCTACGAGCTGGACGAGCGCAAGAACGGCGGCAGTTGGGTCAACATCGTGGACGCAGGCATCGTGAGCTGGGCCGCGTCCGCCAAGGGCACGGGCACCTACGACTACCGCGTCCGGGCCTGCAACGGGGCCGGCTGCGCCGCCTATTCGGCGGTCGACACCACCACGGTCTCCTCGCCGTTGCCGGCGCCCACCCTGACCGCGCCGACCACCGCGCAGACCTACGAGCCGTTCACGGTCAGCTGGACCAGCGTCTCCACTGCGACCAATTACGTGTTGCAGCAGAACCGGAACAGCACCGGGTGGAACGATGTCTACACCGGCGCCGGCACCAGCACGGCCCGGACGATCAACATCGCCGGCACCTACCAGTACCAGGTGCAGGCCTGCAACGCCAACGGCTGCAGCCCGTATTCGGCGGTCAAGACCGTGCAGGTGGAAGGCGATACCAGCCTGCTGGTACCCGAGGAGCCGCCGCCAGAAGAGCCTGCGGATCCGGGGGAGGGCGCGCCATGAACGGGCTCCGGAGCACGAAGACCGCGCGTTTCTTTCAGCGCCGCGCCTGGCCGGTGATTGCGCTCCTGGCATGCCTGCTGCCGCTGGGCGCGCAGGCGCAGACGGTCACCTACGAAAAGACCGAGCAGATCGTCTACGAGAACAACAAGACGGCTTGGGTGATCGGTCAGGTCAAGAGCGTGACCTGCCTCACTTCGATTCCGTCATCAACCCAGTCGTGCAATGGGCATGTGGTGTCGGAGACCAGCTACGACGCTGCCACCGCCCTACCGCTGCAGACCAAGGCGTTCGGCAAGATCCAGCAGACCCTGACCTACAACCTGACCACCGGAACCCAGGACGGCACCCTGTCCACGGTCAAGGACGGCAACAACAACATCACCACGCTCTCGAACTGGATGCGCGGCATCCCGCAGACGATCACCCATCCGGCCACGACGGACCAACCCACCCCGGTGACCGAATCGGCGGTGGTCAACAATGACGGCACCATTGCCTCGGTCACCGACGAGACCCAGTCCAAGACCTGCTACGGCTACGACGCGATGGGTCGGATCAACCTGATCACCTATCCCTCAGAGACCGCCAATGTCTGCGACACGAGCAAGTGGGCGGCCACCACCATCAGCTTCAATGACGGGTACCCGGCGGTGTATGGCATCCCGGCCGGACACTGGCGCCAGCTCGTCCAGACCGGCAACGGCCGCAAAACCGTGCTCTTCGATGCGCTCTGGCGGCCGATCGTGGAACAGACGATCGACATGGGGAATATCGCCAACACCAGGAGCGATGTGGTCAAACGCTACGACGCGGGCGGGCGGCTGATATTCCAGTCGTACCCGACCAGTACCCTTGCCAACTGGACCGACACTACCCTCAGCGGCACCGACTACACCTATGACGCCCTGGACCGGCCGCTGACCGCGGTGCAGGACTCAGAATTGGGCCTGCTGACCACGACGACGGAGTACCTGACCGGCTTCCAGACCCGAGTCACCAACCCGCGTCTTTATCAGACAGTGATCCAGTACCAGGCCTACGACCAGCCCAGCACGGATGCGCCGGTCGGGATCACCCGCTATGCCGGTGTCGACACCAGTGCGACGGAAATCGCGCGCGACCCGCATGGCAAGCCGCTCACGATCAAACGCCGCAACGCGGGCAACACGCTCAGCGCGACGCGTAGCTATGCCTATCACGCCAGTCAGGAACTGTGCGCGGCGGTGGAGCCGGAGACCGGCGCCACGCTGATGGGCTACGACGGCGCAGGCAACCTGGCCTGGTCGGCCTCGGGCCTGCCAGCGGCCACCGCCTGCGACCTGGAAGGCGATACCACGGCCATCCTGGCCCGCAAGATCACCCGTGCTTACGACGCCCGTAACCGGATGGTCCACGTTTACCACCCGGACGGGCGTGGGAACGTTGCATACACCTACACCCCCGACGGACTACCGGCACAGGTGGGCACCAATAACGACAACACCGGTGCCCAGATGGCCACCACCACCTACGCCTACAACCGGCGCCGGCTGCTGGAATCCGAGACCCTGCAGTACGCCAGCGTGCTCAGCTGGCCGGTGGACTACGTCTACAACACCAACGGCCACCTGTCCGCGCAGGTGTGGCACGGATTGAACGTGAGCTACGCGCCAGACGCCTTGGGCAGGCCGACCCAGGCCGGGACCTTCGCCAGCGGCGTGAGCTATTACCCCAACGGGGCGATCAAGCAGTTCACCTACGGCAACGGGATCATTCACCAGCTGACCCAGAACGTGCGTGGGCTGCCGCGCAGAAGCCTGGACATCTACGGCAGCACACACCAGCTGGATGACACCTACGACTACGATCCCAACGGCAACGTGCTGGCCATCAGCGACGGCCGCGATGCGGCCCAGCGGCGCAACGTGGACATGGTCTACGACGGGCTGGATCGGCTGACCAGCGCTATCTCACCGATGTTCGGCACGGCCACCTATGCTTACGACGTGCTGGACAATCTGACCCGGACCAATGTGACGGGCGGCAATGGCGTCCGGGACCGCTACTACTGCTACAACAGCCAGTGGCAGCTGGCCTTCGTCCGTAGCGGATCGGTCTGCACCGGGGCGACCCCCAGCCCGGCCGTCACCGCGCTGGAATACGACGTCCAGGGCAACGTAAGCGACAAGAACGCCCAGACCTTCGCTTTCGACTACGGCAACCGCCTGCGCAGCGTGAACACCCCGGCATCCACCTATGCCTACGACGGGCTGGGCCGACGGGTCTGGGACCGGACCACGGACGACAAGTACAGCCATTACCTGCAGAACGGCCAGCTCTCGATGACAGGGGACGAGCGGGCCAAGGAGGTAGCCGAGTACATCTACCTGCAGGGTAGCCTGATCGCGATCCGGGAGCGGAACACGGTCACCAATGTGTACACCACCAAGTACCAGCACACCGATGCGCTGGGCAGCCCGGTGGCGGTGACGGATGCCAGCCGGGCGGTGATCGCGGCGGAGACGAACGAGTTCGAGCCTTACGGCAGGGTGGCGAACCGGGCGTTGACGGATGGGCCCAACTACACCGGGCATGTGGCGGATGCGGCGACGGGGCTGGTGTATGCGCAGCAGCGCTATTACGATCCCGGGATTGGAAGGTTCCTCTCCGTCGATCCAGTAGTGGTTCGCGTCATCGGCGACAACTTCAATCGCTACTGGTACGCAAACAACAATCCTTACAAGTTCACCGACCCCGATGGGCGCGAAACAGGGATGTTTCAGTTCGGCGAGAATAGGATGCAGGTGTCCTCTTACGAGGGCGTTGGCACAGTGGCAGGGGCCCTACCGGGTATTGGGACTGCCATGGCTATTGGTGAGGCTATCCAGAATCCGACACTTGGCAATATTGCATCTGCGGGCGCGAGTGTTCTTGGCCCGATAGGCAATGCAGCAAGCAAGATGATAAGGGCTCTAGATAAGGGAGCAGATATTGCGAAGGCGGCGAGAGCGGAAGCGAGAGCTGAAGCGGTCGTACGGAAACTGCCTGAACTTCCAAGTTTAGATTCTACGGGCAAAGTTCATGGCGCGCTTCCTAATGTTAGAGATTTAGGGAGGTATGACGCATCTGATTTAAAGAGTCTGAAAGGCGATCTCGAAAAGAGCGTTCAAAAGCGAATTGAAGTAACGGTGCAGAAAGGGTCAGACTATGGGCACTCTGCTAGACAAGCGGCAGAGCAGCAGTTGATTAAACGAATAGATAAGCATTTGCAGGACAGATGAAAATACAAAACCAGTTAGCACAAGAACTTGCCAGCTTGATGGAGGGGGTTCGAGTAGAAGAAGAATTTGAGGTGAGGCCTTCCTCTTCTTTGTGCTCTTCTCTGGAATTATTTCTACCTGCGATTTTGAGAAATAAGTATCCGAGCTGGGAAAAGGAAAGTATTGATGGAATTTTTCCCTCTTCTGCTGTCAGGACAGGTGAGGGCAGTGCAAGAATATTTGGGATCGCGATATTGATCAGCGATCAATATGTAACTCCGTTCTTGGCAAATATTGATTTAACGTCAGACGGCTGCCAGATTCGGGTCGCCGAAGTTTTTGTTGGCGAAGCAGGGGGTGGTAAATTGGGGATATCTATTGCTCCATTTTCAAAAGATAAAATTGAAACACAAATTTTCCATATCTCTAAAAGGGTAAACGAGATTGAATGGAAATATAAAGTCAAGTTCGTGTCGCATTGACGAGAAATAGAGGGTAAAGAGGGTAAAGGGGTCAGGTTCATTTACTGAGGCCGCAATCAGGGATTTTCCTACCCTTGGCGCTGATGTGTGCTGATAGTCGAGGCCCGGTCGCTTTGGCAACGTGTGGCCTCATCTCCTTGCGATGGGCGCGCACACACCATGGCCCGACAGCCAAGACTCGACGTGCCCGGAATCCCGCAGCACGTCATCCAGCGCGGCAACGATCGCCAGCCTTGCTTCGCTGCAGAGGACGACTACCTGTGCTATCGGCAGGAACTGGGAGAGGAGAGAAATAGGGGTCAGAGTACCTTTTCTGACGGCCTGTTCCGTAGATTTCCTACCGTACTCTGGTAGCGGCACCGATAGGCGCTGATCCGCTTCCACGCGACGATTGCTTCTCGTCAAGACGGAGAGGCGCCGGATGCCAAGGACCAAGCGGCTTGATCTGGCGGGAGTGACACAGCACGTCATCCAGCGCGGTAACGACCGGCAGGCGTGCTTCTACTGTGAAGCGGACTACACGCGTTATCTTCAGGATCTGCGCGACGCGGCGTCAGCCTCCGGTTGCAGAGTGCACGCGTACGTTTTGATGACCAACCATGTGCATCTCCTGGTCACGCCGGAGGCCATCGGTTCGGTGGCGCGGATGATGCAGGCAGTCGGGCGGGGGGAAATAGGGGTCAGAGTACCTTTTCTGAGGGCCTGTTCCGTAGATTTCCTACCGTTCTCTGGCAGCGGCACCGATATAAGAAATAGGGGTCAGAGTACCTTTTCTGACGGCCTGTTCCGTAGATTTCCTACCGTTCTCTGGTAGCGGCACCGATAGGCGCTGAGCCGCTTCCACGCGACGATCGTGAAATAGGGGTCAGAGTACCTTTTCTGACGGCCTGTTCCGTAGATTTCCTGCCGTTCTCTGGCAGCGGCACCGATAGGCGCTGAGCCGCTTCCACGCGACGATTGCTTCTCGTCAAGACGGAGAGGCGCCGGATGCCAAGGACCAAGCGGCTGGATCTGGCGGGAGTGGCGCAGCACGTCATCCAGCGCGGTAACGACCGGCAGGCGTGCTTCTACTGTGAAGCGGACTACACGCGTTATCTTCAGGATCTGCGCGACGCGGCGTCAGCCTCCGGTTGCAGAGTGCACGCGTACGTTTTGATGACCAACCATGTGCATCTCCTGGTCACGCCGGAGGCCATCGGTTCGGTGGCGCGGATGATGCAGGCAGTCGGGCGG
>NZ_JAKPBV010000016.1:0-129427 GCF_022662515.1 Lysobacter sp. M15 | reverse complement strand
CAACTTCGCCGGCATCAACCCGACCAGCACCATCAGCGTCGGCAGCGTAGGCGCCGAACGGACCATCACCAACGTGGCGGCCGGTCGGATTTCCGGCAGCTCGACCGATGCGATCAACGGTTCGCAGCTGTATGCGACCAACCAGGCGATCGAGACGGTAGCCACGACCGCCAACGCCGGCTGGAACCTCAGCGCGCAGGGTGCCAACGCGACCAATGTGGCGCCGGATGAGACGGTCGACCTGAACAACAGCGACGGCAACATTGTCGTGTCGAAGACCGCGACCGACGACGACGTTACCTTCGACCTGGCCGACGACATCACCGTCGACAGCGTGACCGCAGGCGGCACGGTGCTGAACACCAATGGCCTGACCATCGCCGGCGGTCCCAGCGTGACCACCACCGGCATCGACGCCGGCGGCCTGGTCATCAGCAATGTCGCCCCCGGCGTGGCCGGCACCGATGCGGTCAACGTCGACCAGCTGACGTCCGTCAGCACCGCCGGTATGAACTTCACCGGCAACGACAACACCGCCGGCGACGTGCACCGCGACCTGGGCCAGACCTTGGCCATCCAGGGCGGCGCCAGCACAGTCGGCACCTACAGCGACGGCAACCTGCGGACGGTCACCGACCCGGTCACCGGCACCATCAACCTGCAGATGGCCGACTCGCCGGTGTTCGGCGGTACCACCATCAACGCTGGCGGTACCGGCATCATCAGCGGCGTGACGGCCGGTGTGGCCGATACCGATGCCGTCAATGTCAGCCAGTTGAACGCGATTGGCGACATCGCCAATGCGGGCTGGAACATCACCGACGGCACCACCACCGGCAACATCGCCCCGGATGAAACGCTGGCCGTGGCCGCAGGCGACAACGCCACGGTGGTCTACGACGACGCCACCAGCACGCTGACCGTTGGCGTGGTGGCCGACCCGAGCTTCAACTCCGTCACGGTCGGCGACACCGTCATCAATGACGGCAGCATCAGCTTCACCAGTGGCGGTCCCAGCATCACCAACACCGGCATCGACGCTGGCGGTACGACCATCACCAACGTCGCTGCCGGGGTCAGCGGCACCGATGCCGTCAACGTGGATCAGCTGACGGCGGTGGGCGACATCGCCAACGCTGGTTGGAACATCAGCGCGCAGGGCGCCAATGCCACCAATGTGGCGCCAGGCGAAGCCGTCGACCTGAACAACAGCGACGGCAACCTCGTGGTCAGCAAGACTGCGACCGACGACGACGTCACCTTCGACCTGGCCGACGACATCACCGTCGACAGCGTGACCGCAGGCGGCACGGTGCTGAACACCAATGGCCTGACCATCGCCGGAGGGCCCAGCGTCACTACCACCGGCATCAACGCTGGCGGCCTGGTCATCAGTAACGTCGCGCCCGGCGTGGCGGGGACCGATGCAGTCAACGTGGATCAGTTGACCGCGGTAGGCAACATCGCCAACGCCGGCTGGAACATCACCGACGGTACCAACAGCGGCAATATCGCGCCGAATGAGACGTTGACGGTGGCGGCGGGCAGCAACGCCACCGTGGTCTATGACGACACCAGCGGCACGATGACCGTCGGCGTGGTCGCCGATCCCAGCTTCAACAGCATCACAGTTGGCGACACCGTCATCAATGACGGCAGCATCAGCTTCACCAGCGGCGGTCCCAGCATCACCAACATCGGCATCGATGCTGGCAATACCACCATCACCAACGTAGGTCCTGCGATCGACGGCGACGACGCGGTCAATCTGGATCAGGTGACCAACCTGGTGGACGGTGCAACGACGCGCTACTACAGCGTCAACGATAACGGCGTGATCGGCGGCAACTACAACAATGACGGCGCAACCGGCATCAATGCGATGGCGGCCGGCGTGGGCGCAAGTTCCGCCGGCGCGCAGGGCGTGGCATTGGGCAACAACGCCAGCGTGATCACGGATGGCGGGGTGGCGCTGGGCTCGGGTTCCCTATCCGACCGCGTGGTCGCGCCGCAGTCCGGCGGCATCATTGCCGGCACCGGCCTGATTCCGTACAACACGACCGACAAGACGTTGTTGGGCGCCGTGTCGGTGGGTACCGACACTTCCTATCGCCAGATCACCAACGTCGCCGACGGCACGGAAGACCAGGACGCGGTGACGCTGCGCCAGTTGAGAAACGGGCTGAGTTCGTTTGCGGTAACGCCCACCATGTATTTCCATGCCAACTCGATCGCGCCCGATTCGCTGGCGATCGGCGCCGAGTCGGTGGCCATCGGCCCGAACACCACGGTCAATGGCGACAACGGCATCGGCATGGGCAATGGCGCGCTGGTGCAGCAGACGGCGCCGGGCGGTATCGCGATCGGCCAGGATTCGGAAGTCAGCTTCGCCGACGGCATCGCGCTGGGCACCAACGCATTGTCCAACGGCATCCAGTCGCTGGCCCTGGGCGCCGGTTCCACCGCCACCGAACCGGGCAGCGTCGCGCTGGGTGCGGGTTCGGTGACGGCCGCCGCCGTGGCGACCCCCAGCACCACGATCGACGGCGTGACCTACAACTATGCAGGCATCGCGCCGACCAGCACGGTCAGCGTGGGCGCGGCAGGCGCCGAACGCACCATCACCAATCTGGCAGCCGGTCGCGTCTCGGCCGACAGCACGGATGCGATCAACGGCTCGCAGCTATTCGCGGCCCACCAGTCGATCGAGAACCTCAGCAACCAGGTCGACGCCAGCGCGACCCACTACTACAGCGTCAACGACAACGGCGTGGTGGGCGGCAACTACAACAACGACGGCGCCACCGGCCTCAACTCGCTGGCGACCGGCGTGGACTCGGCCGCGGCGGGGGATGCTTCCGTGGCCATCGGCTTCGGCGCCACCGCCGGAGATGCGAACAGCGTGGCGCTGGGCTCGAACGCCTCGACCGCGGCTGCGGTGGGAACAGCCAGCATCGTCATCGGCGGCACGACCTACACCTTCGCCGGCGCCGCGCCGGTGGGAACCGTGAGTGTGGGCAGCACCGGCGCCGAGCGCACCATCACCAACGTGGCGGCCGGTCGCATCTCGTCCGACAGCACGGATGCCGTCAATGGTTCGCAGCTGTATGCGACCAACCAGGCGATCGCGAACCTGAGCAATACGGTCAATGCCTCCACGGCGCACTACTACAGCGTCAACGACGGCGGCGTGCAGGGCGGCAACTACAACAACGATGGCGCCAGCGGGATCAACGCGGTGGCATCCGGCGTCAATGCGTCGGCCAGCGGCCAGGGCAGCGTCGCGATGGGCGCCGACAGCACCGCCACCGGCGCGGGATCGGTGGCCATGGGTACGGGTTCGCAGTCCACCGTGGAGGGTGGCGTCGCACTCGGCGCTGATTCTGTCTCCGACACGACGGCTGGCGTCGCCGGCTATGTGCCTGCGGGTGCGACCGACGCGCAGACGGCCGCCATTGCAGCTACCACCAGTACCTCCGGTGCGGTCAGTGTCGGCGATGCCGACAGCGGCCTGTACCGTCAGATCACGGGTGTGGCCGCAGGCACCGAGGCCAGCGATGCGGTCAACGTCGCGCAGCTTCAGGCGGTGCAGAACCAGGTCAACGCGTCCGCGACCCACTACTACAGCGTCAACGATGGCGGCGTGCAGGGCGGCAACTACAACAACGATGGCGCCACCGGCGTGAATGCCATGGCCGGTGGCGTGAACTCCACCGCCAGCGGCAGCAACAGCGTCGCGTTGGGCGCGAACAGCAACGCCTCGGCGGCCAACTCGGCCGCGTTGGGTTCCGGTTCGCAGGCCACGCACGCCAACAGCGTCGCCATCGGCAACGGCTCGTCCACCACCGTCGGCGCGCAGACCGGCTACAACGCCGCTTACGTGGGCAGCAGCAACTCGACCGGCGAAGTGAACATGGGCGGACGCACGATCACCGGCGTCGCGCCGGGCATCGCTGGCACCGATGCGGTCAACGTCAACCAGTTGAGCTCGGGCGTGAACCACGCCATCAACCAGGCCAACCAGTACACCGACAGCCGCCTCGCCGAGCTGGGCAACGATATTTGGACGATGGATCGCGGCTACCGTGGTGCGACATCGTCGGCGATGGCCATGGCGGGCCTGCCGCAGGCGTACCTGCCGGGCAAGAGCATGCTGGCGGTGGGCTTCGGCGGATACCAGGGCGAATACGGCATGGCGTTCGGTCTGTCGGGCATCACCGACAACGGCCAATGGGTCTACAAGGCTTCGGCCAGCGGCAATACCACCCGCGATTGGGGCTTCTCGGTGGGCGCCGGGATCCAGTGGTAGTTCTCCGGAGTGCAGGCCAACGCAAAGCCTCCCCGGCGAGGCCTGCTACTCCACCTTTACGGAAGAACAGACTGGCGAGCGGTGGAATGCTCTATTCACCGCCGTCACCAAGACACCCGGCGAGCCACCGAAATTCTGAGACGACATGCAAGGGACAACAAGCACATGGACACCAGAAACAACCCCGCACGGATCGGCCGATTCGCGCTATGCGCCCTCATCGCCGCCACTGCGCTGACGGCGTGCACCAGGCATGTCAGCCGCGGCATCGCCCCGGACGCACAGGCGGATGAGGTGGTCTTTCCGTCCACCGACAGGATCGTGCTGAAGGAAGGCACCTTTCCCAACGTGGCCAACCTGCGCCAGATTGGTCCGGGCGTCACCAAGGACCAGTTGTACGACCTGATCGGACGTCCGCATTTCCGCGAAGGCTACGCCGCCCGTGAGTGGGACTACCTGTTCCACTTCCGCCAGGGCGCCCAGATCGTCACCTGCCAGTACAAGGTGATCTTCGACAAGGACTACCGAGGGCAGGCCTTCCATTGGTCGCCGGCCGGATGCGCCGACATGCTGAAGACGGATGCTCCGACGGCCGGCGAACCGGAGCGCTTCGAGCTCTCTACAGATGCGCTGTTCGCCTTCGGCCGATCCGATCTGGAGGATATCCAGCCGCAGGGCCGCGAGGCGCTCGTCGCCATCGCCAGCCAGCTGAAGGAGGCCAGGGCGACGATCATCCAGGTGGTGGGGCATACCGACCGCATCGGGAGCGATGCGGACAACCAGGCGTTATCGCAACGCCGCGCACAGACCGTGCGCGAGTTCCTGATCCAGAATGGCGTGGCGGCAGATGGCCTCAGCGCGCACGGGGTAGGGGAATCGGAACCGGTGAAGCAATGCCCCGATTCGCTGTCGCACAGCGAGCTGGTGGCCTGCCTCCAGCCCAACCGTCGCGTCGAAGTGCTCGTCATGGGATTCCAATAGCACCGCGATGCTCGCTTCAGTGCACGCGCGGTATAGAACTTTGATCGGAGTAGTCGAATGAAAAAGTTTGTATCTGCAATCGGAATTCTGCTGCTGCTGGCAACGGGCTTTGCGGCCGCGCAACAGCCACCGGCCACGCCTCAGGCGGCGGCGCAGTCAGCCGCCGGAGCGATCGAACCCAATGCGGTTCGCGATGCGGCCCAGCGTGTCGCCATGGCGATGGATGCCGGACAGGCGGCGAAGCTATGGGATGAGGCCTCCGTCGTCACCAGGAAATCGGTGACCCGCGACGCGTTCATCGCCGGGATAAGCAAAGCGCGCCAGCCGCTGGGCAAAGCGACCGGCCGCAACTGGGTTTCGGTGCGCCGCCAGGCAGGCGACGGCAAGGCGTTGCCATCGGGCCTGTACGCATCGGTCGAGTTCCTGGTCGAATTCTCCGGTAAGCGCACGATGCGCGAACTGGTGTCGTTCCGCCTGGACGAAGACGGTACCTGGCGTTTCTCCGGATATGTGGTACAGCCGTAGCTGTCAGGCGATGCCGACGGAGCGAGAGCGCCTCTGGCGGCCGGACTTCCATACCGGTGTCAGCGGCCGCGCGCTTGCGCGTATTCCGCGCCGGGGCGCACCCGCTCCGGCGCCAGCCTCTGCCGTGTGATTGCGACCTCTCCCATTCCAATCCACGCAGCGAAGGCCCCGCAGTGCGGGGCCTTCTTTCTCGTCGGAAGCGGGTGTAGGCGCACCGCTTCAGCGCGACCGCGGGCTCGCGCAAATCCAAGGGTGTTTGACTGCAAACCGGTCCTAACGCTCGTCGCAGCGCTTGCGGCATATCTGGTTGTAGCTCGGACGGGACCCCGGTAGCCGGATCTACCCGTACCGGCCTTCCAGAATCTGGTGTCCTTCTTGCGGCCACGCGAGCCCGTCGGCATCAACACGCTGCTTCCATATCCTTCCACCGACCCGTGAGCGCTCCCAGCACCGGCCCGAGCCCGGGTGCCTTCTGCGTGATTTCGTATACGACGCGAGGCGGTGCGCTGGCTCGGCGCTACGGTCCGAGCTGATCGAGGGCGTTCTTTATCCGGGTGTGGAGCGCCTTGATCTCGTCTTCCGGGCCCACCTGGGTGTGCTCGTGCTTGCCCATCAGTAGTATCCGGATTTGATGGTGCCCGGCATCGCGCTGGCTTCTTTGCACACCGGACAGGAGGCTGATGTGGGCGGCATTGACGTAGGTATCATTGCCGAGAGAGACGAACATTGGCGTACTCCAGGGAGGAAGTGAGGCGCTAGCTTGCACGTTCCGTGTCGCATGGGGCGTCACATGGCTTCAACTCGACACGATCACGCGCGGTCGGTCGTTGGGCGTGTCGCCTTCGATATGAGCCGACGGTGGTTGATCGTATGCCTTTCGTCTGAGCCTGGACGACACAACCTGTGCGGACAACTCTGTGAGCGAACCTGAAACAGGCGTCGAATACCCGGTCGAACGCACCGTCGGCTTCACCCTGGCGCTGCGCGTCTGGGCGAAGATCGGTCTGCTGGGCTTCGGCGGTCCCGCCGGGCAGATCGCACTGATGCATCGCGAGCTGGTCGAGGAGCGGCGCTGGATCAGCGAGTCGCGTTTCCTGCATGCCCTGAACTACTGCATGTTGCTGCCGGGTCCGGAAGCGCAGCAGCTGGCGGTGTACATCGGCTGGTTGATGCATCGCACCTGGGGCGGTGTCATGGCCGGCGTACTGTTTGTGCTTCCCGGTGCTGTCGTGCTTGGCTTGCTCAGCTGGCTCTACGTCAGCTACGGCACGGTGCCGCTTGTTTCGGCGCTGTTCTTCGGACTGAAGGCCGCGGTGTTGGCGGTGGTGGTCGAAGCGGTCTTGCGCATCGGTCGACGGGCCCTGAAGACGCGCTTCCTGGTGGCCGTTGCGGCCGCGGCGTTCGTGGCGATCTACGCGCTGCAGGTGCCTTTCCCGTGGATCGTGCTCGGCGCGGCGATCGTGGGCCTGGTCGTTTACCGCTGGTTGCCGACGTGGTTGCCCGCAGTACAGATCAAGACCGAAGAAGGCGACCTGCACTACATCGTCGACCGGCAGTTGGCGCACGGTGACATCCAGCGCCTCCGGCCGTCCTGGACGCGATCCGTGCGCACCACCCTGGTGTTGGCAGTGCTCTGGTTCGCGCCAGTCCTGCTCGCGGCCTGGTGGCTGGGGCACGATCACGTCATCGCACAGGAGGGAACGTTCTTCAGCCAGGCTGCGGTCGTGACCTTCGGCGGCGCGTACGCCGTGCTGGCTTATGTCGCGCAGCGCGCGGTCGAGGATTTCGGCTGGCTGCGCCCCGGCGAGATGCTCGACGGCCTGGCCCTGGCGGAGACCACGCCGGGGCCGTTGATCATGGTCCTGCAGTTCGTCGGTTTCGTGGCCGCCTACCGCCATCCCGGCGTGCTGGATCCTCTGACGGCCGCCGTGTTGGGTGCGGCAATGACCACGTGGGTCACGTTCGTCCCCAGCTTCCTTTTCATCTTCGTCGGTGCACCCTACATCGAAGCGCTGCGCCGACGCCGCGAACTGCATGCGGCGCTATCGGCGATCACTGCCGCCGTGGTGGGCGTGGTGCTCAACCTCGCGGTCTGGTTCACCCTGCATACCGTGTTTGCTTCAATGGCCACGCGGCAGCTGGGGCCGCTTTCGCTAGAAGTGCCTGTCTTAAGTTCGATCGAGCCCGGTGCGGCCTTGCTATCCATCGCTGCGATGGTCGCAATGTTGCGGTTCAAGCTTGGGCTAGCGTGGACGCTGCTCGCCAGCGCGCTGCTTGGCGGCGCCTATTGGTGGTTTCAAAACGGGCAATGACACACGAAGATCTGCTTTCTGGCTGTATTAGTTGAGCGCTGTGGTATCAGCTGACCGCCAGTCTGTCTGTAGGAAAACTCCGCCAGAAAGTGGCAGTGCGTCAAATCACTTGCCCGAGCTCGTCAGGCGATGTATGGGGCTGGCGAGCGGTTCGAGCGATGGGTTCACTGACGGCGGCTTCATTCGCGACACTGTCGGTGCAAGACCGAGCGTGGTTCCGACATCGGGTTAAACGGTCAATTCGATCCGCAGCAATAGCCGCGAGGCCTAGAACTGACTGCCGAAAGTGAACTGCAGCCGTTCAATTTCATCATCTTCCTTTTGCCGGATCGGCAACCCGTAGCTGATCGAGATCGGGCCCATGGGCGAGCGCCAGCGCAGGGAAAGACCCGTCGACGCCCGAATCTCGTCGCTATCAATGGTGTCCGTGCCAGCGAAGACGTTGCCAGCGTCCAAGAACCAGGCCAGCTGTGTTCCGTGCGCGGCCTTTCCGAACAAGGTTGGGACCGAAAACTCGAATCCTCCCAGTATCTTTATCTGCCCGCCAGTAGGACGGCACTCGTCGTAGTACGTCACGTACTCGCAAGGCCCCAGGGTGTTGTCGCGGAAGCCACGCAGCGAGCCGGAACCGCCGGCGTAATAACCGCGATAGAAGGGATAGCCGATCCGATCGCCGTCGCCGTATGTATCGCCGTACCCCAGCTCCGTGCGGGTCAGCAGAAGGGTAGGGCCCATGCGCCAGTATCGGCGAATGTCCAGGTCGACCTTGTAATAGGTAACGTCCGAGCCAGGCAGGGCAATCTCGCTGGACACGCCGTAATAGACGCCTCCCGTTGGCGTGAGCACGTCGTTGCGCGTGTCGCTGGACCAGCCCGCTCGCAGGGCCCAGCTGTCGACGCGGTTGCTCCCCAGGTTATCCAGGAATTCGAAATAGGAAGGCGGGTAATAGCCTTCGGTGAGATAGAACGTTCGGGTATCCCACCCGAGGCCTAGCGTGAAAGCGTTGTCTTCCGATAGCGGGAATGTCGCAGTCGTGCTGATCGAACCCTGCCGCGAGTTGTAGCTGCTTTCATCATCGCTGTCGTACTGCGTCCTCGACCAGCTGACCCCATAGCCGAATCCCACGCCGAGATCGTTGAGATAGGGCTCTGCGACGTTGAAGCCATACCGTTCGGAAGAGGCGCTCCGTGTCAGGTTCAGGCTAAAGGTGCGGCCGGTTCCGAGGAAATTCCGTTGGGTCACACTCAGCGACGCCGTGAGGCCATCGTCCTGCGAGTATCCCAGGCCAGTCTGGAACTCGCCGGAGGAAGTTTCCTTGACCGTGTACACCACGTCCACCTGATCGTTGCGATCGGGCAGCCGTTTGGTCTCGACATCGACGGATTCAAAAAGCCCAAGGCGCTGCAGCCTGACCTTCGAGCGGTCGATCGCGGCCTGCGAGTACCAGCTCGCTTCGAACTGGCGAAGCTCCCGCCTGAGAACCTCTTCGTTGGTGCGGTTGTTTCCCTCGAAGGAGATCTGGCGAACGTTGACCCGCGGGCCTGGGACGACCTGAAGATCGATGGACACGGTCTTCTTATCGCGTTTGACGTCTGGACGCGGATTGACCTGCGCAAACGCGTAGCCAATGTTGCCCAGGGTGGCAGTGATGGAGTCGGAGGTCAGTTCAAGCAGGCGACGGGAGAAGATCTGACCTTCCCTGACCAGCACCAGCTTCTGCAAGTTCTCCTTGGCGAGCACGGTATCGCCCGTCAGCCGCACCGAGGAGACCTCATATTGATCGCCCTCGCTGACGCCGGCAGTGATGAACATATCGCTGCGACCTGGGCTGATTGAGACCTGGGTCGAGTCGATACTGAAGTCGACGTAGCCGCGGTCGAGGTAGTAGTTGTTAAGCTTTTCGAGATCGCCGGAAAGTTTCTCTCGCGAGTACTGATCGTCGCGGCGGTACCAACTCAGCCAGTTGTGCTCGCTGGACTCCCAGGTGCCGATGATGTCTTCGTCGGCAAACTTGTCGTTGCCTACGAGATTGATGTGCTGGATACGGGCGGCCTTGCCTTCCTTGATGCCGATCGCGACGTCAACGCGATTGCGATCCACCAGCGCCACGGCCGGCGTGATCTCCACGTTGTACTTGCCGCGGTCCTGATACTGTCGCAAGAGTTCCTGGTGCATCTTGTCGAGGACGAAGCGGTCGAAGGTATCGCCCTCGGCCATGCCGACTTCCTTCAGACCCTTCATCAGGTCCTCGGTCTTGATGTCCTTGTTGCCGGTTACCTTCAGCGTGTTGATCGCCGGGCGTTCCTGCACTGTAATCACGAGGATGTCGCCCTGGCGATCCAGGCGGATGTCCTCGAAGAATCCGGTCTTGTAGAGCGCCCGGATCGCTGCGGCGGCCTTGGTCGAATCGAGAGTGTCGCCGCGTTCGATGGGGAGATAGGTCAGGACGGTGCCCATCGCGATGCGACGCAGACCATCGACGCGGATATCGGAGACGACGTGCGGCGCTTCCTGCGCATGCGCGACGCTGAGGAACGAGTACATCACGGCGGCGAGGAGAAGCCTGCGGGGCGGCCGAGACGATGCCGGCCGCATCATGCCTCACTGCTCTCGATGGGGGCGGGCCAGCCGGCGCCCAATGCTTCGTACAAGTTGACCAACGCGCGATAGCCGCGCGCGCGCACTTCGATCTCGCGATCGCAATGGCCGTGATGAATGCAGTTGGCCTCGAGCAGCGCTTCATGATCTATTTGTCCCGCACGCATCTTCTGCACTAGGGCGTTCGCCCGGCTGCTCGCGGAAAGCGCCGCGGCGCGTGCCGGGCTCGATTCCCCGATCGCCGATGTCAGTGCGGCTAGCGCGCGTTCGACTTCACAAACCGCCCAATCGAATGCCTGCTCTCGGCGAATCGCGTTGGCCCGGACCCGATGCTCATCCTGGTTTTCCGGCCGCGGGGGTTGTAGTGCGATTGCCAGCAGATCTGGGCGACGTAATTGCAGTGCGTCGGGTCCGCCGGATGCCGGCATGGTCGATGTCGCCGACGGCAACAACCGCCCATCAACCCGAGCCAGAACGAGGTCCAAAGGCTCGCCGACCAGCCAGGCGAGCCCGGCCGCCGCTGCATCGCGGTCGCCCTGTAAGCGCACCCGATGCAGATGCAGTTCGGGCAGACTGGCGGCCTGTGCCGAATGCACCCCATCGCAAGCGCGATCTACCACGGGAACGCGTCCCCATTGCAGCAATGCGCTCTGATGGTGAATGGCGATGTCGACGCAAAGCAGTCGTTCTTGCGATGCCAGAATGTCGAAATACGTGCGCACGGTGGCCGCCACGAGGCGGACACGCAGGGTATGGAACAGCGTCCAGGCCTGGAGGCACTCCGGATGCGTCGCCATCTCCTCCAACGTCCCGGTGAGTCCGGCGCATGCCTGGGCAACGCGCAATGCCGCCAGGGACAGCTCGGCATTCTGTTTGAGGCACGCCTCGACGAAGCGATCCAGCACCGCATCGTCGAATGTCTGCCACCACGCCTGCAGCGCTGCCTCGTCCGCATCGTGTCGGGTTGCGTTGTAAAACAGCCTGCTGGGCTGGATGGGGCGAGAGTCGGATCCTGGTCGCCCGGGAAACCCGGTGGCAAAGGTGCCGCGATGAAGCGGAGTGGGGTTGCTCATGGTAAGGCTCTGGCAAGAATGGCGCCGGCTGCTGGGTAGTAGCCGGCGAACGCGCGACCGGATGCGTGTCGGCATGCGGTGGCGCTGCAGGAGTTGTTGGCGGAGCAGAATCTGCGGCGCGGTGCTAAGGCGGTATCGTGGTCTGCACGCGGTTGTAGACACGTTCCATATCCAGGCCGCCGGGTATGGGTATCCGGCCTCCAGCTATGTGCGTGCGTATGCGCAGCTGCGTGCCGTCGGACTCCAGCGAGTAGGTGTGAGTGACAGCGACGCCATCATTCGTATGGAACTCGACGACGAGACCACCCGATGACAGCATCGCGAGTGCCGTGAGGCCGTCATCGCCGAGATCCACCGCGCCGCGGTTGTAAGGCAGGATCACGGCATGGTCCAGGTCCTTGCCCATCGCGATCATTCCTTCGTCCCGGAGGATGAAGAGATCTCCCTCGAGGGGCGCGGCGAAATCCATTTCCGGACGTAGCAGGCCCACCGCGTTTGGCGCCGGCATCTCGGGCATGTCGGGCGGCGGTCCTTTCGGACCACCACCGGGCATGCCGCCACCGGGCATGCCGCCACCAGGCATGCCTCCGCCTGCGCTCGGGCCGCCGCCAGGCGGGCTAGCTGGCGGCCCCAGCTTCGCCATGCGCGCACGCATCTGCTTGCGCAGTGTCTTTGCTATTTTTGCGTTAGCGGCGTTATCCGGAGTCCATCGGCCGCTGTAACCCGCCGCGTGCACAACTACCGCGGGTAGGTCGCTCGGCTCCGTGTCTGCGAGCCCTGGTGCCGGAAGCAGCGCGACGACAAGACATAACAAGAGCAGGGTCGCGGGTACGGTGCGGGCCTCATTCCTCGGGTAGGTGCGTGGATGCCAGATCGTCCTGTTGGCTCGAGGATGCCCGCCCGCCCTGGCGGCCGGGCTGTCGATGGCTGGCGCCGCGATCCGTGACTTGGAGGCCGTGATCATCAAACGATGCATCTGGGAGGAGGGGCCAAAGCGTCGCCGAAAGCAGCGTCAAGTGCGGTGTGCTTCGGTCCAGTTGGGTAAGCGTAGGTAAAGATCTATCAGCCGACAGCTGCGGTACAGGAAACTGACCTGTCGGCGAGCGGAAGTGTCTGCACGGCAATCGAGCGGCCTGCGCTTCTGGTCCCGTGGTGTCGGTGGCGACGGCGCAATACCTGCGCGCAGATGCGATCTCTCCCGGATGAATTCGGCGTGGACTGCGGGTGTGGCCCTCGAACCGGATCGAACTGATTACGACCCGACCGGGCTGGGCTGTGGAGTGCGTCGACGGCCGAGCTTCAAGCGGGCCCACTCCAATGCGTCGTCGACGTATGTGAACACCACTGGGATCACGAGCAGACTGAGCATGGTCGAAGTGATCAGTCCGCCAATGACTACGATCGCCATGGGCTGCCGGAAGCTTGGCTCGGCACCCAAGCCCAGCGCGTTCGGCAGCATGCCGGCCCCCATTGCGATCGTCGTCATGACAATGGGGCGGGCGCGCTTGTGACAGGCGTCGATGAGCGCCTCCATGCGACCCATCCCGCGCTCGCGTCTGGCCATGATTGCGTACTCGACCAGCAGAATGGAGTTCTTGGTCACGATACCCATCAACATCA
This sequence comes from Lysobacter sp. M15, assembly GCF_022662515.1. Taxonomy (NCBI): domain Bacteria; kingdom Pseudomonadati; phylum Pseudomonadota; class Gammaproteobacteria; order Lysobacterales; family Lysobacteraceae; genus Lysobacter; species Lysobacter sp. M15. The sequence continues at coordinate 116,009 of NZ_JAKPBV010000016.1, read as the reverse complement.
GCACTCCGATTACGGCGGGCATCGAGAACGACTGGCTGGTGAGCCAAAGCGAAAACAGCGCGCCCGCCAGCGCCAGAGGTAGCGCGCAGAGGATCGTGGCCGGCTGCAGGAAGTCGTGGAACAACAGCACCAATACGGCATAGATGCAGAAGATGCCGATCGCCATCGCGACCCCGAAACTCTCGAAGAGTTCGCTCATTCGCTGCAGCTCCCCCTGCTCGACCAGATGGACGCCGCTGGGCAGGGCATTGAGAGTCGGCAGCCGCATGGCCTCCCTTTCCACCTCACCCACCGAGCGACCGTTCAGTTCGACGCTGAGCACGACATTGCGCGAGCGATCCAGGCGCGCGATCTGCGACGGACCGCTCCCCATCGAGACGTTGGCGACGGATCCCAGGCTGACAGTGCCTTGGCTGCCCTGCACACGAAGCTGCGACACCGAACCGAGGTCGTCCCGGATGGCTGGATCCATGCGAACACGAATCGGAATCTGGCGCTCGGGCAGGTTGAGCTTCGGCAGGGTGGTCGAATAGTCGCCGTAGGTCGCCAGGCGCACCGCATCGGCCAGAGCTTCGGAAGTAACCCCCAGCGAAGCGGCTCGGGCATCATCCGGAGAGATCTGGATCTCCGGGCGCTGCAGGGCAGCACTGGAGGTCACGTTTCCGATTCCCTTGAGCGTGCGCAGTTCGGCTTCGACCTTCATCGCCGTCGTGGCCAACACCAATGGGTCATCGCTGGCTAGCGTGATGCCCAGCGTCTCGCCGCTCGCGCCGCTGCCTACCGCAATGCGGGTTCCAGGCAGGGCGCGCAACAGATCGCGCATTCTCGCCTCGATCTCCGACTGCTTGAGATCTCGTTCATCACGAGGTACGAGGTCGACCGTCAGCGTTGCGCTGGTGACGTCGCTTGTGGCGCTGGCGGACAAGCCGCCGCCACTCGTGGCCGTACCCGCGGCGACGAAGACGCTGCGCACTTCCGGCAACGACCGCAACAACCTAGCGGCCCGCTGGCTCGTCGCCGCAGTGCTCTCGAGCGTGCTCCCCGGCGGCAGCGTCAGTGTCACCTGGGACTGGGCCTGATCCTTGTTCGGAATGAAGCCCGTGGGCAACATCGGCAATACGGCCAACCCAAGAACGAAGAACGCGGCCGCGCCGATCACCGCAGTCCGACGCCTCGCCAGGGCCGTGCGTACCCATTGGAGATACCGCGTCATGATCGAACCATCGATCGCGGCATCGTCACCGGGCTTCGCCGGCTTGAGCAAGTACGCTGCCATCATGGGCGTCAACAGACGCGCGACCAGCAGCGACGCCAGTACAGCGACGGATGCGGTCACCCCGAATTGGCGGAATATCAGCCCCGGGATGCCACCCATGAAGGCCGTAGGAAGGAACACTGCAACCAGGGTGAACGTCGTGGCGATGACGGCAAGTCCGATCTCGTCGGCCGCCTCCATTGCGGCCTGGTAGGGCGTCTTGCCCATCCGAAGATGTCGCTCGATGTTCTCGACTTCGACGATCGCATCATCCACGAGGATGCCGATTACCAGCGACAGCGACAGCAACGTGATCGTGTTGAGCGAGTAGCCCGCAAGCGCCATGAAAAGGAAGGTGGGAATGATCGACAGCGGAAGCGCGGTTGCGGAGATGAGGGTGGCGCGCAAATCCCGCAGGAACCACCAGACCACGACGATGGCAAGGATGGCGCCCTCGATCAGGAGCATCATCGAGTCCTGGTAGCTTTCCTCGATCGGTTCGACAGTGTTGCTGGCTTCGGCGATGCTTACTTCCGGATGATCCTTGGCGAAGGTCTTCATGGCCATCCGCACATCGCGGCTTACGCCGACGTCGGAATAACCGCGCGAGCGGGTAACCTGGAAGCCGATAACGGGCTTTCCGTCGCGGAAAGCCAGAGTGCTGCGTTCGGCGTGATCGTCGGTAATACGGGCGACCTGGTCCAGGCGCACATAGCGTCCGTCGCTGAGCGGTATGGCGATGGCCGAAACTTCGGCGGCGGTGCCTACCGTGCCTATCGTGCGTGTCGACTGCCGCTGCCCACCTACCGTGCCCTGGCCACCGGAGCTGTCCCTCTGCACCGCCTTGAGCTGACGCGAAACGTCGGAGGGAGTCACGCCGAGCCCGGCCATCAATGTCGGATCGAGATCCACATGCACCTCGCGATCGACGCCTCCCACACGCGCTACCGAAGCGACGCCCTTGACTGCGAGCAGGGCCTTGGACACCTTGTTGTCGACGAACCAGGACAGATCCTGTTCGTCCAGGCGGCTCGACGCCACCGTGTACGTGAGCAGCGATCCGCCGGCCGCGGTCAGTTTCGACACGGTGGGTGCCGCCATGCTGCTCGGCAGCTCGGCGCGGGCGCTATCCACCGCGTTCCGGACTTCGCTGAGCGCTTCCTCGCTGTCCTTGTCGAGCTCGAAGCTGACGCTGATGCTGACCGCGCCGTCCGTGATCGTCGTCGTTATGTGGTCGAGTCGCGTGAGCGACGCCAGCTTGTCCTCGATCTTGCGTGCCACCTCGGTTTCCAGCTGCGACGGCGCGGCGCCTTCCAGGGCCGCCGACACCTGGATGGTGGGCAGGTCCATGTCCGGGAAATCCTGGATGTCCAGTCGCTGGAAGCCGATGAGGCCCAGCACCGTCAGCAGGATGAACAGCAGAACCGATGGGACGGGTTTGCGGATGGACCAGGCGGAGAAGTTCACGGCGTGGCCTTCGCTTGGCGCTGTCCGGCCACGGTGACCTGCGCATTCTCGGAGAGGAAGGCGCCACCGCTGGCCACGATCCGTGTCTTCTCCTCGATGGGGGTAAGGATCTCGACGCGATCGCCCTGGGTGCGCCCGGTGTCTACCGCCTGACTACTGACCTTGCCTCGAGCATCGACTGCAAAGACGTAGGAGCGGCCGTCACGCGGCACGATGGCCGACTGCGGCAGCGTCGCAGCGGACTTCGTTCCGAGCGTTATGGTGCCGCTGGCAAACATGCCCGATCGTGCAGCGCTATCCGTGGGCAGGCTGACATAGACGATGGCGCGTCCGGTCTTCTCGCTGAGCGTCGGCCCCACTTGCCGAACCTCGCCCTGCACCTGCGTGCCGCCGGGCAGCACCACATCTGCCGACTGCCCGATGCGCACCAGACCCAGCTGGCGCGCGTCCAGCTCCGGTCGCCACTCGATCCGGCTCTTGCGCACGAGCCTGAATAACTCGGAGCCGGCATTGACGACATTGCCAAGCACCGCCGACTTGGACGAGACGAAGCCGTCGTCGGGAGCGAGGATGCGGGTCTGTGCGAGCTTCAGCCGGGTGCTGCCCACGTCGGCCTGCGCCGACGACAATGACGCACGTGCCGTGGCTTCGTTGATCCGGTATTCCTCCAGCTGTTGCTCGGACAGGGCGCCGCTGTCTCCCACGACTTTGGCGCGCTTTAGGTTTGATGCTGCCTGTTCAAGCGCAACCCGTGCCTGTGCGAGCGTGGCTTCCTGCTTGCGTAGCTCCATGCGGACGCTGTCATCGGCCAGGCGCGCGAGCACCTGGCCCCGCTTCACGCTGGCACCGACGTCGACCAGAAGGTCGGCTATGCGCAGTCCGCCGGTTTCCGGACTGACGATCACCTCCTGCCATGCGGTGATCGGGCCGGTGGCTTCCACTGTCTGCGGCCACGCCTGCTTGTCGAGCCCGACGACATTGACGGTCAAGGCGCTTGAGGCGCTGGGTTCCACTTCAGGCTGGCTGTCGGGCACCAGCAGCCAGAGGCTCAGGCCCAGGAGTGCCACAACCGAGACAAGCGCGCCGATACGAAGCTTCCGATTCAAGATTCAGTCCTCAATGGGGGCTCGTTGCCTGGCCATCGTCTCCGGCGGGACGGCCGGCGTGCCGGGTAGCCAGCCGCCGCCCAATGCCTTGTAGAGCGCGATCCAATAGGCGACGCGGTCGCCTCGCAACGTGATCTGCTGGATCTCGGCGGAGAGCGCCGTCCGTCGTGCTTCTTCGAGCGTAAGGAGGCTGTCGCGTCCGGCGCGCCAGCTCGCCTCGGTGGCTTCGAAATTGCGACGGTATTCCCGCGCCGCGGTGGTCGCGTCGTCAGCCCGGCGGCCAGCGCTATCGAGGTTCACCAACGCCTGTTCGACTTCCTTAACCACATTGCGGACACCCTGCCGATAGTCGGCCAGTGCCGCCGTGTAGCTGGCGCGGGCGCTGTCGACGGCGGCGCGGCGTTTGCCGCCATCGAGGATCGGAAGCGACAGCGATGGCCCGAACGACCAGGAGTTCGCGGAAGAAGCCAGATCGCTTGCCGATACGGTGATGGAGCCCGACAACGACAGGCTGGGGTACAGATCGGCCTGCGCCACACCGATCTCCGCGCTGGTCGCTGCAAGTTCCCGTTCCAGAGAGGCAAGGTCGGGGCGCTGTCGCAGGACCTGCGCCGGAACGCTTTCGACTTCCAATGCCCCTGGTTGCGGGAGTTCCGTGCCAGGGGCGGCCATCAGTTCGCGCAGACCGGATTCGTCAATGCCGGTGAGGCTCACCAGGGATTTCACCAGCAGATCGCATTGGGCGCGCTGCAGGGCCAGGCTGGATCGGGTGCTGGCGGAACCTGCGAGGGCGAGTGCGCCCTCCGAGGGAGACCGCAGGCCGGCCTCTACCAGCGAAGCGATCGCCTTTTCTGTCCGCAGTATGGATGTCAACTCGCTCTGGTATGTTTCGGCGAGTAGAGCGCAGGCCCGATACTTAACGTACGTATCGGCGACTTCTGCGGCCAGTGAGACACGGGCTTCGTGCCAGTCGCCCACGCGGGCATCCACACGCGCCTGCGCGGCCTCCGCGCTGCGTCGGACTTTGCCGAAGAGATCGAGTTCCCAGGACGCATCCATTCCAGCACTGCGAGCGTTGGTGACCGCAGATGCACCGCTTTGCACGGACTGCTTGCTGCGGCTGGCGGAACCTGCCGCAGTCATCGAAGGAAGGCCGCTGGCCTCAGCGGAAGAAAGCGCGGCGCGGGCCTTTTCGATATTCGCCCATGCCTTTGCAAGGGAGGGACTATCGGCTTCGGCGGCCGCCACCAACTGGCCCAGTAGCGGATCATCGAACTGGCGCCACCATTCGTTGATTGCGACAACGCTGCCGTTATGCGGTAAGGCTGCGCTCCAGGAAAACGGCGCCTCGGGCACCGGTTCGCGGTAGTTGGGACCGACCGCGCAAGAGGCGAGCACCAGAATCAGGCTCGCCATCCCCGCGGCACGGCGAAGGACGATTGCCTGCATGTGCACTGCACCGAGCGAAGTGTCGGAGCATCGTAGATACCCAAACCGTTCGCTGCCGTTCGGTGAGGTTAAGTTGGGTAAAGTCTCTCGAAAATGGATGTTTTTCGTCGAGCGTGCGTAGATACTGCCAGCATGGTCAAGGTCTTGCTTGTCGACGATGACGTCGACCTCACCGCTCTGCTCTCGCAGTATCTGGTGCGGGAGGGATTCGACGTGACCACGGTCCGTGACGGTGAGGCCGGGGTCACGGAGGCGATCTCCAACGATTACGCGATCGTTGTGCTGGACATCATGATGCCGCGCGTTTCGGGTATCGAGGCGTTGCGCCGCATCCGGGCCGTCAGTGCGGTCCCCATCCTGATGCTCACCGCCCGGGGCGACAACATCGATCGTATCGTCGGACTCGACATGGGCGCCGACGATTACGTGCCGAAGCCCTGCACGCCCGGGGAGCTCGTGGCGCGTATACGCGCGATCCTGCGGCGTGCGGAGGGGCGCGGACCGGCAGGCGCCGCCAGTGCCCAGCGTCTGCTGCAGGTTGGTGATCTCTCGCTATGGCCGGGAAGCCGGCGCGCGACCTGGCGCGGCGCGTCTCTGGAACTCACCGGAACGGAGTTCCGTCTGCTGGAGGTCCTTGCGCGACATTCCGGGCAACTGGTCAGCAAGCAGGACATTTCGCTGCAGGCGTTTGACCGTCCCTTGGCCCGGTTCGACCGTCGCATCGACGTGCATATCAGCAGCATCCGTCAGAAGCTGGGCACCCGGCCGGATGGCCAGTCCTGGATCCAGAGCGTGCGGGGGCTGGGTTACCAGCTCCTGGAGGACTGACATGTTCAGGTGGACACCCGGACGGCTGTTCTGGAAGCTGGTGGTTGCGCTGTGGATCAGCATGATCCTGTCGATCGCGGTCGCAGCGACCTATTTCTATCTGACAGGTCAAGCGCCGCCACCACCGCGCGACGGAATCGAGCGAATCGGCGTGTTGCCGCTGGCACCTCTGGTGTCGGCTGGCATCGCGATTCTTATTACGGGGCTGGCGCTGGCCTGGTATCTGTCGCGTCCACTGCAGCACTTGCGTTGGGCGCTGCGTCGGATGGCCGAGGGCCGTCTCGATACGCGCGTGCGGCCGCTTATGGGTCGTCGCAGCGACGAGATCGTCGATCTTGCGCACGATTTCGATCGTATGGCGGTGCAGCTGCAGCAGCTCACCGAGTCAAGAAGGATACTGCTCCACGACATTTCTCACGAGCTGCGCTCCCCGCTGACCCGCATCCAGGCGGCGATCGGTCTATTGCGACAGGACCCATCCCAGAGCGACGCGATGATCAGCCGCATCGGGCGCGAGAGCGAACGGCTCGATGCACTGATCGAGGAACTGCTGACTCTGCACCGCATGGAAGCGGGCGAAGCGGTCCGCGAGCGCGTGGACATCATCGAGCTCCTGCACGCGATAGCAGAAGACGCCGATTTCGAAGCGCGCGCCTCCTCGCGCTCGGTGACGATCGAAGCTCCTGGTCAGTTCGTCGCGAACGTCAATGGCGATCTGATCTACCGGGCGTTCGAGAACGTGATCAGGAATGCCGTCAAGTTCAGTCCTGAGGATGCCGTCGTAGAGATTCAGTGCCAGGTGACGGATAACGGCCGCATGTTGAAGACGACGGTGCGTGACCGCGGTCCTGGGGTTCCGGAGCACATGCTGGAGGCAATATTCCAGCCATTCATCCGCGTGGAAGGCAGCGAGCCCGTGCATGGAGCAGGTCTGGGACTTGCTATTGCACTGCGAGCCATCGAGATGCATGGAGGTCACGTCAGGGCCTGTCGCCGCGCGGGAGGTGGGCTCGAAGTGCTGCTCACAATCCCGTTGCACCTTGAGTCCTGAGGCCCGGTTGGTGGTGCCACAAGTGAGGTAGATGCGGATGCCACACAAGAGTGGCTGCGCCCATAGCTGCCGCTTGATATCTGCCTGTTCGCTTCATCTGAAATGTGCGATCAGCAGCTCGGTAAGCACGCGGATCTTGCGCGCTGGGTGCTGGCCGGGCGGACGCACGACATGGATGCCGCCTGCGGGTGCCGGATAGTTCGTCATCACCGCGACCAGCGCGCCGGATGCCAGATGCTCCTCGACGAGGAAGTCCGGAAGCACGGCGATGCCGAGCCCGGCGACGGCCGCAGCAGCAAGGGCGACGCCGTTGTCCGCCTTGAACCGGCCCTGTGGATGAACCGTGATCGTCCTGTCGCCATCGGTAAAACGCCAGCTTTCCGTGCCCTGCATGAGTGCTTGGTGCGCAAGGAGTTGTTCCGGCGTCTCGGGTGCGCCATGTACCCGGACATAGTCCGGGCTCGCGACGAGCTTGCCGTGGAGCGGCGCCACGCGACGCGCGATCAGGTTCGAGTCGCTGAGGTAGCCGACACGGATTGCGCAGTCGAATCCCTCCGCCAAGATGTCGACGAAGCGATCGGTGTAGCGCGTATGCACGTGCAGGAGCGGGTGCCTCAGCGCCAGCTCGGCGAGCACGGGCGCCAGGTGGGTCGGGCCGAATGTCAGTGGCGCTGCGATCCGCAGCAGCCCGCGCAGGTCGCCGGCAGGCAGGATCGTTTCGCGCGCAATGTCCATCTCCGTGCAGATCCGCGCGGCGTGCTCGCGGAAGACGGTGCCTGCCTCGGTCAGGGCGGCACCGCGGGTGGTCCGGGCGAGCAGCTGGATGCCGAGGTCGGCTTCCAGCCGCACCAGCCGCCGGCTGACGATCGACTTCGACACGCCAAGCCGGCGGGCGGCGGGGGATACGCCGCCCGCATCGGCGACCTCGACGAAGGTGTGCAGGTCCTCGATTTCCATGGGCGTTCCTGTTTCCGCGACACACCAAGACGCAACTTGGGGCTAGCGTACTAAAAGTCGGGACGCCAAAGTCTCCTGCGAGCGGCGCCGTCCCGGGCGCCCACCGAACTTGCAGGAGATTTGCCATGAGCCATGCCGCCGGTGTCTGGACTTCCGAACAGGTCGCCCTGGTCCTGATCGACTACCAGAAGGAGATGTTCGAGAACATCCGGTCCGAAACCACCCCGGACCAGATCGAGTTGAACGTCCGTCTGCTGATGAAGGCAGCGAAGGCGTTCGACATTCCCGTGGTGCTGAGTACCGTCGGGGTCGAAATGGGCGTGAACGGCCCGACGCGGAAGTCGATCCAGGATGAGTTGCCGGGGGTCGAGGTGATCGACCGCACTTCGATGGACGCCTGGGAAGACGCGCCATTCCGCGCCGCCGTCGAGAAGACCGGGCGCAAGCGGCTGATCTTCGGGGCCCTGTACACGGAGATTTGCCTGGCCTTTCCGGTGGTCGACGCCATGCGCGACGGCTATGAGGCCATGTTCGTCGTGGATGCCGTGGGGGGTATGTCCCAGCTCGCGCATCGCACGGCGATCGAACGCCTGACCGCCGCCGGCGCGATCCCGAACACGTCCCTCGCCCTGGTCACCGAACTTTTCCGCGACTGGAAATCTCCGATCGCCGACAAGGCGAGGGAGATCGTCAAGTGGTACCTGCCCGAAGCACAAAAGCTGTCCGCCTGAGCGGCGAGCTCCCATACGAAGGTCCTGAAATGAACACGAATGTTCCCCTGACGGTCGAGCACAGCCGAGTGCTCAAGTACGTCTCCTGGGGGCTGCGGATTCTCGCCGCAGCCGCCTTTCTTGCCGCTGGCGGCGCGAAGCTTGCAGGCGTGCCGATGATGGTGGCGGTCTTCGACCAGATCGGCATCGGCCAATGGTTCCGTCTGGTCACCGGCCTGGTCGAAGTCGTCGGCGCCACTGCTCTGCTGGTTCCGGCGACTGCCGCGTTCGGTGGCTTGCTGCTTGCCGTCACCATGGTCTTTGCGGTCATGACGCACCTCTTCGTCACCGGGGGCAGTCCCGTCCCTGCCGTCGTGTTGTTCCTGATCACGGCGACGGTTGCCTGGCTGCACCGCGCCCGCATGGTCGCGACACTGCGCCGTTTGCGTGCGACCCGACTCGACGGCCGTTAGGAAGCTCATTTTCGACCGATTGCCCCCGTTCCCTCAATCGGATCGGTCGCCGGTCCGGGCTCTCGATCATTCGGTCCTCACGGGCACCGGCGCTTATGGCGCGCGTAGACAGATTCAGAGAGCTGGGTGGCCGGCTTCGCCGCGCGCCAGCGATTCCGCCTCGTGCCGATGGCCGCGCACCTCGTAACCCACCACGGTCACCACCGGCGCCAGGGTCAGGATGCACAGGCACACGGACATGCGCACGCCGGCCAGCGCTGCCACGACGGCGGCGGCCACCACCGCTGCGGTGAGCAGCAGCAGCCACAGGTGGAACGGGTCGAAGCGCCGCACCAGGTAGTAGTACAGCGCATAGATCGAGCCGATGAAAACGCTCACCGGAATGGCCGTGGTGAGCAGCACCGCGAAGGCGCCGATATGCGCCTTGTGCTCCAGGTAGTACGCCGCCACGTGCAGGCCGGCGCCGGTGGCGACGATGGCGGTGACGATCGCCATTTGCGAATACCCCCACACGAACGAGCGTTCGCGGTGTTCGCGCAGCACATGCGCCGAAGGCAGGATGTAGTAGATCCACCACATTCCGAACGTGAGCCCCACGCCGGCCGCGCACACCAAGGCCGTGTCCAGTGTCCAGCCTTGCGTGTCCACCACCGCAGACAGCGTGGCGACCGTGCCCACCACGCCTTCGCCCAGGGCGATGATCGCGAACAGGCCGTGACGCTCCACGATGTGGTGCGCATGCCAGGGCGTGCCGCCGTCCTTGCGCTCGGCCAGCACTGGCCCGGCCAGTTCGGTCAGCACCAGGGTGCAGATGAACACGAACATCGCTGCGGCGGGCAGGTCGACGAACAGCGTGGCCGTCCAGCCGATCTGCGCCAGCACGATGGCCACGGCGTAGGTCAGGCACACGCGCCTGCGCGCCGGATCCTGCTTCGCCGCGCGCAGCCACTGCAGCACCAGTGCGATGCGCATGATCACGTAACCCAGCACCATCACTGTGTTGTCGACCCGTCCATCGTTGTCCTCGAGCGAGGCGAACATGCGCGGCAGGCCGATGGCCAGCACCAGCACGCCGGCCATCTGCGCCATCGTCAGCAGCCGGAACAGCCAGTCGTCGGTGTCGTAGGCCGACGAGAACCAGGAAAAATTGATCCATGCCCAGCAGATGGCGAAGCTGGCGAAGGCGAATCCCAGCAGGGCCACGGCGTAGTGGCCCTCCGCCAGGGCATGCGCGAAGCGCGACGCAGCGAAGCCGAAGCTGATGACGAAGGTCAGGTCGAACAGCAGTTCCAGCGGCGTCGCGCTGCGGTGCGCTTCGTGGGGGTCGCGACCGCCCATTCGCCGTGCGTGATGGTGCAGATCGTCGGCATCCGGTGTGGATGTGCTCATTTGGCCCCTCATCGCTGCGCAGGCGGAAAGCTCCGCGGCATGATACGCATCGTGCGGCCACGGATCGAAGCGATCGGAGCTTTGCGAGGCAGACTGGTCGCGGCGCCATGCAGGAGCGCCGCTTGCATGCGACCGCTCGCGTCGAAGTTGCGTTCGCCCGCTTCCGTTCGCTCAGAACCAGGCGCGGCGACGCCCGAACCACAGGGCGATGCCGGCCAGGACCAGCATCACCCCGGCGGCGACGGCAAAGCCGACATCCCTGGTGTCGAAGAAGCTGGCATCGAAGTTCATCCCCAGCACGCCGGCGATCACCGCCAGCACGCCGGTGACCACGGTGACGAAGGTCAGCGTGCGCATGGACTGGTTGGTGTCGATTCCGGTCCGGCTGGTCAGCAGCTCGAAGCTGCCGATGACCAGTTCGCGGGCGTTCTCGACCATGTCCATCGCGCGCTCGTAACGCGTATCCAGCGATGCGAAATGGCGCGCGGCGACGCCGTCGTCCGCGGGCCTGAAGTCGGGACGCGATAGCGCACCGAACACCGCCCGGTGCGGCGCCAGCATGCGGCGCAGGCGCGATGCAGCCTTGCGCAGGCGCCGCAGTTCGGGCAGGCAGTCGCGCGGGTGATCGGACAGGATCCCGACCTCCATGCGTTCCACCGCGATCTCGAACTCGGCAAACGCGGCGAAGTAGGTCGACAGATGCCAGTCCAGCAGCGCGGCCACGAAGCTCTCCGCGCTCAGGCCGCCCAGATCGGAATCCATCCGTTCGCGCTTGCGCAGCTCGTCGATGAAGCCGATCGGCTCGCGGTGCACGCTCACCACCCAGTTGGTGCCCGCCGCGATCAGCAGCAGCGGGCCCTGCGAGTTGAGGCCATCGTCGTCGGTCACCGGGACTACCCGCAGCCAGAACTGATCGGCCGACTTGCCCAGGCCCGGCATCGTGCTCGGGCCGCTGAAATCCTCGACCGCATCGGGGTGCATGCCCAGGCTTGCGCACACCTCGCGCAGGCAGTCTTCGGCAGGGTCCTGCAGGTCCACCCAGAGCAGTTCATCCTTGGCCGGCGACAGCTTCGCCAGGGCTGACAGATCCACGTCCTCGTCCCGGTCGTCGCTGCGATAGAGCCGGGCACGCACGCCGTTTGGATTCGTTGCTGTTGTCATCGCGATCCCGCCAAACCAGGGCAGGGCGCCAATCTGGTCGCCGGGTCGTGAACGCGGAGCAAAGGCCGGCATGCGGGTGGACGTCTCTCGGTGGTCCGGCAGGACCTCGTCCACCTACTCGGTACTGATCATGTCCGGCACAGCGGGCGATTGCTGTCAAAGCGCGCTCGCGAGCACCCGCAAGCCCGGGGTCAAGCGGTGGCGACACGGTTGCGCCCCGCTGCCTTGGCGCGATAGAGCGCAGCGTCGGCGGCCTGGATCCACTGGTCCAGCTTGTCGTGATCCTTGCTCAGCTCGGCCAGCCCGATACTCGATGAACAGTGCAAGCCAGGCTCGGCTTCGAATACGAGCTCGCTGATCCGGATGCGCAGACGCTCTGCCGCCTGCATGGCCTGGTTGGCGTCGGTGTCCACCAGCAGCATGGCGAACTCGTCGCCGCCGTAGCGCGCGGGAAGATCGATGTCGCGGACGCTGGAGCGGAGCAGCTCGGCCACGCGTTTGAGCACCACATCGCCCATGCCGTGGCCGTAGCAGTCGTTGATCGCCTTGAAATGATCGATATCGATGAGCAGCAGGGTTGCGAGGTGGCCACTGCGCTTGAAGCGGGAGAGTTCGTTGAACGCCCTGGTCTCGAAGTAGGGCCGATTGGGCAGTTGCATGATCGGATCGGTACGGGTGAGGTGCTCGAGTTCCCGGTTCTGCTTTGCGATCCTGCGGCCAAGGCGGTGGGTCAGCACGCTCAGCGCCACGGCGTAGACGAACAGGAAAGGCACGCACGCCAGCAGGGTCCGTTGCGAGACTTCAGGCTCGAAGGGAAACCCCAGCGCAGCCCATGCGATGGCGAAGCCCAGCCCCAACGCGATGCTGGAGCGCCACAACAGCCCCCAGCCCCCTGCGGCGATCTTGTCGGCGATCAGCATGGTGACGAACACGGCGGCCGGCGCTGCGCTGACGGCCATCGCTGCGATCCAGGCGCCGCCGAACGCGGAGTCGAGCATCAGACAGCGGAATTCGGTTGCTACCGGATCCCGCGATCTGCGGCACAGCCAGTCGGCAACCTGCGGCCAGACAAAGGCGTTCAGGACCAGCAAGACCCAGAACGGTTCGCCCGCGGCCCGCTCCTGGAGCACCGAGGCGATGGGCAGCGCGCACAGGACCGTTCCGACCATGCGCATGCGATGGATGCGCCGCACGAAACGCAAACCCCGAGTGCGGAACTCCTCTGCGGTGGAGTAGTGGGGCATGCGTCAGTCCATCGAAGCAGAAGCCAATTCTAGCGATTGTTCCGGGTTTGCCCGGGACCGAGACGGAGAAGATCCCGAGTCCGGTTTTCGCCAAGCGACAGCATTCGCGTCGACACCCGGCCATTGCACCAGCAAGCCTTGCGGTATCCAAGGCGACATTAGTCGAACCCGATCACTGCCAGGGCCGTGGCGCTTTCGCACCGCCGTGGGCGATTCTCCGGGTTGACCCGCTCATCCGGGGGCCTGGCATCCACAAGGCCCAGATGTCCTCAGTCGGGCCGGCAGTCAATCCCTGCGGCAGACCAGCAGCACCTCGTCCACCTGTGCGGTACCGACCATGCCCGGAACCAGTGCCAGTGGTTTCTGGAAGCGCGCGAACAGCGGCAGCGTCCAGTTGTACCACCACATCGCCTGCTGGCGCCGATGGGTGAGGAACCACATGCCCAGATCGAGCATCCACGAGGCCTTCGGTTGCATGCCGTAGATCGCGCTCTGCTCGAGAGTGAGCCCGTGCGCGCGGATCTTCGCCAGCAGCGGCTCCGGCTCGTAACGGCGGTAGTGGCCGACGAAGTCGTCGAACGCGGTCCAGCTGGCCGGATGCAGCGGCGCCGACAGCAGCACGGCCGCGCCGGGCTTTGCCACCCGCGCAAGCTCGGCAAGCACGCCATCGTCGTCGACGACGTGCTCGATGATGTCCATGGCGCAAACGGCATCGAACGTCGCATCCGAGAACGGCAGCGCGGTCACCTGGCCCTGCACGGCATTCGCCCCGCCGGCCTGCAGGCGCCGCAACGCCGGCGCACTGATCTCCACGAACTGGGTGCCCTGCAGCGGAAACCGTGGTCGCAGGCCAGGCGCCACTTCGAGCCGCTGCATGGCACCCGCGGTCAGCCGGCTGACCAGCGGCCAGGTGTTGAAACGCTGCGGCTCGCTCAGGCGCGCGCCGCTCCACAGCCCATCGTAGAAACTTCGGTTGCGCTGCAGCAGGTCGTGCTCGGCATGCATGGGCGGCACCGTGATGCCTTCATCGTGGGGCGAACGGGCGTCAGGTTACCTGTCCGAAGCGCCTCGTGGGGTTGGGCACGTCGGTCGATGCCCTCCGCAGCATCAAACATCGACGCACTCGAGCTGCAGGTGCTCGGGCGCCAGCGTGGCGAGGAAGTCGCGCGCATCGAAGGCCGCGCCTGCGGTGATGACGCCGGACAGGTGGGCGCGTCCTGCGACGATGCGTTCCATCGCTTCCACGATCAGCGGCGCGGTGACCGCGTAGATGTCGCGTCCGCTGGCGACCGCGCTGCGCAGTTCCGTGCCGTTGCGGACCACCGCTTCCATCATGAAGCGCTGGGCCGATCGCCCCTGCGCATCGCTGGCCACGGGCGCGGGCGTATCCGGATTGCGCAATTCCTGCAGCGGCGCCAGGTTCATGTACGAATGCAGCTCGCGCACGCGCAGATGGCGCGAGATCGTAATCGTCTCCGACAGCGGCAGCGCCACCATCGGCTGCGTGTCGAACGGGGCAGGGAAGGTCCAGTCGCGCGTGGGCGCGGGATCGGCCAGGGGCTCGAGCTTTCCATCCGACACCACCAGGCGCCGGTAATGGTTGCGCTGCCCGGTCAGGCGTGTGCCCGCGGTGGGATGCCAGCTGTCGAGCGCCACGCCGATGTCGATCGCATCGGCCTGCGGCCATCCGTCCATGGCAGCCGTGGCCAGCAGGTCGGCCAGGCCGCCGTAGAACGCCATGCCCGGCAGCACCGCGACGCCCGCGTTGCGCGCGGCTTGTGTCTGCTGCTCGAATACGTCCAGCACCGCGCGCTGCTCGGCGGCCGGATCCAGGTAATGGACGCGCGCGCGCAGGGCCGCTTCGATCACCGGCGTGGCCGTGTCCAGGAACGGTCCGGCGCAGTTGATCACCGCGACCGCGCCGTCCAGGGCGCGATCGAGCGAGGCCGCATCGTCGATCGACGCAATGCGCAGTTCCAGCGTCGGATGTTCGGCGCCGAGCGCCGCCAACTTGTCCGGATCCCGACCGGACAGGATCGGCGTCCAGCCGCGCCGGAGCAGTTCGGCCACAACGAAGCGGCCGGTGTGCCCGTAGGCACCGAAGACGGTGACGGCGCGGTTCGCCGTCACCGGTGCACCCGCTCCGTGGGCGGCGGCCGTCACGATTGCGCTTCCGCCTCGCGCAGCTTCTGTGCGCATTCCTCGCAGCACACCTCGACGGTGCGCCCGCCGATCGTCACCTTGATCGCATTCTCGTCCAGCTCGTAATCGCATACCGCGCAAGTCTGTTTGGCCATGACACTCTCCTGTGGATGCCCGCCATCCGGGCACGCACATGAGACCAGCCGGCGGCCGGCGTCGCTGTCGAATTCTTTAGCGATCTCGGGCGCGCGCCCTAGGACAACGACTGCCTGAAGGCGTCGGGCGAGCGCCCGTAGCTGCGCTTGAACGCCGCGCTGAAGTGGCTGTGGCTGGAGAAGCCCAGATCCAGGGCGAGCGCGGACAGGTCCTCGGCGCCGGCGAGCAGGTCGAGCGCGCGGGCCAGGCGCAGCTGCAGCTGGTAGCGATACAGCGGCATGCCCTCGACCTGCTGGAAAGCCTGGGTAAGGTACACCGGCGAACCGCCGATGTCGGCGGCGATCTCCGCCAGCGTCCAGCGCCGACCCAGGTCGCTCGCCATCAGCAGCTTGACCCGGTCCACCAGCCGGCGCTTGGCCGGGGTGGCGCCGGAGGCGCGTGCGGTACGCGGGCCCAGGCTGCGGCTGGCGAGGATCAGCAGCAGGCTCTCGGCTTCCAGCGGCTCGATGTTGCCGCTCTGCAGGCCGTGCCGCAGCAGCGCCACCAGCGCCTGCGCGCGCGGATCGATGCGCAGGCTCTGCATGCGGAAGCCGAGCGCATCGCGCTTGTGCAGCAGCGCTGCCGGCGCCAGTTCGCGCAGCAGCGACTCGGACAGGACCAGCACCAGGCTGGTGTCGCCGCCGCTTACCGGATGGCTGACCTGGTAACCCTCGCCCGCGTTGAACAGCAGCACGTGGTTGGCATCGGCCACCGCCTGGTCGCTGCCGACATGGCGCAGGTAGGTGCCGCGGTAGGGGAACACCAGGTGCGTCGCCGAAACGCATTCCTCGGTGCTGCGATGCCGGCAGGTGCCCGCGCAGCGCACATGTCGCACCGCGACGGCGGCGGTGTCGAGCAGCATTTCGACTTCGAGATCCGACATGAACGGGTCGCGCGCTGAAGCGAGCGGGAAGGGTAGCGCATACGGCGACGGCCAGATGCGGCGTCGCCCCCCGCAGGCTTGCCTAACCGGAGCCGAGCGCCTGCAGATAGGTGCCGATGCGCCTGGCGTTGGTGCCCACGTCGCTCTTGCCCACGCGCGAGACCGAGCGCATGTCGACGCGGCTGCCCTCGCCGTCGGCTTCCACCCGGATCACGATGTCGTCCTTGAAGCCGAACCACAGGGTGGTGTCGGTGGCTTCGATGCGCCCGGTGGCCGGATCCGCGGCCACGATCTCCCAGCCCATGTCGCGCGCCACCTGCTCCGCTTTTGCGAACGCTTCCGGTGGTGGCAGGTCCATGCGCAGCGGACCCAGGTCGGGATAGCCCTCGCGCTGGGCCTGCGCCACCTCCGCACCGCCGTATGCGGCCGGATTGGGCGCATCGGCGCGCAGCGGCAGCACGGCAACGAATTCCGGTGGACGCTCCGTGTCGGTGCTGATGTCGTGGATCGGCGGCACCGCGCGTGCCTGGCGCATGCCGTTCCACGGCACGAAGGCGACACCCAGGCCCAGCACCAGCGCTGCCAGCAACCACGCCGGCCCTGTACGATGCGTGCGCGGCACCAGCAGCATCACGATCGCCAGCGCGGCCGCGGCCAGTCCGGCGAACGCGGCCCACCGCATCAGGGCGAAACCGGTACGGAATTCCCACAGTTCCAGGCGCGTGCCCGGGCCAGCGGCCAGCAGCAGCACGGCCGCAATCAGACTGAGCAGGAAAGCGATGTGTGCAGGTTTCATGGCGATGCCTCTTGGATGGGATGGCGGGCAGTGCGGGCTCGGTCGGGTGTCGCACTGTGTCGATGACGCTTTGCTTCGCAGGTGGAACGACGATGCCTATGACGAAGCATTCGCAGTAGGCCCCCAGAGCTGTTCAAGCCGCTGGTCGCGGCCGCAGTTGTAGCGGTAGAACTTGTAACGGACGGGATTGCGACGGTAGTAGTCCTGGTGATAGGCCTCGGCCGGATAGAACTTCGACGCTGGAACGACCTGCGTCGCGATCGGCAGCTTGAAGCGGCCGGAGGCCTCCAGCTTGCGCTTGCTTGCATCGGCCAGGCGCTGCTGTTCGGCGGCCGTGGTGAAGATCGCGCTGCGGTACTGGTCGCCGACGTCGCAGAACTGGCGGTCGACCGCGAGTGGATCGATGTTGCGCCAGAACACGTCCAGCAGCTTCTGGTAGCTGACGCGGGTCGGGTCGTAGCGCACCAGCACCGCCTCGGCGTGGCCGGTGCGGCCAGCCGACACCTGCTCATAAGTGGGATTGGCGACGTGGCCACCGATGTAGCCGGAGGTGGTCGACTTCACCCCGGGCAGCTTGTCGAACGGCGGCTCCATGCACCAGAAGCAGCCGCCGGCGAAGATCGCCACGGCGGTCTTCGCAGACGACCCGCTCGTGGATGGACGTGCAGTCGTCTGCGCGCCGGCGCCGAGCATGATGGCCAGCATCAGCAAGCCACCGATCGCGGCGATCACGCCAGACATGCGATGTCGGAAGATGGTCATGCTCAGCTCCTCAAGGCGGGCAGCGGCTGGCCCCTGGGCACGAACACGAGTGCCACGCCGTTGTTGCACCAGCGCTCACCGCGCGGCGGTGGGCCGTCGTCGAAGACATGGCCCTGGTGCCCGCCGCAGCGTGCGCAGTGGTATTCGGTGCGCGGCAGGATGAGCTTGAAATCCTTCTTGGTGCCGATATGGCCGGCGATCGGCTGGGTGAAGCTGGGCCAGCCGGTTCCGCTGTCGAACTTGTGCGCGCTGTCGAACAGGGGCAGGTGGCAGGCAGCGCAGACGAAGGTGCCGTCGCGCTTCTCCTTGTCCAGCGGACTGCTGAAGGATGGCTCGGTGTCCTCTTCGAACAGCACGCGGTAGGCGGCCGGGCTGACCTGGTCGCGCCAGGCTGCGGCGGGCTTGTTCAGGCGCGCGATCTTCGACGATGCAGTCTTCGCGTCGGGCGCGGCTGCCGCTGCGCCGGTGTCGGGAGCGCGCGAGCAGGCCGGTAGCCACGGGAGCGCGGCCAGCGCGGTGAGGGTGTGCAATGCATTACGACGGTTCATGGGAAGACTCCGGCTACAAGAAGAGGAACTTTGTAGGAGCGCCTCTTAGTTGCGACGCCTTGTGCGTGCATCAGGGTCCGGTCGCGCCTAAGAGGCGCTCCTACAGAAGCCCCGGGGTGCGAATGGCGCGTGCGTGCCGGGCGACGGTTTGCGCGATCTGGCGATGACGGCGTCATGCCGGCTTGCCGGCCACCCACAGGCGATCCTGGTCGCGCAACAGGAACAAGGTCAGGCACGCCGCGAGCATCGGCCAGGCGGCGAAGAACAGGATGTTGGGGCCCTCGTACGGCGCCAGGTACTGGCGCCAGGACACGAAGGTGGACGCGGCGTGCAGCAGCAGGATCGCACCATAGGTCCAGGTGCGGGCGACACCCGCCAGGAACGCCAGCACCAGCAACAACTGCACGACACCCAGGCCGACGACGATGCCCTCGCCGACGCCGGGCATGCCATAGAAGCCGGCGAACACGCTGCTGGAATGTTCCGGCCGCACCAGCTTGTCCACGGCCCAGACCAGCATCACCGCGGCTACGCTCACGCGCAGCGCGAGCAGCGAAATTTCGAGCTTTCGGGTTGGCGAAGACATCGGGTTTCTCCAGGTCAGGTGACGGGTTCGAGCGCGGCCGGCCGGGTGTCCTGGGCGATTGCGGCCAGCGCGATGCCGATCGCTGCGGCGTCCATCGCATCCAGCGGCAGCACGAGCAGGCGCTGGATGCGATCGGCGATCAGTTCGGCGGTTTGCTGGAAGGCGCGCGCGGTTGCATGCGCGCCGCCACGGGTGGAAGTAGGATCCGGGCAGGCCCAGTGCGTCGGCACCGGAGTTCCCGGCCACACCGGGCAGATCTCGTGCGCCGCGTTGTCGCAGACGGTGATGACCAGGTCCATGGGCACCGCATCTGGTCCGATGAACTCCTCCCAGGACTTGCTGCGCAGACCGTCGACGCGGCAGCCGAGGCGTTGCAGGGTGGCCAGCGCGTGCGGATTGACCGTGCCCGAGGGCTGGCTGCCGGCGCTGTAGCCCTGCAGCCGCCCTTGTCCGAGGTGTGTGGCCAGCGCTTCGGCCAGGATGCTGCGCGCCGAGTTGTGCGTGCACAGGAACAGTACGCGCCACGTGCGGTTCGACGTCGGCATTGCGGCATTCATGTGAGTGCGCCTCCGCAGCTGGAGCCCTGGCCGGCGGTGCAGCCGTAGCAGTGCCCTGCGACAGCAATCCGGCGCGGCATGTCGTGGTCGAGCAGGTCGCGCAGGTGGGTCGGTTGCTCGCGCCCGGCCAGCGGCAGCTTGAACATCTGGTTGAAGTCGCAGTCGTAGAGCTGGCCGTCGTAGCCCACGCTCAGGGTCGAGCGACACATGACCGACGCCAGGTTTTCCTCGCGATGCGCGTTGCGCAGCGTGTCCATGTAGCCCTGGAACTGGCCCTTGGACAGCAGCCAGGAACCGAAGCGCTGGATCGGCATGTTCGCCAGCGCGTACAGGCGGTGGAAGACGATGCCGAAATTCTCGCCGAGCAGGCGGTGGTAGTCGCGCTCCAGCGCGTCCTGGGCCGGCGGCAGGAATGCGCCGTTGGGGTTGTAGACCAGGTTGAGCTGCAGCGGGCTGCCGGGCTGGCCGTAGCCGAGCGCGTTGAGTGTCCGCAGCGCGCGGATCGAACTTTCGAATACGCCGTCGCCGCGTTGCTCATCGACGTTGTCCTGGCTGTAGCAGGGCAGCGATGCGACGACTTCGACTTTATGGCGTGCGAGGAAGCCGCCGACCCAGTCGTAGCCGGGCTCTTCCATGATGGTCGGGTTGAGCCGGTCCATCACGTGCAGGCCCGCGGATTTCGCCTGCTCGACCAGCCAGCGGAACCGCGGGTTCATTTCCGGCGAGCCGCCGGTGAGGTCGAGGTTCTGGACCTGCAGGCGTTCGGCCACGGTGAGCGCCAGCTGCATCGTGGCCTGGTCCATGGCCTCGGTCCGGCGCGGGCTCGCGTTGACGTGGCAGTGGATGCAGCTCAGGTTGCAGCGGTAGCCGAGGTTGAGCTGCAGCGTGGTGACCGCGCCGCGCTCGATCTCGGGGAAGTCGCTGTCTTTCAGCAGGGGCCAGGTGTCGTGCATGGGGGTCTATTGCCGGTGGGCGGGAAGGCGGGTGTCGCGGGCCAGCGGCTGCCGCAGCAGCGCGATCAGCGTCTGCTCCTGCGAGTCGCGGAACTGGTCGAGGCCGATCGTCATGCCGCGGTGGCCGTCGCGCGGCTGTTCGACGCGCGAGCAGAACAGCCGGTCCCACAGCGAGAGGATGTTGCCGTAGTTGCTGTCGGTCTCGTCCCGGTGCACCGAGTGGTGCACGCGGTGCCAGTCCGGCGTCACCAGCACGCGCCGCAGCT
The DNA here is from genome assembly GCF_022662515.1 of Lysobacter sp. M15. NCBI lineage: Bacteria > Pseudomonadati > Pseudomonadota > Gammaproteobacteria > Lysobacterales > Lysobacteraceae > Lysobacter > Lysobacter sp. M15. The sequence continues at coordinate 95,231 of NZ_JAKPBV010000016.1, read as the reverse complement.
GCCGGTCCCAGGCATGCGGGATGGCGATGTCGGCGTGGGTCAGCAGCGCGAACCCGGCGAGCAGGATTTCGTACACCGCCACCGCAGCCACGGACGGCCCGAGCGCGGCGATGACGGCAAACTTGTAGAGCATCGACAGCAGTATCTCCGCCGGGTGGAAGCGCAGGCCCAGCGTCACCTCGAACTGCAGGTCGCTGTGATGGACGCGATGGATGCGCCACAGCGGCGGCACCACGTGGAACCAGCGGTGCTGCCAGTAGATCGCCAGATCCAGGGCCACGATCGCGACCGCGAATTCCAGCGCCGCGGGCATATCGACCATGGCCAGCAGGCCGATGCCGCGACTCGTCATCTGCCAGGCGAACGTCACCGCGGTGAGCGGCAGGATCAGGTAGACAAGCAGCGTCGACACCGCCGCCAGGCCGAGGTTGCGCCAGCGCCGCCCGCGTACCGGCGCTTCGCCGCGCGTGGGCCACGCGCGCTGACACAACAGCAGCGCCAGCAGCAGGGCGGCGACGACCAGCAACCTGGTGGGGCCGGCATGCGCGAGCCACCAGGCGTTCATGTGCTGGCCTCCGCGATGTCGGACAGCGCCTCGAGTTCGCCTATCAGCCGCAGTTGCGCCGGGGTCGGCGCGGCGAGTGCCGCCAGGCCGGTGCGCACGTGGGGGAGGTCGTCCACGGTGTCGAGGTCGTGCAGCGTTTCCAGTTCGAGCCAGGCGCCGGTTCCGTGCATGGCGTGCATGAACTGCGCCGCGGTATCCGGCGCGCTGTAGCGCACGCCGGTCCACGCGTCGTCGTGCAGCGACGCGTTGCCGCCGAACAGCCAGAAGCCGCCGTCGGCGGCGCGGCCGATCGCCAGGCGCGACTCGACGCCGGACAACCAAACTGCCGCCCGCTGCAGTGCGTGCGCGGTCAGCTGCGGCGCATCGGCGCCGATCAGGATCGCCGCGTGATGGGCTTGACGCAGCCGCGCGTAGACCTGCGCCATGCGCTCGCCCAGGGAACCGATGCCTTGCGGCAGCTGCGGCAGGTCGGTCCATGCCTCGACAGTAAGCGCGGCGTCTTCCGCCACCGCCCAGTACGGCTCGATACCGCCCTGGTCGCGCGTCTGCATCGCCACCGAGGCCACGGCTTGTGCCGACGACAGGTACAGCGCCTCCGCGCGACGACGCCCGATCCCCGGCCACAGCCGCGTCTTCACCGGCGACAGCGACGGCGTCTTGACGAAGATGGCAATGCCGCAGCTCATGACACCTGCTCCGGACGGGAGAAACGCCGCGCCTGCTGCGCAGTCGCGCGCACGTGGTCGCGCGTGGTGGCCCACCAGCCGCGTTGCGCGTACTTGCGCGCACTGGTGTAGACCGGCGCGCGCAACGCGCGCAGCGGAATGTCGAGCGCGCGTGCCGCCCAGATCGCAGCGTGGTCCTCGCCTGCGCCGACATGCTCGTCGAAGCCGCCGATGGCGTCGTACACGCGCCGCGGCATCAGCAGGCCCTGGTCGCCGAACGGCAGCCCGAGCAGGCGGCTGCGCATATGCGCTCCCAACGCGTTGAGGAACATCAGGCGCGGACCATCGTGCAGGAAGCGCAGGTCGAAGTAGCCGATAGCGGTTTCGTCGGCTTCGACGAAGCGATGCAAGGCGTCGAGGGTCGAAGCCACGATCCGGGAATCGGCGTGCAGGAACCACAGCCAGTCCGCATTCATTCGGGCTGCGCCGGCGTTGAGCTGGCGAGCGCGCCCGGCGGCGGAGCGGATCACGGTGACGTTTGCCGGCAACGCGCCCATGACCTCGTCATCGCCTTGCGCCAGCACGAGCATGACCTCGCGCGGCCGCGCAGCGGCCAGCTGCGGCAGCAAGCCCTCCCAGGCGCGATCGCCGGGACCGGCAGGGACGACGATGGCGAGACTCGGGCTCATGGACTTCAGCAGCAGGCGCCGGCGGCGGCGGTCGCAGTCGTCGGCCCGGTACCGCAATCGAACAGGCCGAAATGGACGCGCTTGTCCCCATGCAGGTCGAAGTGCGCCGCGTAGCGCGACTGCGCCAGCATGTCGAAAGTGTTGCCGCACACCAGCATGGGTTTTCCTGTCTCGAAGCGATGGTGGTCGTCGAGCACGAAGGCGTGCGGCAGGCCCGCGATGCTGCCGCGATAGGTGGCGAGCTGGCCGTAATCCTCGCAGCGATCCTCCAGCGGCAGGCGGAACGCGCGCATCGTCATCGAGCGGAATCCGACCATGCCGATCCGGGCCTCGATCTGCGGGTCGAGCAGCGGGATCGGCGACTGGCTGACGCAGCGCGCGTCGGCGCAACCCAGTCGATCGAGCATGCGGCGGAAGTCCTCGACGTACAGCGCTCCGGCCAGGCATTCGCCCAGCAGGACCGGATCGCTGCGCAACGCGTCGGGGATGCGGCGGTCGGCGAACACATCGGAGAAATACAGTTCGCCGCCGGGCTTGAGCACGCGGAAGATCTCCGCGAATACATGTTCCTTCTCGGGCGACAGGTTGAGCACGCAGTTGGACACGACCACGTCGACGCTGGCGTCGGCGATGCCGCAGTCCGCGAGCCGCTCGATGTAGCCCTCGACGAAGCGCACGTTGGATTGCGCATGGCCGTAGCGCTGCGCGTGCCACGCCTGGTGGCGGGTGGCGACCTGCAGTTGTTCCGGCGTCATGTCGACACCGATGACGCTGCCGGGTTCGCCCACCAGGCGCGACAGCAGGTAGACGTCGCGCCCGGTGCCGCAGCCCAGATCCAGCACGGTCCGGCCTTCCAGCGCCGGCGGCAGCGGCGAGCCGCAGCCGTAGAAACGGTCCTTCACTTCCGGATGCACATCCTCGAGCAGTGCACGCAGCGCCGCCGGCATGGCCTCCGCCGGACAGCAGGCGCCGGTGCGCAGGTCGCGCGTGGACTGGAGCACGTCGCCGTAGTAGTGGCGGACATCATCGTGAATGGTGTGCAGGTTCATTGGGTCACCAGGAAATCAACGCAGAAGGAGTCCGAAGCCGAAGGCGAGCACGCTCGCAAGCGGCAATGTGACGCACCAGGCCAGCAGGATCCGGCGGATCACCTCGGCGTGGCCGCTGCCGTTGCCCGCGGCGATGCCGAACAGCGCGCCGGTGCTCACGTGCGTGGTCGATACGGGCAGGCCGAAGCGCGATGCGCCCATGACCAGGGCGGTCGTGACCAGGTTGCCGCTGAGGCCTTCGCCGGCATCCATCCGGGTCACCTTATGCGCGAGAGTGTCTGACACCCGGCGCGACGCCAGCAGGCCGCCCAGCGCCATGGCCGTCACCACGGTGATCGAGGCCGTCCCGATCCCCAGTCCGCCGCCGCCAGCGACCATCAGCGCCGCGATCTTCGGCGTGTCGTTCAAACCGCGCGCGAAACTGACCGCAGCCGCGCTGCCCAGGTGCGCGCGGTCCAGCCACACACGAACCGGAAGCGAGGCGATCGCCCGGCCGGGCGCTGGCGCGCATGCCCTAGCGCCCGCGGTGGCGAAGGTGATCGTGGTGCGCGCGGCGGCCAGCGCCGGGCTGTCGGTCACCATCTGGATGTCGGCGCACACGCAGGGATCGTTTTGCGCCGGCCGCGCCCGCAGGTGTCGCACCGCCGGCACCAGCACCAGCGCCAGCAGCAAGGCCAGCAGCGGCGAAATCAGCAGCGGTAGCAGCATCGCCTTCGTGGCGACTACCCAGCCGACCTGTTGTGGCACCACGGCGACACCGGCGCCCAGCAAGCCGCCGAGCAGGGCGTGGGTGGTGGAGACGGGCATGCCGGTCCACGTCGCCAGCCACACGGTCATCGCCGCACCGCTCGCGACCGCAAGCAGGAACGGGAGCGAGGCGGTGATCTCATCCGGCACGATGTCCTTGCCGCTGAACGCCATCAGCAGGCCATTGGCCAGGTAGATCGACGCCACGCCGCCCACCGCGGTGGCGAGCGTGGCGAACGCGATGGCGCCGCGATGACCCACGATCCCTGAGCCGACGAGGGTCGCCGCGCCCTTGATGTTGTCGTTCGCGCCGTTGGCGGCGGCGAGCACCAGGGTGACCAGCACGAGCAGGATCAGTGCCATGCGATCAGCCCCGTCGCCACGCGAAGTAACGCGCGGCGAATTGCAGCAGGCCCTGCGGTGCGTTCGCGCGCTTCCACGCGCCGGCGGCGTACTTGTTGGCCTCGCTTAGCGTGGGATAGATGTGGATCGTGCCGAGCAGCTTGTTGAGGCCCAGGCCGTGCTTCATCGCCAGCACGAACTCGGCGAGCAGGTCGCCGGCGTGTTCGCCGACGATGGTCGCGCCGAGGATGCGATCCTTGCCCGGCGGCGTGAGCACCTTGACGAAGCCGTGGTCCGCCGAATCGGCGATCGCGCGGTCGAGATCGTCCAGTCCGTATCTGGTCACTTCCACTGCGATGCCCTGCGCCCTGGCCTCGTCTTCCGACAGGCCCACGCGCGCCACTTCCGGATCGGTGAACGTCGCCCACGGGATCACGCGGTAGTCGGCCTTGAAGCGCCACAGTGGTGACAGCAGCGCGTTGATCGAGGCGTACCACGCCTGGTGTGCGCAGACGTGGGTGAACTGGTAGGGGCCGGTGACATCGCCGGCCACCAGGATGTTGGGGAAGCTGGTCTGCAAAAACGGGTCGGCTTCCACCGTGCCGTTCTTCCGGATCTCGACGCCGAGCTCCTGCAGGCCGAAGCCTTCCACGTTCGCCTTGCGGCCCAGCGCCAGCAGCAGGCGGTCGAAGGGCAGGGCGACTTCCTCGCCGTCTTTCGCGCAGACCAGGCAATCGCCCTCGCCGTCGCGCTCGACCCGCAGCGCCTTGCAGCCGGTCATCACCCGTACGCCTTCGGCGCGAAAGCGCGACGCGACCTCGGCCGCGGCGTCGGCGTCCTCGCGCGGCAGCAGGCGCGGCGCCATTTCCACCTGGGTCACCTCGCTGCCCAGGCGCGCGAAGGCCTGGCTCAGCTCACAGCCGATCGGGCCGCCGCCGAGCACGAGCAGGCGCTTTGGCAACGCCCGCAACTCCCACAGGTTCTCCGAAGTGAGGTACGCGACGCTATCGAGACCGGGGATGCTGGGAACCAGCGGTCGCGCGCCCGTGGCGATGATCAGGCTGCGCGCGCTCAGGCGCTTGCCGCCGACTTCGACTTCCCACGGCGACACGATCCGCGCCTCGCCGGTGATGACCTCGACGCCAAGGTTTGTGTAGCGCTCCACCGAGTCGTGCGGCTCGATCTTGCGGATGACCTCGTGCACGCGCGCCATGACCTGGGCGAAGTCCATCTGGACATCGACCCTGGCGATGCCGTAGCGCCCGGCGTTGCGCGCATCGGCCATCAGCCGCGCGCTGCGCAACAGCGCCTTCGACGGCACGCAGCCGGTGTTGAGGCAGTCGCCGCCCATGCGGTCGCGCTCGATCAACGCCACCTTGGCGCGCGCGGTCGCGGCGATGTAGGCCGACACCAGCCCGGCCGATCCGGCGCCGATGACGATCAGGTTGTAGTCGAAGCGGCGCGGGCGCGTGTGCCCGCGGTACACGCGCCGCGCCGCCAGCCAGCGCGTAAACCCGCGCATGATCAGCGGCAGGAAGCCCAGCAGCGCGAACGCGCCGATCAGCCCCGGCGACAGGATGTCGGACGGCTCGCGGATGCGCGCCAGCTGGGTGCCGGCATACACGTAGGCGATGGTGCCGGGCAGCATGCCGACCTGGCTGACCCAGTAGAAGGTTCGCGTCTTCAGCGCCGTCAACCCCGCCAGCAGGTTGATCACGAAGAACGGGAACACCGGCACCAGGCGCAGGGTGAACAGGTAGTACGCGCCGTTGCGCGCGATGCCCTCGTCGAAGGTGCGCAGGCGCTCGCCGTACTTGTCGCGCAGCGCGTCGCGGAACACGAAGCGCGAGGCGAGGAAGGCGAGCGTGGCGCCGATCGAACTGGCGAACGAGGCCAGCAGTGTGCCTTCGAGCAGGCCGAACAGCGCGCCACCGGCGAGCGTGAGCACGGCCGCGCCCGGGAGCGACAAGCCGGTCACCACGACATACAACACGAAGAATGCGCCGGCTGCATACCACGGATTGGCCGCCGTCCACGCCTGCAGCGAATCCTGCCGCGCCTTCAGCGCTTCCAGGCTGAGCTCGCCCAGCAGCCCGCTGCGCCACAGCGCGAAAGCGGCAACGACCAGCACGACGGCGAAGATCAGGCGGGTTCTCGAACGGGACATGCGTTTCCTTCGTAGGAAAGTGGAGGACTTTCGTCATTCCAGCGAAGCGCTTTGCAACAGCGAGGCTGGTCAGCCGCAATCCATTGATATTGCGATTTCAGGAACGAGGTCGGTGTGGACTCCAGCTTCCGCTGGAGTGACGACTTACTTCCTTCGGGCAGCGGACAAAAACAGATCAGCGCCGCGCGTGCCCGATCCACGAGAACAGCGGGCGGCCGAACAGCAGGCACAGCAGCGACAGCAGCGCCACTGCGCCCAGGTGCCAGACCAGCACCATCAGTGCGCTCTCGTGGCCGTGAATGAGGGTGACGCCCGCGGCCGACAGCGCCGCGGCGCTCAGCGCCGCCAGCATCGCGGTCGCCCTGGGCCGGACCACGCCGGCATGGCGCACCATCAGCAGCAGCACCAGGCCCAGCGGCACGCCGGTCATGGTGATCGCCAGGGCGCAATGCCAGCTGCTGAGCTGGAAGAGGAAGGCGTCGCTGCCGATGCGGGCGAGATCGCGCAGGCAGCCCCAGCCCAGCCCGCTGAGCCACAACAGCAGGGTCGGCACCGGCAGCCAGGCCCAGGCCGGCGAACGGCCAGGCACGCTGATCTGGAACACGGCATAGGCGGCGAGAATCCCGGTCAGCACGCTGGCGACCCATTCGATCAGCGCCGGCGCGGCGGCGAGCTCGGCGGCCAGCCCCGGACGCAGGCCGATGGCGGCGGCGATCAGCGCGACGATGGCACTCGCCATCGCGATCCACAACGCCGTGCGCCGCATCGGCGACGCGAGCGGCCGCACGGGTTTGGCGCGCGCTGCCAGCTGTTCGATCAGGATGTTGGTATCAGTCATGGTCCTGCCCCCTTGCTGCCGAGGGTCCGCTGCAACGTCTTCAGCGCCCGATGGCAAGCCACTTTCAAGGATCCGACGCTCTGCCGGCTCTGCGCCGAAGCCTCGCCCAGCGACATCTCGCCCAGGTGCACGAGGCGGATCGCTTCCTGCTGTTTCGGCGACAGGCCGGCGACCGCATCGCGCACGCTGCGCGCGTCGTGCAGGCGCGCGGTGGTTTCGTCCGGCGTCGACGCGGCTTCCTGCAGATGATCCAGATCCTCGTCCGTGGTGAATTCGTGTTGGAACCGGCGCGCGCGGCGCCGCAGCAGGTCGATGCAGCGGCGCGTCGCGATCGTGCTCAGCCACGGCTTGAACGGACGCCCGCGCTCGTAGGTGTGGCGGATGTCATGCACGACCAGCAGGATTTCCTGCACCGCATCTTCCGCATCGTCGCCGCGACCGAGGTAGCGCTGGGCGATGGCGCGCAGGTAGGGCGTGATCCCGACCAGCAGCGCGTGGTACGCGTCGCGATCGCCGTCCTGGGCGCTGACCATCCACGCGCCCCAGGCTTCCCCGCTGTCCCGCGTCTGCCCGGACGGGCCCGCGGGGGTAGCCGATACGCTGCGCAGGGGCATGGGAGTCGCCTGCTCCGGTTTCGGGAAGGGAAGGATCTCGGCCATGATGCGACGGTCCGATGCGATCACCAAGCGCGCGCGTGCCTAGGCACGCACACGACGCGCAACCAGATGGTCCAGCGACACCCCGACCGGACGCCGGGCCAAACCCGGCGCAGCAACGAGGGCCAAGGCGGGAACCGCGGACCGGAAACGGGTCGTCATGGAAGTTCTCCTGGGAATGGGTAGTAGCGAGGCCGACGAACCGCGTATGGCAGTCCGGGCGCCGCTCGCATCAGGAGACTTCGCGCGAGGGGACGAATGGTTACATCAAGCCGAAAGAAAAACGGACGCAGCTGCCGACCGCGGGACGACAGCGCCTCGGAGTACTGACTGGTTGATTGAGAAGATGCCTGGGGCGCATGGCTTTGCGAACGGCCCGTAGCAGGCCGGCAGATCAATAGCCCGTTGTCTTTTCAGGCCGCAACTACCCACGGAGACAGCTGGCCAGGCTGGGTGTGCAGCCTCGTCCCGTGCCTGCGGCAAAGATCCGGGACCGGGGTGCTTAGCGCGAGAGCAGCACCGGCAGGCCGGCCCGCTCCAGGATGGTGCGTGTCGCGCCGCCGAGGATGAATTCGCTGATCCGCGATCGGCCCATCGCGCCAACCACCAGCATGTCGGCGTCGATCGCCTCGCAGCGCTCCAGCAGCACCGCGCCGGCGTCTTCGCCCCGGCGTTGTTCGAGCACCACGGACGCGCCCTGCCGTGCCAGGTGCGCGGCCATGTCCGCGCCCGGGTCCTCCCCGTACAGCGCCTGGATCCGGGTGTCGGGCACGACGACCAGGTGTACCGCTTCGGCCGCGGTCAGCAGCGGCATTGCATCGGCGATGGCGCGGGTGGCTTCGCGACCCCCGTTCCAGCCCACGACGATGCGGCTGGCGATCCGCTCGGGCGACCATGAATCGGGCACCAGCAGGCAGGGACGTCCCGAAGCAAAAATCATGCGCTCGGCGAGGCCAAGCGCCGTCGTCTGCGTGTTCCGGCGGGCGGGCGGACCTAGGATGGCGAGGCTTGCGTGCCGCGCGTGCAGCATCAAGGCCTCACCGGTCTCGTCATCGGAGACGCGCCATTCGCCGGTAAAGCTGCGCTGCCCCACCAGATGATCGAACTCGGAACGCGCTCTGGCCTGTGCGGCCGCCGCGTCGTCCCGATAGTCGGCCAGCATGGTGGACAGTGCGGCTCCGACCGCAAACGCCGCGTGCGGGTTGAGCGCCAGCGGCTGGGTGACGAACGTTGCGATCAGGTGCGCCTGCCAGCGCTTGGCCAGCGCCACGGCGTATGCGAGGCGTTGGCTGTCACCGCGGTGCGGCTCGATGAACACCACGAGGTCTTTGGGAGGCATGCGATCTTCCTCACGGACAGATGCGCCACTGTCGCCAGATCGAGCGTGCGGGGGATTGACCCAGATCAATCCTTCGGGTCGTTGGTGACCGCCCCTTTGCTTCCTGCGCGTCGCGCCATTGCACCGGCGTGCGGGCCGCGCAGCGAGTCGGGCAGGCGAGCGGCGACCGCCCTGGCTCCGGCGACCGTCTCCAGATATCACTCCAGGACCGCCGCCGCTGCGGGCGCCGCACGCCTTGCCCCGCGTACTGCTTGCGAAGCACCCTCCCAGGGCTTCGCGCCGGGCATGCGCGGGCAGACTCAGCTCTTGATGAAGGCGAGCAGGTCCGGGTTGATCACGTCAGCATTGGTGGTGCACATGCCGTGGGAATAGCCTTCGTAGACCTTGAGCGTGCCGTTCTTCAGCAGCTTGACCGAAAGCAGGCTGGAATCGGCGATGGGCACGATCTGGTCGTCATCGCCGTGCATGACCAGGGTGGGCACGTCGATCGCCTTGAGGTCCTCGGTGAAGTCGGTTTCGGAGAAGGCCTTGATGCCCTCGTAATGCGCCTTCGCGCTTCCGTTCATGCCTTGCCGCCACCAGTTGGCGATGACGCCCTCGTCGACCTTGGCACCAGGACGGTTGAAGCCGTAGAAGGGGCCGCTGGGAAGATCGCGGAAGAACTGCGCGCGATTGGCGGCGAGCGCGGCCCGCAGGCCATCGAACACCTCGATCGGCAGACCACCGGGGTTGGCATCGGTCTTGACCATGATCGGCGGCACGGCACTGATCAGGACCGCCTTGGCAACACGACCCTTGCCATCGCGCGCGACGTACCGCGCGACCTCGCCACCGCCCGTGGAATGGCCGATATGCACTGCGTTGCGCAGGTCGAGATGTTCCATGACGGCCGCGGCGTCGGCAGCGTAGTGATCCACGTCGTGACCATCGCTGACCTGGCTGGAGCGCCCATGCCCGCGCCGGTCGTGGGCGATGACCCGGTAGCCCTGCTCGAGGAAAAACAGCATCTGGGTATCCCAGTCGTCGCTCGAGAGCGGCCAGCCGTGGTGGAAGACGATCGGCTGGGCGGTCCTGGGGCCCCAGTCCTTGTAGAAGATATCGACGCCGTCTTGGGTGGTGATCGTGCTCATAGCCAGTTCTCCGTGGGGGGGCAGGGGCAACACCGGGCGCGCGCGAACGATCGAAGATCCTGCGCCCGGGTCGGCGCTTCATATTAGTGCGCCCTGTCGGACACGTGCAGCGGAACGGCGTCCATTCGACAACGACCTCGAATCCTGACGCCCGAGGGCATCTGGCCGGACGCGCCGACGCCAATCACCAGCGCATTGGTTCGCGCCCCAGTCCTGTCCCGTGGTTCCGGTGCTCGATCCGCTTGTCGCCCACGATCGGCGAAAGCGAATGTCCAAGGCCCGGTCGTCCGTGGGCGACGGCTTATGTAGCCGATCTGCGCTCGCGTTCGATCGCCCGCCAGCCGATGTCATGGCGGTGGAATTCGCCGTGCCAGGAAATGCCCGAAACTTCGGCATAGGCCTTGCGTTGGGCGTCCTCGACGCTGTTGCCGAGCGCGCACACGCACAGTACGCGACCGCCGGCGGTGACCGCATTGCCGTCTTCGAGCCGGGTGCCGGCGTGGAACACCTTGGTGTCGTTCACGTCGGGCACGTCGAGGCTGTTGATCGCATCGCCGATGCGCGGAGTACCGGGATAACCTTCGGCCGCCATCACCACGCCCAGCGAAGGGCGCGGATCCCAATGCGTTTCGACCCCCGCCAGCGCGCCGTCGATCGCAGCTTCCACCAGTTCCACCAGGTCGCTGCGCAGGCGCAGCATGACCGGCTGCGTTTCCGGATCGCCGAAGCGCACGTTGAATTCGATCACCTTGGGCGCGCCGCTGGCGTCGATCATCAGCCCCGCATACAGGAACCCGGTGAACGGGATGCCGTCGGCGGCCATGCCGCGCACGGTGGGTTCCACCACTTCGCGCAGTACCCGTGCATGTACCTCGGGCGTGACCACCGGTGCGGGCGAATACGCGCCCATGCCGCCGGTGTTGGGGCCGGTGTCGCCGTCGCCGACGCGCTTGTGGTCCTGGCTGGTCGCCATCGGCAGCGCGGTACGGCCGTCGACCATGGAGATGAAGCTGGCTTCCTCGCCTTCGAGAAACTCCTCGATCACCACCCGCGCGCCGGCCTCGCCGAAGGCGTTGCCCTCGAGCATGTCGCGCACCGCCGCTTCGGCCTCGGCCAGTGTGGTCGCCACGATCACGCCCTTGCCCGCGGCCAGGCCGTCGGCCTTGATCACGATCGGCGCGCCCTTGTCGCGAATGTAGGCGAGCGCCTGGTCGACATCGGTGTGCACGGCGTAGAACGCGGTGGGAATGCCGTGCCGCGCCAGGAAATCCTTCGCGAACGCCTTGCTGCCTTCCAGCTGCGCGGCCGCCGCGGTCGGGCCGAAAATGCGGTGCCCGGCGGCGCGGAACATGTCGACCACGCCGACCACCAGGGGTTGCTCGGGCCCGACCACGGTCAGGGCCACCTCTTCGCGCCGGGCCAGGTCCAGCAAGCCATCGATGTCGGTGGCCTTGATGTCGATGTTGCGGCACTTGTCCTCGCGCGCGGTCCCGGCGTTGCCGGGCGCGACCAGCACTTCGGTCACCCGCGGCGACTGCGCCAGCTTCCAGGCCAGCGCATGTTCACGACCGCCCGAGCCGATGACCAGCAGTTTCATGGCAGTGTTCCTGTCGATCCGTGGGGCGGGACGCTTGCGGCCTGCATCGAGACGCGCTTGCTGCCATCGGCGAGCCGGCGTGTGCCGACCTCATTGAAGCCGAAGCGTGCGTGGAAGGCCGCCGACGCGGGATTGGGCGGCTCGAGATTGTATTCGCACACGACCGTGCCGATGCCGGCACGGCGCGCGTGCTCGAACAGGTCGCGATACAGCCGGCTACCGAGGCCGAGGCCGGCGTGGCCGGCGTCGACCACGATCCGGTCGACATAGAGAAAGCGCGGATAGCGGGCGGCGAACCAGCGGAAATTGTCGTTGTCGTAGGCCGCGCCATCGTCCATCGCGAGCAGGAACGCGACGACCAGGCCTTCCAGCTCGACGACCCTGTGGTACGCGGCGAGCGCATCGAGCAGGCCCAGGCGCGCCACGTCCATCGCGCTGGTGGCGGTCACTTCGGCGTCGTTGAGCGCGACGATGCGCGCGAAGTCGCCGGGCAGGGCTGCGCGAAGGACGAGGTCAGCCATTGGCAAGGGAGAATGCGGGGTGATAGGACACGACGCCGCGCGGCACGGTTTCGCCGAACACAAGCGCCATGAAGTATCCCGGCGGCGCATCGGGGTACGACAGCCCTTCGACCGCATCGAAGCCGAAGCGGGCGTAATAGCCGGGTTCGCCGAGCACTACGCAGCCCAGACTGCCGGCAGTGCGCAATTCGGAGAGCGCTGCCTGCACCAATGCGGAACCGATGCCATGTCCCTGCTCGGCCGGGGCGACCGCGACCGGGCCAAGGCCGTGCCAGCCGGTTGTGCCTGCGATGGAGACGGGCGAGATGGCCACATGGCCTGCGACGCGGCCGTCGATGTCGGCCACCAGCGAAATGCTCAACGCGTCTTCGCGCCGCAGCGCTTCGACGATGCGCGATTCGGTACCGGACGCATAGGGCGCTTGCGCGAACGCGGCGTCCACGACGGCGCGGATCGCGGCGTGGTCGGCTCCGGTTTCGCTGCGGATCCACATGGTGTCGCCTGGCCCTTGCCTAATGCCGGAAGTGGCGCACGCCGGTGAAGACCATGGCCAGGCCATGTTCGTCGGCGGCGGCGATCACCTCGTTGTCGCGCATCGATCCGCCCGGCTGGATCACCGCCTTGATTCCCGCAGCAGCGGCGGCATCGATGCCGTCGCGGAACGGAAAGAATGCGTCGCTGGCCATGACCGAGCCGGGAACGACCAGGCCCGCTTCTTCGGCCTTGAGTGCCGCGATCTTCGCAGAGATGACGCGGCTCATCTGGCCGGCGCCGATGCCGATGGTGCGATGATCCTTCGCGTAGACGATCGCATTGGACTTGACGTATTTGGCCACCCGCCAGGCGAACAGCAGGTCGTCGAGCTGCGCGGGGGTGGGCGCAAGCCGCGTGACCACCTTCAGTTCTTCGCGGGCGACTTCGCGGATATCGCTGGTCTGCATCAGCAGCCCGGACCCCACGCGCCTGACGTCGATGTTGTTGCGGCCCTCGCCGTGGGGGATGCGCAGCACCCGCACATTGGCCTTCTTCCTGGCGATCTCCAGCGCGCCGTCGTCGTACTCGGGCGCGATCAGGACCTCCACGAACTGGCGGTCCAGGATCGTCTTCGCGGTGGCCGCGTCCAGTTTCGTATTGAAGGCGATGATGCCGCCGAAGGCGCTGGTCGGATCGGTGGCATAAGCCAGTTCGTACGCGTCGCCGCAGGCCGCGCCTTCGGCCACGCCGCAGGGGTTGGCGTGCTTGACGATCACGCAGGCCGCGCGCTGGAACTGGCGCACGCACTCCCAGGCTGCGTCGGCGTCGGCCAGGTTGTTGAAGCTCAGCTCCTTGCCCTGCAGCTGGGTGAAGGTGGCCAGCGTGCCCGGCACCGGCCACAGGTCGCGGTAGAACGCGCCCTGCTGGTGCGGGTTCTCGCCGTAGCGCAGATCCATCACCTTGACGAAGTTGCTGTTGTTCTGCGCCGGGAACAGCGTCTGCTTGCCGTCCTCCTGCAACGAGGACAGATAGTTGCTGATGCAGGCGTCGTAGTAGGCGACGTTGTTGAACGCGGCCACCGACAGGTCGAAACGGGTGCGCGCCGAAAGCGCGCCGTCATTGGCCTGCAACTCGGCGACGATGCCGGCGTACTGCGATGGATCGGTCGCCACCGCGACACGTGCGAAATTCTTCGCCGCCGAGCGCAGCATCGCCGGACCGCCGATGTCGATGTTCTCGATGACCTGGTCGAAGCTGCTCGCCGGGTCCATCGATACCTTGACGAAGGGATACAGATTGAGCACGAGCAGGTCGATGTTCTCGATCCCGTGCTGCGCCATCACGTCTTCGTCGATGCCGGCGCGGCCCAGCAGACCGCCGTGCACTACCGGGTGCAGCGTCTTGACCCGGCCATCCATCATTTCCGGGAAACCGGTGGCTTCGCTGACATCCCGAACCGCCAGGCCGGCCTCGCGTAGCGCCTTCGCCGTACCGCCGGTGGACAGCAGTTCCACGCCGCGCGCGGCCAGCGCCCTGGCGAATTCGATCAGCCCGTTCTTGTCGGACACGGACAGCAGGGCGCGGCGGATCTTCACCGGGTCGCCGGAGGCGGGGATTTGCGGCATGAGGAGCGGGGCAGCGAGAGGTCGCGGAATTATAGGTGACGCGGCGCCGCGAGCGATCCCCGCACAAGCCGATATGGAGGTCGGCGTCTACGAAGACAGACCGTATTCCTTGAGCTTCTTGCGCAGCGTGGCGCGGTGGATGCCGAGCATGGCCGCAGCGCGGCTCTGGTTGCCGTCGCAGTGTTCGAGCACTTCTGCAAACAGCGGGATCTCGAGTTCGCGCAGGGCGATCTCATAGAGGTTGTCGGTACCGCTGCCGTTGAGGTCGCCGATGTAGCGACGCACCGAATTCGCGACGTGCTCGCGCAGCGGCGTGCGCGAAATCTTGCTGTCGATGCGGTCGGCGTTCAACGCGGCCCCCCGGAGGAACGAACACCGCCGGGTTGCCGGCGGGGGCACAGTCTAGCGCGCCGCTTGCGCGCTTGCCATCGCCGCGCACGCCGCGATGCGTGCGGTGGTTAGTGAAAATCGAAGGTGAATGCGACCGCCTGTGGACCGGGCTCGACGATCTCCATCGAGAGTGCCGCACTCTGTCCGCTGCCGAGCTCGGATTGCGTTGGCGCGCCGCCCAGGTATTCGCTCGGGGTAAAGACCCGGGTGGCGACATCGCGTCCGTTTGCGTCGGACAGCGTCAACTGCAGCGCCGGCCAAGGCTGGGGCCAGCGCGCATCGTTGCGGATGCGTGCGCTCACGCGCAGCACGCCTGGCCTGCGCAGGGTGATGTCGCGTTCGATCACGCGGAATGCCCGCGGTTCGTGCCAGGCCGGTAGCGTGCACTGCAACACGCCGCATAGTTGCTTCAGCACTACACGCCAGCGCGCATCGCCGGCCAGTCGCGCGCGATCGGAAAGCACCAGCTGCAGGATCAGCAGCAACGACAGCGCGACGATCGCGGACCAACGCAGCGCGAGCCGCCGGCGATCAACCGCAACCGCGCCCGCTCTGGCACGCGCGAAGCTCGGTACAGCGGTCGTGCCGGGTTTGCGCCGGACCGGCTTCGGCGGCACGGCCGGTGCGGCTGCGGCGGTCGCGTCGGTGGATTGGGGAAACGTCGCCGCGGGTGTTGCGGCTGACATCGCCACGCCTTCCCCCTTCCCAGAGACCGCCGGCCCGTCGCCGTCCGGCGGTGCGGGAGGCGCGCCTTCAATGGGTTTGGCGGCCGCCAGGGAATCGGCAGCCAGTAATGGCGTCGAGGTCTTTTTGGCCGCGGTCGAGGAGGTGTCCGTTGCCCTCGCTGACGGCGACTCGTCGGCAATCCCTGCGGTGGAATCGTCGGTCATCATCGCCGCAGACGGCGCATTCGGCTCCGGGGCGATGGCGGATGGCGGTTCCGTGCCGGATTCTGGTGCCGGAAGCGGTGGCGCTGCGCCGCCTGGTTCCCCCGCCTGCGCTGGTTCCGCGGGTTGCACGTCCGCTGCGGCTGGTACAACGTCCGCCGCCGCGGCCACGGCAGGGGGCTCGGGACGTGCGGCCCGCAGTGCCGGTTGCGGCGATGTGTCGTCGGCAGCGGCCGCGCTCGCACCGAGCGGCGTGGCTGCCTCTTCGCCCTCGGGCGTCCGGACCTTCGATACGGATGTGGCCGGGCCGGCCGCCTGCATCGTGCCTGCATCGTCGCCCGCATTCGCCTGCGGGGTCATCGCTTCCGGAGCCGCATCCTGTCGTGCCAACGCCGCTGCGTCCGGCACGACGGCAGGGGGCGTCGCATCGGGCCGTGCCGATGCAGTCTCGTCCGCTACGGCGATGGGCTGCAGGTCAACCGCCGCGCCGGGTTGACGGCGCGTGTCCGCAGCCGCGGCGTCTGCTTTGCCGCGCGGAGGTTCGAGCACCGGAGACGGTGCCGATGCGGACGGTGTGGGTTCGGATACGTGACCGGCCGGGGCGGACGTCGTCGTTCCGGCGTCGTGCGCGGTCGGCGTGGTGGCGGCATCAGTCGATGCATCGTCTTCGCGCAGCCGCTGTGCGCAGTTGGGACAGCGCGACAGCGGTTGGCCGGCCTCATCCAGCGCGACCAGGAATCCGCAATAGGGACAATTGGAGAACATGCCGGCTATTCAACCACGCCGCTGGCTGCGCTCCCGACGTCATTGCGGACTCCGTCGATTCGCACCCAGTCCTCGCAGGATTCGACCTGCAGCGCATCGAACCAGCGCGCATAGCGCGCGAGCAGTTCGTCTTCCTGACCCTGCAGAATGCCCGACAGCGCGATCCGGCCGCCTAGCTGCACCCGCTCGGCCAGCGTGCCGGCGAGCGCATCGAGCGCAGATGCCAGGATGTTGGCGACGACGATGGGATAGCGCGCGCGTGGCGCGTCGTCCGGAAGAAGCGCCTGGAGCATGGGCGCGACGCCATTGCGCTGCGCGTTGTCGCGCGTGGCGATGAGCGCCTGCGGATCGTTGTCCACGCCGGTGGCCTGCGCCGCACCCAACTTGAGCGCCGCCAGCGCGAGGATGCCGCTGCCGCAGCCGAAGTCGAGCACCTCGCGCCCCTGCAGCTCGCCGGACTGCGCCAGGCCGTCGAGCCAGCGCAGGCAGAGCGCGGTCGTGGGGTGGGTGCCCGAGCCGAACGCCAGTCCCGGGTCGAGCCGTACCACCGCCGTGTCGGGCGAACTGGCCTCGGCCGGCAGGTCGTGATTCCAGGGCACGATCCAGGTGCGCGCGCCGAACCGCATCGGCTGGAACTGGTCCAGCCAGGCGCGTTCCCAGTCCTGGTCGGCCACGGTGTCGAAGCGCGCCTGCGACCAGTCGAGCTCTGGATCGAAGCTCTCTAGCGCCGCGAGCAGCATCAGCGGATCGGTGTCGGCGGCGAACAACGCCGCCAGGCGCATGTCATGCCACAGCGGGATCTCGCCCACGCCGGGCTCGAAGATCGCCTGTTCGTCGGCTGCGTCCAGGTGCGCATCCTGCAGGGTCACCGACAGCGCGCCTACATCCTCCAGCGCGCGCTCGTAGCGCGGTTGCTCGGCTTCGGTGCACGGGAGGCTGAGTTCGAGGAAGGGCATGGCGGCGTGGCGGGAAGGCGGGGAGCTGCAACGTACCCAAAGTCTGACGCGCAACGCTCTGGCAGGCGCCGCGCGCCCCGTGGCGACGGGCGTCGTCAGACGATCGAGAGCGATTTTTCCTTGCGCTCGGCCAGCCGCTTCTCGAGGTAGTGGATGTTCTGCCCGCCCTGCTGGAAGCCGCCGTCGGCCATGATCCGCTGCTGCAGGGGGATGTTGGTGCGGATACCGTCCACCACCATCTCGCTCAACGCCACCCGCATGCGCGCGATCGCGGTGTCGCGGTCGGGCCCGTGCACGATCAGCTTGCCGATCATAGAATCGTAGTTGGGCGGGACCCGGTAACCCTCGTAGATATGCGAATCCACGCGCACGCCCGGGCCGCCGGGCGCGTGGAAGTGGGCGATCAGGCCGGGCGAGGGCAGGAAGGTCTCCGGGTCTTCGGCATTGATGCGGCATTCGATCGCATGGCCTTCCAGCACTACCTCGCTCTGCTTGATCGAGAGCTTTTCGCCTGCGGCGATCATCAGCTGCTCGCGCACCAGGTCGATCCCGGTCACCAGTTCGGTCACCGGATGCTCCACCTGGATGCGGGTATTCATTTCGATGAAGTAGAAGCGGCCGTTCTCGTACAGGAATTCGAACGTGCCGGCGCCGCGGTAGCCGATGCGCTTGCACGCCTCCACGCAGACCTTGCCGATCTCCGCGCGCTGTGCGGCGGTGATGCCGGGCGCGGGCGCTTCTTCCACCACCTTCTGGTGGCGGCGCTGCATCGAGCAGTCGCGTTCGCCCAGGTGGATCGCGCCGCCCTGGCCGTCGGCGAGCACCTGGATCTCCACGTGGCGCGGATTTTCCAGGAACTTCTCCATGTAGACCATGTCATTGCCGAACGCGGCCTTGGCTTCGGTCTTGGTGGTCTGGATGGCCGTGGCCAGGTGCGCTTCGGTATGGACCACGCGCATGCCGCGTCCGCCGCCGCCGCCGGCGGCCTTGACGATCACCGGATAGCCGATCTCGCGCGCGATCTTGACGTTGGCGGCGGCATCGTCGCCCAACGGTCCGCCGCTGCCGGGCACGCAGGGCACGCCGGCCTCCTTCATCGCCCGGATCGCTTCGACCTTGTCGCCCATCAGCCGGATGGTTTCGGCCTTGGGCCCGATGAAGATGAAGCCCGACTGCTCCACGCGTTCGGCGAAGTCGGCGTTCTCGCTCAGGAACCCATAGCCCGGATGGATCGCCTGCGCGTCGGTCACCTCCGCCGCGGCGATGATCGCCGGCATGTTGAGGTAGCTCTCGCTCGATGGCGCCGGCCCGATGCAGACCGATTCGTCGGCCATCGCGACATGCTTGAGGTTGCGGTCCACGGTGGAATGCACCGCGACCGTGCGGATGCCCAGCGCGTGGCAGGCGCGCAGGATGCGCAGCGCGATCTCGCCGCGGTTGGCGATGACGACTTTATCGAGCATATGAGTTCCGTTCGTCCTGAGCGTGGCGAAGCGAAGTCGAAGGACTCATCCGATCACGAACAGCGGCTGGTCGAATTCGACCGGCTGTCCGCTCTCGCACTGGATCGCGAGCACCGTGCCGGAGATGTCGGCCTCGATCGGGTTGAACATTTTCATGGCCTCGATGATCCCCAGCGTCTCGCCGGCCTTGACCGCCTGGCCGACGCTGACGAAGGCCGGCTTGTCCGGCGCGGGCGAGGCATAGAAGGTGCCGACCATCGGCGCGCGGACGATATGGCCTTCGGGCAGGCCCGCCTCGGCCGCCGGCTTGCCCAGGCCGCCGGTCGCCGCATCGGTAGGCGAATGCATCGGCATTGCGGGGGCGGGCGCCGGCGCCGCGGCCAGATGGTGCACCACCGGCGCGGGGGCGGCGGCGCCCTGCGGGATACGGGCCAGGCGCACGGATTCCTCGCCTTCCTTGATCTCGATTTCGGCGAGGTTGGATTCCTCGAGCAGGTCGATGAGCTTTTTGATCTTGCGCAGATCCATGGGGGCTCTCTTGGGATGTGTCAGGGTGAGGTTCGCGCCTGCCCGGCGGGCGCGGCATCGGCGTGCTGGTCCAGACGCGCAAGCGCGGCTTCCAGCGCATACACATAGCTGTTGGCGCCGAAGCCGCAGACCACGCCCACGGCCAGGTCGCTGAAGTAGCTGGTATGGCGGAAGGGTTCGCGGGCGTGCGGGTTGGACAGGTGGACCTCGATGAAGGGGATCGCGACCGCCGCCAGGGCATCGCGGATCGCCACCGAGGTGTGGGTGAAGGCGGCCGGGTTGATCAGGATGAAGGCGGTGCCGTCGTCACGGGCGCTCTGGATCCGCTCGACCAGGGCGTGCTCGGCGTTGGCCTGGACGCTGCTGAGCGCGTGGCCGGCGCGCGTCGCGCGCGCGGCCAGTATTGCGTCGATCTCGGCCAGGGTCTGGCGACCATAGACCTCCGGCTCGCGGGTGCCGAGCAGGTTGAGGTTGGGGCCATGCAGGACCAGGATCTGTGCCATCTCGCCGGCGCCGCCGCCATGGATCGGAAG
Source organism: Lysobacter sp. M15 (assembly GCF_022662515.1). Classification (NCBI taxonomy): domain Bacteria; kingdom Pseudomonadati; phylum Pseudomonadota; class Gammaproteobacteria; order Lysobacterales; family Lysobacteraceae; genus Lysobacter; species Lysobacter sp. M15. The sequence continues at coordinate 75,305 of NZ_JAKPBV010000016.1, read as the reverse complement.
GGCGCGAGTCTGGACGAAGGCGGGGATGGTGTCCAGTTCGCCGAAATTCAGCCGCATTTCCGAATTTTAAGCGCTTGTTTGAGTGTGTGCTCTAGTCCACCGGGAACCCGCCGGATCGCGCTCATTCGGGGGTTTGCGCCATGGCCCGAGCCCAGCTGTCGATTTCGCCGGGCGCAAACGGGCCGATCCGCTGCTTCAGCAGCTTTCCGTCCGCCGAAAGCAGGACCGAGTAGGGCAGCACCCCCTTGGGATTGCCCAGGCGAACGCTGCTGTCGGTGGGGCCGGCCGTGTCGAGCAAGATCGGATAGCGCACCGGCACCCGTTCCAGGAAGGCGTCCACCGCGGCCTTGTCGTCGAGCGCGATGCCAACCACTTGCGCTCCGTTGCTTCCCTGTTCGGCGAAATAACGCTGCAGCTCCGGCATCTCCTCGATGCATGGCCCGCACCAGCTCGCCCAGAAGTTGATCAGCAGCGGGCGCCCCGCATAAGCGCCGGGCAGGGTGACGACCCCGCCCTTGAGCGCCTGCAGCGTGAGCGTGGGGATCGTCGTGCCGGGTCTGGCGACCGCGACACCCGCCGGCGGCTTCGGTGCGGTGACTGAAAGCGCACCCTGGAGCGCTCGTTGCCCGACTTCGGACCGGAGCAGTGGCCCCGGGCCAGTGGTGAGCAGGCTGGCGGCGACCCCGACCAGGCCCGCGCCCACGGCCACCAGCAGGATCCGCACGGTGCCGGATTTCATCCGCTTCGCCCGCGCCCGGCGGCGGACCGTCCGGTCATCGTGCCCGCTCCACGCGCCGGGCGAAAGCTTGCGCGTCCTCGAACCCGAACAGACGCAGCTCCCGGCGTTCCGCGCCATCGACATAGAACAGGGTCGCCGGCGGGCCGATGATCCCCAGCCGCTGCATCAGCGCCTGGTCGGTGGCGTCGTTGGCGGTCACGTCGGCCTTGAGCAGGACGAAGCCCTCGAGCGCCGCATGGACCTCGGGCGTGGGGAAGGTGTACTTCTCCATTTCCTTGCAGGCCACGCACCAGTCCGCATAGAAATCGAACAGCAGCGGCTTGCCTGCGGCTTTCGCCGCGGCCACTTCCCGGTCCAGGTCGGACAGGGACTTGATGCTGCGGAATGGCAACGCCTGGCGCTCGTCCCGCGCGCCGACGACACCGGCCAGCGGCTGCAGCGGATCGTGGCCGCCCGCCATCGCACCGAACAGCTCGGCCGCGCCCACCAGCCCGAACACGACACCGGCGAATCGCAAGGCCCAGCGCCGGCCCTCGCCCAGTGCCGGGGTGGCCAGCGAAAGGACCCACACGGCGAAGGCGAGCGCCAGCAGCCCGTACAGCGCCAGGGTGGCGGCCGCAGGCAGGATGCGCGAGAGCATCCAGATCGCCAGTCCGACGAAGACGAACCCGAACACGCGCTGGATCGCCACCATCCACGGACCGGACGTGGGCAGGCCGCGACCGGCCGCCATGCCGAAAGCCAGCAGCGGGGCGCCCATGCCCAGCGCGAGCATGAACAACGCCGCGCCGCCGAACACCGGGTCGCGGGTCTGGCCGATATACAGCACGGCCGCGGCCAGCGGCGGGGCCACGCAGGGCCCGACGATCAGCGCCGACAGTGCGCCCATCGCGGCCACGCCCATCCAGGAGCCGCCACGCTGGTGGTCGCTCAGCGCACCCAGCTTCGAGCGCCAGCTGGCGGGCAGCTGCAATTCGTACAGGCCGAACATCGACAGCGACAGCGCCACGAACAGCGCCGCGAACAGCACCAGTACCCAGGGGGTCTGGAACGCGACCTGCAGGTTGGCGCCGGCCAGCCCGGCGATCACCCCGGCAATGGTGAACACCACCGCGCTGGCGAGCACGTAGACCAGCGACAGCCAGAACGCGCGCAGGGCGCCGATGCGCTCGCCGCGTCCTGCGATCAGGCCCGACAGGATCGGGATCATCGGCAGCACGCACGGGGTGAACGCCAGCAGCAGGCCGGCCCCGAGGAAGCCGAGCAGCGCGAACCAGCGATTGGATCCGGACAGCGCGCCCGCCAGGCGCTGGTCCTCGGCCTGCACCGGCTCGCCTTGCGTGGGAGCAACGCCTATCGCAGGAGCGACGCCTTCCCTGGAAGCGACGCCTTTCGTAGGAGCGACGTCAGCCGCGACCTGTTGATCTCCCACCGTGGGGACTTCTGCGTTGGCATCGTTGGGGCCTTTGGGGGAAGGGCTCGCGACTGACGTCGCTCCTATCGGGGCTTCGGATCGGAGCTTGCCGGCGGGAATCGACACCGCCACCCGCCGCGTCATCGGCGGATAGCAGATTCCACCGGTCTGACAGCCCTGGAACGTTGCGACCAGGACCGCCTTGGCCGCGTCGGTGCGTTCGCGCAGCAGCGGCAACGGCACGTCGATCTGGTCGAAGTAGACGATGACGTTGCCGAAATACTCGTCGTGATAGCTCACCCCCCGCGGCCAGCCGGGCCCGGCGGTGGCGATGCCGTCGGCGCCCTCCAGCCGGAAGCTGCTGCGATCGCGATACAGGTAGTAGCCCTTCGCTGGCGTGAAGCGCAGCAGCAGGGTGTTGCCATCGCCGGCGATCGCTTCGAAGCCAAACGCCTGCTCGGGCGGTAGCGGCATGGCGTCTGTGCCTGTTGCGGCCACCCCGGGAGCAGGCGCCGCGCCCTGGCCTGTGAGCGCACGGCCCAACGAGGCCAGTCCCGTGTTTGACGGCTGCGAAGGCGCGGGCAGCGCCACGGTCACGGTGCGCGTCTGCGGCGGATAACAGATGCCCAGGTCGGCGCAGCCCTGGTACTTGACCTTGAGGGCGATGCTGCCCGCTGGTGCCACGACCTGCTCGAGCGTGCCGCGCACCGCACCGCGAAAGGTTTCGACGCGACCGAAGAATTCATCGGTGTGCGCCTCGCCGCGCGGCAGGGCAATTGCCGCGGCCTGGCCGGTGGCGTCGGCGGGGACCGCCGAGATCCGGTGTCGGTACAGGTAGTACCCCTCGGCGATGGTCCAGTCCAGGGCGATCCGGTCCGGGCCGATGGCGCGCGCACTCAGCGCAAAGGCCTCGTCCACCGGCAGCAGATCGTCCTCGTCGATCGCCAGCGCCGGAACGGCGAACAGCAGCAACAGCAACGAAGTCAGGGCGCGCAACGACAGGGACATGGTGTTCAGTTCGAGAGGGATCCGGATCCGGCCGCGGATTCCGCGGCGATCCAGTCCAGATAGGCAGGCAATCCGTCGGCGATTTCGACCGCGATCAGTTCCGGCAGTTCGTACGGATGCAGCGCGACGAGGCGTTCGCGCAGCTTAGCGAACCGCTGTTGGGTCGTCTTGACCAGGATGAGCACTTCGCCGGCGCGCTCGACCTTTCCCTGCCACCGGTACACCGATTGCACGCCAGGCAGCAGGTTCACGCAGGCGGCCAGCTGCTCGCCTACCAGCGTGTCGGCGATATGCCGGGCGGTAGCTTCGTCGGGGCAGGTGCTGAGGCAGAGCAGGGCCGGCACGGGCAGATCCGGGCATCGAGGGCCCGCTAGGGTAGCCGAGCACCGGGCGCGGCCGGCGGCGGCACTAGGACGACGGCTTGGAGGTCCTGGCGGCGCGACTCCGGCCCAGGCGCTGATGCGCCAGCTCTTCCACCAGTTCCACCAGCGCCATGCGGCCGCGGCTGGGCGCGTCGCGAAACGCCAGCAGCAGGCGCATTTCCAGTGGATCGTCGACCAGCAGGGCATCCGCGGCCGCGACCGAGTACTGCGCGACTTCGGGGCCCAGGGTCATCGGGCCGCGCCCTGTGGCCAGCCATTCGAACTGGGTTCCGGTGGTGGTGGCGATTTCACGCAGATGCGCCATCCGTGGATTCTTGCCCTGTGGTGACTCCCAGTGACTGACCGCACTGCGCTGGACCCCCACGGCCAGCGCCAAAGCGGTCTGGGTCAGGCCCGCATGGCGGCGGGCCATCCGGATCCGGGCTTGCAAGCTCATGCCAACTCCCTGGCCAAATGTCATGGCAGCCACAGTAAACAACGCGTGCGCGACCGGTTAGCCGCAAATGATAGCGATGGTCACTATGTGAGCAACAGTAGGCACAAATTGTCTACTTTCGGTCACCAAGGGGCGTATTGATCCGATGCGGGTATGCAATCGGGCCGATCGGGGTCCCCGGCCACCATTAGCAGGCGCTGCCTAGGGTCTGCCCCAGCTTTCGCTTTGGTATTGGCACGGGCGATGCTGCATCCACACCGGTTGGAGACCGGTTTCGACAGGAGTCGGGTCTCGGGGGGACACGGCCAGGACAGCCGGGCCAGGAACAGGCGTTATCTCCCAAGCGCGCATGGACCCCATGCGCGCTTTTTTCATTTCGGCCCTTGAAGGCCAGGACCGCAGCCCCATATGCAGTCGCGTCCCGCCTAGCGGGTTCTTTGTGTCGGCAATTCTGGCAGTCGCCCTGTGCGGCTGCTAAAATTCCGCTTCTTCTTTTGTCCAATCAATCACTTGCAGAGGGTGCCATGAATCTCAAGCCGCTCTACGACCGCGTGGTCGTCAAGCCCATCGAAGCCGACGAAGTCACCGCCGGCGGCATCGTCATCCCCGACAACGCCAAGGAAAAGCCGACCAAGGGCGAAGTGCTCGCGGTGGGCGAGGGCAAGGCCCTGGACAACGGCAGCGTGCGCGCGCCGAAGGTCAAGGTCGGCGACAAGGTGATCTACGGCCAGTACTCGGGCAGCGCTTACAAGCTCGACGGCGTCGAATACAAGATCGTGCGCGAGGACGACATCCTCGCCATCGTCGGCTGAGCGTAGGGCGGGCCCAAGCCCGCCGTTTCGCAATCTCCTTTTCCTGACGGCGGGTCGAAACCCGCCCTACGAATCACAACTTCGGAGTTAGCAACAATGGCTGCCAAAGAAATCCGTTTCGGCGAAGACTCCCGCGCGCGCATGCTGCGCGGCGTCAACATCCTCGCCAATGCCGTCAAGGCCACCCTCGGCCCGAAGGGCCGCAACGTCGTGCTCGAGAAGAGCTATGGCGCGCCGACGATCACCAAGGACGGCGTCTCCGTCGCCAAGGAAATCGAGCTGGCCGACAAGTTCGAGAACATGGGCGCGCAGATGGTGAAGGAAGTCGCGTCCAAGACTTCCGACAACGCCGGTGACGGCACCACCACCGCCACCGTGCTGGCCGCCGCACTGATCCGCGAAGGCATGAAGGGCGTGGCCGCGGGCATGAACCCGATGGACCTCAAGCGCGGCATCGACAAGGCGGTGATCGCCGCCGTCGAGCAGCTCAAGAAGATCAGCAAGCCAACCGCCGACGACAAGGCGATCGCCCAGGTCGGCACCATCTCGGCCAACAGCGACGAGTCGATCGGCACGATCATCGCCGACGCGATGAAGAAGGTCGGCAAGGAAGGCGTGATCACGGTCGAGGAAGGTTCGGGCCTGGAGAACGAGCTGGATGTGGTCGAGGGCATGCAGTTCGACCGCGGCTACCTGTCGCCGTACTTCATCAACAACCAGCAGTCGATGTCGGCCGAGCTGGATGATCCCTTCATCCTGCTGCACGACAAGAAGATCTCGAACGTGCGCGACCTGCTGCCGGTGCTGGAAGGCGTGGCCAAGTCGGGCAAGCCGCTGCTGATCGTCGCCGAGGAAGTGGAAGGCGAGGCGCTGGCGACCCTGGTGGTCAACACCATCCGCGGCATCGTCAAGGTATGCGCGGTCAAGGCGCCGGGCTTCGGCGATCGTCGCAAGGCGATGCTCGAGGACATGGCGATCCTGACCGGCGGCACCGTGATCTCCGAGGAAGTGGGCCTGACCCTGGAGAAGGCCACGATCAAGGATCTGGGCCGCGCCAAGAAGGTGCAGATCAGCAAGGAAAACACCACCATCATCGACGGCGCCGGCGAGAGCTCGGGCATCGAAGGCCGGATCAAGCAGATCAAGGCGCAGATCGAGGAGACCTCTTCCGATTACGACCGCGAGAAGCTGCAGGAACGCGTGGCCAAGCTGGCCGGCGGCGTGGCGGTGATCAAGGTCGGTGCCTCGACCGAGATCGAGATGAAGGAAAAGAAGGCGCGCGTCGAAGACGCCCTGCACGCCACGCGTGCGGCGGTGGAAGAAGGCGTGGTGCCGGGCGGCGGCGTTGCGCTGGTGCGCGCGCTGCAGGCCATCGGCGAGCTCAAGGGCGCCAACGAAGACCAGAACCACGGCATCGCCATCGCCCTGCGCGCGATGGAAGCGCCGCTGCGCGAGATCGTCACCAACGCCGGTGAGGAGCCTTCGGTCGTCCTCAACAAGGTCAAGGACGGCAAGGACAACTTCGGCTACAACGCCCAGACCGGCGAATACGGCGACATGATCGCGTTCGGCATCCTGGATCCGACCAAGGTCACGCGTTCGGCACTGCAGAACGCAGCCTCGATCGCCGGGCTGATGATCACCACCGAGGCCATGGTGGCCGATGCGCCGAAGAAGGAAGAGCCGGCGATGCCACAGGGCGGCGGCATGGGTGGCATGGGCGGCATGGATTTCTGATCCGGATCGTCGACGCCGCAATCGCAACACCGGAAGGCCCGCGCAAGCGGGCCTTCCTTTTTGGGGCCGGCCCACGGCGCCCCCTAACCCCGCCGGCTGCGGCGATGCGTTGATGGAGCACCTTCACAAGGAGAACGTGGCATGGCCCGGCTCGATCCCCGTGTATTCCTGGCCGCAGCTTTGCTGGCCGCGTTGTTAGCCTGCAGCGACCAGCCTCAAACCGAGTCTTCCGTTGCCGCCGATGCGGCGATGCCCGCGGCCGGCCGTGCCCAGGCGGGCTCTGCGCATGCCACCGCCGCCGCGGAGGAAGCCAAGGCCGTGGCCCAGGTGCAGCAGCCGGGAGTGGCCGCCGACCAGCTCGCATCCAGCGCCAATACCGCGACCGGTCCGCAGCGGCGCTTCGTGCGCACGGCCGATGCCAGCTTCCAGGTCCAGGACGTGTATGCCTCGACCCTGGCGATCGAGGATGCTGTGGCCGCCGAAGGCGGTTTCGTGGTGCGCAACAGCATCAGCACGCAGACGATCCGCCAGCTTGAACGTCCGTTGGGCGATTTCAAGCGCCTGCAGTTGTCGGAGGTCGTCACCCAGGGATCGCTGGTGGTTCGGGTGCCAGGCGAGCGCACCCAGTCGTTCCTGCGCGTGATCGCCAGGCAGATGCAGTTCCTGGATACGCGCAACTTCGAAGCCAATGATGTGCAGTTCGAGCTGCTGCGCCGTCAGCTGGCTTTCGCGCGCGCGCAGGAGCTGCAGCAGGCGATCCGCAGCGCGGCCGCGCAGCCGGCCAGGACCGGAGAAAAGATCGACGCGCTCGCTGCGCGTGAGCAGATGCTTGCGATCCGCGATGAGGCCACGGTCGCGCAGCGCGAGCTGGAAGACCGGATCGCCTTCAGCACGCTGCGGCTGGAGCTGCATGAGCCCTCGCAGGTACGCGAAAACACGGTGCCTGATACTGCCGCGCTGCTCCGAGACCGCGGCCCAGGCTTCTTTGCCGAAATGGGCGAAGCGCTCGGCACGGGTTGGCGTGCGCTGCTCGCGGCGACGGTGTTCGCGACCCGGCTGTGGCCGCTCGGGATCGGGCTGGCGGTCATCGCCTGGGTCATCGGGCGCCTGCGCCGCGCGCGTCGCTCGGGGTACAACGAGGCAGTGAGCAGGCGCACCGCCGACCCGGGCGGATGATGATCGGCGACAATCCGCCGATGCCGACCGACAAACCGCTTCCTGCTCCGACCATCGCCCTCGCCGCCGGCGGCACCGGAGGCCATCTGTTCCCGGCCGAGGCGCTGGCGCGCGAGCTGATGGCGCGTGGCCACGCCGTGGTGCTGTATACCGAGCAACGCGGCGCGCAGTACGTGCAGGCACTGCAGGGCATCGAACACGTGGTCCTGCCGGCACGCAGCCTGGCCGGCGGACTGGCGGGCAAGGCAGCCGCCGGTGCGACGATCCTGCGCGCGCTGTTGCAGGCGCGCGCCGACATGAAGCGCCGCAAGGTGGCCTTGGTAGCCGGATTCGGCGGCTATCCCAGCTTCGCGCCGGCGCTGGCCGGCAGGAGCTTGGGCCTGCCGCTGCTTCTGCACGAACAGGCCACGCGCTTGAGCATGACCAACCGGCAGCTGCTGCGTTTCGCAGGCGCCGTGGCTTCCTCGTTTCCCTCCATCGCCGGCACGGAAGGGTTCGATTCGACTCGCGTGACGGTGACCGGCAACCCGGTGCGGGCGTCGATCCTGGAGGCGCGCGCCGCGTATCCCCGCTTCGACGCGGATGCGCCGCTGCGGCTGCTCGTGGTCGGCGGCAGCCAGAGCGCGCGCATCTTCGGAGAGATCGTGCCGCCTGCGCTGCTTGCCTTGCCCAAGGCGCTGCGCCGTCGCCTGCAGCTGTCGCTCCAGTACAAGGGCGAGGATGCCGATGTCCTCGCCGCGCGCCTGCGCGATGGCGGTATCGCCGCCGACATCCGTCCGTTCTTCGACGACATGGGCGCACAGCTGGCGCAGGCGCACCTGATCATTACCCGTGCCGGCGCCAGTACCGCGGCCGACCTGCTCACCGCCGGTCGCCCGGCGATCTTCGTGCCGATCCCGCATGGCGGGTCGCGCGAGGAACAGCGCCGCAACGCCGAGACCCTGGCGCAGGCCGGCGTGGGCTGGTGGACGCCGGAGAGCGACTTCACCGATGCATGGTTGCGTGGCCGGCTCGAGTCGCTGTTTGCAGCACCTGACACGCTGCCCCAGGCCGCCGCCGCCGCCGTGGCGATGGCAAAGCCCAACGCAGCTGCAAACCTGGCCGATCTGGTGGAACGCATGCTCGAACCCAACGGAAACCCCGAACCATGAGCGATACGCGCAGCAGCGACGTGCTGATCATCGGCGGTGGCCACAACGGCCTGGTCTGCGCGGCCTACCTGGCAGGCGCCGGGTTGAAGGTGCGCGTGCTGGAACGGCGCGGCATCGTCGGTGGCGCCGCGGTGACCGAGGAGTTTCACCCGGGCTTTCGCAACTCGGTCGCCAGCTACACGGTGAGCCTGCTCAACCCCAAGGTGATCCGCGAGCTGCGCCTGGCCGAGCACGGGCTGCGCGTGGTCGAGCGACCCTATGCGAACTTCCTGCCGTTGCCGGACGGTCGCGCGTTCCGGCTGGGTGGCGGGCACACCCAGGCGGAAGTGGCCAAGTGGTCGCAGCGAGATGCGCAGCGCCTGCCGGAATACAACGCGATGCTCGACCGTGTCGTGGTGGTATTGCGCGAGCTGATGCAGCGCACGCCGCCGAACGTGTCCGACCGCTTCGTGCTGGCCGACTGGATGGCGTCGCTGTCCGCGGCGAAGCAGCTCAAGCACCTGGACATGCGCGGCCGCCGCGATCTGCTCGATCTGTTCACCAAGTCGGCCGGCGAACTGCTCGACAGCTGGTTCGAATCCGAACCGCTCAAGGCGGTGCTCGGCTGGGATTCGGTGGTGGGCAACTTCGCCAGCCCGTACACGCCGGGAAGCGCCTATGTGCTGCTGCACCACGTATTTGGTGAAGTCAACGGCAAGGCCGGTGTCTGGGGCCATGCCATCGGCGGCATGGGTGCGATCACCGCGGCGATGCGCAAGGAGTGCGAGGTGCGCGGCGTGCTCATCGACACCGATGCCGAGGTCGCGCGCGTGATCGTAGAAGGCGATAAGGCGGTGGGCATCGCGCTGGCGGACGGCCGTGAGCTGCGCGCGAACACCGTGGTCTCCAACCTCAACCCCAAGCTGCTCTACACCAGGCTCATCGCGCGCGAACACCTGGACGACGACATCGCCCAGCGCTTCGAACGCTACCGCTGCGGCTCGGGCACGTTCCGCATGAACGTGGCGCTGTCGGAGCTGCCGGACTTCAGCGCCGCGCCTGGCACGCAGCTGCAGCCGCACCACCAGAGCGGGATCCTGATCGGTCACTCGCTGCAGTACTTCGAGCAGGCCTACTTCGACGCCAAGTCGAAGGCGCACAACGCTGGATGGGCGCGCAATCCGATCGTGGAAGTGGTGATTTCCTCGACCCTGGACGACACGCTGGTCGATGCGCGCCTCGCCCAGGCCGGACAGCACGTCGCCAGCCTGTTCTGCCAGCAGGTACATCCCGAGGTCGACGGCGGCTGGGATGCGCATCGCGACACGGTCGCGAAGCTGATGATCGATACGGTCGATGCCTATGCGCCGAACTTCCGCGCCAGCGTGCTCGGCTACGAGGCGCTCTCGCCGCTGGACCTGGAGCGGCGCTTCGGCCTGGTTGGTGGCGACATCTTCCACGGTTCACTCGGCCTGGATCAGATGTTCAGCGCGCGGCCGCTGCTGGGCCAGGGCAATTACCGCGGCGCGCTCGACGGACTGTATCTGTGCGGTTCAGGCACCCATCCGGGCGGCGGGGTGACCGGCCTGCCCGGGCGCAATGCCGCACGCGAGATCCTCAAGGACCTGCACAAGGGGCCGCGTCCGGACTGAGCTGTCCCGCCGCGGCCGTGCACCGCGTTCGTTTCCAGCAACACCTCCGCCGGGAACCAGCCATGGGTCGAACCCCGTTGTTCCACCTGCTGCAGCGCGCGGCGCGCATCGCGCGTGCTTCCTTGCACGACGATGCACCGCTCGACGAGTTTTACGCACGGGGCAGGGAAGTGCGCTTCGACGCACAACGCCGACGCCTGCTGCAGGGCGGCGGGGCGGCGCTGGTGCTCGCGGGCTGCAGCGCGGTTCCGAATCCGGTGATGGCGCGGGGCGAGGAAGTGGTCATCGTCGGCGCCGGGATTGCCGGGCTGACCGCGGCCTGGCGCCTGCGCCAGCAGGGCGTGCGGGTACGCGTGTTCGAGGCGCAGACCCGGGTCGGCGGCCGGATGCTCAGTCTGCGCAACCATTTTCCGGAGGGCCAGGTGATCGAGCTCGGCGGCGAGCTGATCGACACCGACCACGTGCGCATCCGCGCATTGGCGCAGGAACTGGGTCTGGCGCTGGACGATCTGCTCGAAGGCGATACCGGCCACGACACCTGGTTCTTCGACGGCCGCGCGATCGGCGAGCGCGAGATCGTCGAGGCCTTCGTGCCGGTCGCCGCGGCGATCGAACGCGATCTCGCCGCCGCGGGCGATGGCAGCTACGACCATCGCGATGCGAATCCGGCGTTCCGCGCGCTGGATGCGCTCAGCATCGCGCAATGGTTCGACCGCAACGGCGTTTCCGGCTGGCTGCGCAAGCTGCTCGACGTGGCCTATACCACCGAGATGGGGCTGGAGATCGACCAGCAGTCTGCGCTCAACTTCCTCACCTTCATCGGCACCGAAGAGAAGGACGCGTTCAGGATTTTCGGCGCCAGCGATGAGCGCTTCCACGTGCGCGGCGGCAATGACCTGGTCCCGCAGCGCCTGGCGATGCGGCTCGATGACGCGATCGAGACCGGGCATGTCCTCGAGGCCGTCGCATCGCAGAGTGAGGGTTATCGCCTCACGTTCCGTACCGCGGGCGCATCGCGCGACGTGATCGCGCGTCAGGTGATCCTCGCCCTGCCGTTCACGCTGCTGCGCGATGTCCGCATTTCGGCCGAACTGCCAGCGGCCAAGCGCCGCGCCATCGACACGCTCGGTTACGGCGCCAACGCCAAGCTGATGATCGGCTACGAACGCCGCGTCTGGCGCGAGCACGGCGCCAACGGTGCGGTGATGAGCGATCTTCCGTTCCAGACCACCTGGGACACCAGTCGCAAGCAGGCCGGCACCGCCGGCGCGCTGACCAACTTCACCGGCGGCCGGCACGGCGTCGAACTGGGACAGGGCAGCGCCAGGGAGCAGGCCAACGCGGCCACGCGAAGCCTGGACGCAATCTTTCCCGGCATCGCCGCCGCACGCGGCAACGGGCGCGAAGCACGGATGCACTGGCCCAGCCATCCCTGGGCGCGTGGCAGCTACGCCTGCCTGCGGCCCGGCGACTGGAGCAGCCTGCGCGGAATCATGGGCGAATCGGTCGGCGGCCTGCATTTCGCCGGCGAACACTGTGCGCTGGAAACCCAGGGTTTCATGGAAGGTGGCTGCGAATCGGGCGAGCTCGCGGCCGAGGCGGTGCTGACGAACCTTGAAATCGTTTCCAACAAAGCCGCATAACTTGCGGATTTCTGTACTCGTTGGTTTCTTTTTGCACTGCAGCGTGCACGAGGTCTAACGATACTTTCACAATCCTCCCCGCATCCCGACGTGGGGGAGGGAGCAGGCCCGCAGCGACCTTGGTCGTTGCGGGCTTTTTCTTTGCGTGGCCGGACCGAAGGCCGCAGTACGTGGCGCAACGCGATCTGTGGATTGCGATACGCTCCGTGTCAGCGTGACGCCCGTCACGCGCTGCACTTCAACAGGGGTCTTGCATGCACAAACTCGCAACCGCCATCGCGGCGGCAATCGGTTCGCTCGTGTTGCTCTCTGCCGCGTCGGTCGACGCTGCAACGCCATCCGCTCCCGCCACCAATCGCTATGTGGTGGTCTTCAAGTCCGGCACCCTGCCTGCCGACGCCGCGCTGCGCGTCCGCGCGAATGGCGGCAAGGTCACGCGTTCGTTCCAGCAGGTCGGCGTTGCCACCGTGCAGGGCGATGCGGCATTCGCCGCGCGCATGGCGAAGGACGGCAAGGTGCTGTCGGTGGGCAGCGAGCACGTGTTCAAGTTGCCCGCAACCGCGAAGCAGGAACTCGCGCAGATCGACGGCGCCCCCACTGCCGCCGACAATCTCTACGCCACCTATCAGTGGGACATGCGCCGCATGGGCGCTCCGGCCCTGTGGAATCGTCTGCCGCTGACCGCCAGCACCCCGCGCGTCGCGGTCCTGGACACGGGCGTGATGGGCACGCACCCGGATCTCGTCGGCCAGGTGGATGCGTCAGTGTCTACCACCTACTGCAACACCGTCGGACCGGATGGTTCGGCGGCCTATCCGGTCTACGCCACCCTGATCGATTTCGACGCGCATCCGGACTGGTCGCCGGACGACGGCTGCACGCCCGTCGCGGCCTCGTACGAAAGCCACGGCACCCACGTGGCCGGCACCATCGCCTCCAAATTCGGCGGCGGCCGGGTGGTGGGTGTTTCCCCCGATGCCAAGATCGGCGCGTACAAGGTGTTTGACCGCTATCGCTACACCGATCCGGTCGATGGCCTGGTGGAGGGAGTCGGCGCGTTCGACGGCCCGCTGTTCAGCGCCATCATGCAGGCCACGCAGGCCGGCTATCCGGTGATCAGCATGAGCCTGGGCAGCCACGTACTGCGCAACGACAAGGGCAGCAATGCCTCGTGGCTGGCCTGGAACCGGGTCGCGCAGTGGGCCAACCGCAATGGCGCGCTGCTGGTGGCATCGGCGGGTAACTCGGCCTACAACCTCAACGGATCGCTGGCGCACGTGCCCTCGGACCTGTCCACGGTGCTGAGCACGTCGGCCACTGGCACCAGCCAGCTGATCGCAGTGGGTGGCGAAAGCGTCGCCGCGCCGGGTTCAGACACCCTTGCGTCGTATTCCAACTACGGCTCTTCTGTCGACGTAGCCGCGCCTGGCGGCGACTGCGGCCCCGGCAACTGCAGCGATCCGGCGTACTTCATCCTGAACGCCGGCATCCGCGAGACCGCACCCATGGGCGTCCCGGTGTACTACTTCATGGCGGGCACCTCGATGGCCACGCCGCACGTGAGTGCGGTGGCCGCCCAGGTCCGCGCCCTGCATCCGGACTGGACGCCGGGCGAGGTGCGTTCCTGGCTGAAGGAAACCGCGCAGAACGTCGGCAGCCGCCAGGGCTTCGGTGCGGGCCTGGTCGACGCGGACGCCGCGACCCGGTAAGCGTCGCGTTTCGTTGTACGGCACGGGCGGCGCTGGCCGCCCGTGTTCGTTTGCGGTTCCGGAGGCCATGCCAGAATCGGGCGATGGACGTCGAGCCCGCATTGGCGCTGGTGATCGAGCGGGCGCTGGAGCGGCTGCAAGCCGCGGGTGTGGCGGTCGATGTCGATCGGCAGGCATTCGAGCAGGTCGCGCTTGCAAGCGATTTCGCAGTCGAAACGTTCGTCAGCCAACCCACGCTGGGGACGCGACTGGCAGGCGGCGACACCGCATGGCCGGACGCACCGCAGCTGGAGCCGGACAATCGTGCGGACTGGCCGCGGCTGCTGCGCCGTTACCGGGCGGCCGCATCTGCGCGCCTGGTCTGGCGCGACGTGCGCGGACTCGACGATGTGGACGCAACGCTCGCCGGCAGCACGCAGCTGGCGGAAACCTGCCTGCAGCTCGCGCTCGACGCGCTGGATCGCGACTTCGCCCAGCGCCATGGCGTGATCCGCAACGCGCAAGGCGAAGTCCAGCGGCTGGTCGTGTTCGGGCTGGGCAAGCTGGGCGGTGGCGAGCTGAATTTTTCCTCCGACGTCGACCTGGTCTACGCCTACGAGAGCGATGGTGAGTCCGACGGTGCCAGAAGCCTGGCGGCACCAGACTATTTCGCCCGCATCGGCCAGCAGCTGGCCAGGTTGCTCGATGAGGTGACCGCGGACGGCTTCAGCCATCGCGTCGACCTGCGGCTGCGGCCGTTCGGCAATGCCGGCAGGATCGCGCTCAGCTTCGCCGCGATGGAGCAGTACTTCCAGCGCGAAGGTCGTGACTGGGAGCGGTACGCGTGGCAGAAGGCGCGCCCGGTCGCGGGCGATCTCGACGCCGGCGAACGTTTTCTGGCCACGCTGCGGCCATTCGTCTACCGGCGCTATCTGGATTTCGGCGCGCTCGACGGGCTGCGCGCGATGAAGGCGGCGATCGCGGCCGAAGTGGCACGCAGGGAGCTGGCCGACGACATCAAGCGCGGACCTGGCGGGATCCGCGAGATCGAATTCCTGGTGCAGGCGCTGCAGCTGATCCGCGGCGGACGGGAACCGGCGCTGCAGGAACGCCGGTTGCTGCCGGCAATGCACGGGTTGGTCGCCGCCCGTCAGGTCGACCCCGACGTTGCTGAAAGCCTGTCCGCGGCGTATCGCTTTTTGCGCCGGCTCGAAAACCGGCTGCAGATGCTGCGCGACGAGCAGACCCATGTGCTGCCTGCCGATGCGCTCACCCGCCTGCGGCTGGCGCGCGGCCTGGGCTTCGTCCACTGGGAGGCCTTGCAGGGCGAACTGGAGCTGCATCGGGCGCGCGTTGCCGGTGAATTTGCGGCCCTGCTGGCGCCGCGCGGCCGCAGCCGCGCACCGGCCGCGCTCGGCGCCTACTGGTTCGCGCTGCCAAACGGCGGCGATGGCGACGCGCTGGCCACGGCTGGGTTCGCCGACGCCGGCGGCCTGGACGCCAGGCTGCGCGATTTCGCGCGTGCGCCCGGCGTGCGCGATCTTTCCGATGCTGCGCGCGCGCGCCTGGATCGGGTCATGCCGGCGCTGCTGCAGGCTGCAGCGGACGCGTCGCAGCCCGATGCGGCGCTGCTCCGGGTGCTGGCGCTGCTGCACAACATCCTGCGCCGTGGCAGTTACCTGGCGCTGCTGGACGAACAGCCGGCGGCCGTGACGCGGCTGGTCGATGCGGTGTCGCGCAGCGCGCTGCTGGCCGAACGCATCGCCGCCTATCCGCTGCTGCTCGACGAGCTGCTCGATGCGCGCGTGTCCGGCGAGTTGCCAGGGCGCGACGGGCTGCGCGAGGAGTGCGAAGCCGCCGTGACCGGCCTGCACGGCGACGTCGAGTCCGCGCTGCAGGCGCTCAACGAGCGCCGCCAGGCGCTCGGCTTCCGCATCGGCTTGGCTACGCTCGACGGCCGCCAGCCGGCCACCGACAGCGCGCGGCAGCTGGCATGGCTGGCCGATGCGGTGGTCGCGATCGTGCTCAAGCTGGCGACCGCGGAAGTGGAACGCAGCCACGGCCGCATCGAGGGCGCGCGCTTCGCCGTGCTCGGTTACGGCAGCCTGGGCGGCGAGGAACTCGCCTTCGGTTCCGATCTCGACCTGGTGTTCCTGTACGACGCTGCTGCGACGGCGCATTCGGATGGCGCACGTTCCCTGGACGCGCCGCGCTGGTTCGCGCGGCTGGCGCAGAAGATCGTGGCGCTGCTGGGCAGCGAAACCGGCGCGGGCAAGCTCTACGAAGTCGACGTGCGCCTGCGGCCGGATGGCACGCACGGGCTGCTGGTGTCCACGTTCGCAAGCTATTGCGAGTATCAGCGCGAGCGCGCATGGACCTGGGAACACCAGGCCCTGGTGCGCGCGCGCTGCGTGGCGGGCGATGGGTCGCTAAGCGCCGACTTCAGCCGCCTGCGCGGCCAGGTGCTGGGGCGCGTGCGCGACCATGCCGCGCTCTTGCGCGACGTCGGCGACATG
Organism: Lysobacter sp. M15; assembly: GCF_022662515.1. Classification (NCBI taxonomy): domain Bacteria; kingdom Pseudomonadati; phylum Pseudomonadota; class Gammaproteobacteria; order Lysobacterales; family Lysobacteraceae; genus Lysobacter; species Lysobacter sp. M15. Next base: position 58,971 of record NZ_JAKPBV010000016.1, on the reverse strand, counting down.
CGCCGGAGGATGCGCGCGGAACTCGATCGCTCCGATGCCGCGCGCTTCGATCTCAAGCAGGGCGAGGGTGGGTTGGTGGATCTGGAATTCATGCTGCAGGCGCTGGTACTGGCCGAGTCCTCGCGCGCACCGGCTCTGCTCGAACCGCGCGCGACGCCTGGCTTGCTGGCCGCCGCGGGCCAGGCGCGGCTGCTGGATGTCGAAACCGCCAATTCCTTGCGCCAGGCGCATGCGGTGCTCACCGACGCTGGCCTGCGCTGCACGCTCGATCGCCGCCCGCGGTTGACCGCGCCGACCGATGCCATCGCGGCCGCGCGCGAGGCGGTGGCGGCTGCGGTCCGGCGTGCAGGGCTGGATTTCAGTCGCACACGCTAGAGAGGGCATGGCCGGGTCGATGTCGCCGCCGGCGCAGCGGGCGATGCGCTTACAGGCTTAGCCTGCGGCGTACTTCGGCGGCCACACGCGCGGTTTCGCGGAGCGGTTCGGCCGGAAATGATTTGAGCGCGGCGTCGACCGGCTGGATGCGTCCGCGCGCGAGCAGCGCATCCAGGAATCGGCGCGGCCTGCCGCCGACCGAGCCGGGATCGAAGACGAAGACCGGCGCGCGGGTGGCGCAGGCTTCGCTGATCATGTTCACCGAATCGGCGGTACAGACGATTCGGTCCGCATATGCCAGCAGGCCGGGATAGGGATTCTCGCCGTCCGCCGCACCGAGCCAACAAGTCCCGGGCCAGCGGGAGGCGAACTCCCGCAGTGCGTCGAACAGCGCCGGATTCGTGCGCCGCGATGCGGTGAGCAAGAGGCTGCCGCCGTCGCGCGCCAGGGCGCGATCCAGCTGCGAGAGCAGGATCGGAAGCGCCGCAGCATCGAGTCGTGCGTGCCGGCTGGCGCCGCCGACCAGCACCGCGGTGCGTGGTGCCGGCAGCTGGGCGAACGCTGCAAAGTGCGCGCGCGCCTGCGCCAGCCAGGCATCGTCCACCGGGTGCAGGCTGCCGAGCAGGGTGATGACGTTGTCGCCCCGCAGCCCGTCGTGCTCCGGTGCGACCACCAGGTCCCAGTGTGTGGGCCGGATGCGCGGGTCGAGGATCTGCACTGCGCGCGTGCCACGCTGCCGCAGCAGGCGTGTGGCCAACGCGGCCTGACGTCCACAGCCAACGGCCAGCTGCGGCGCCGCTTGCAATGCAGACGCGAATGCAGGGCCGAAGGCCCGCGTGGCCCCCGGCCAGCGGCGCGGCGCCAGCTGCTGCGCCAGCCATCCGGGCTGCAGCACGATGTCGCGTTCGGCTGCGATCCCGAGCGCATGCACCAGAGCCTGCGCCTGCCGCACATTGCCGGCATGGCCGTCGCTCACCGTCCATGTGCGTGGGGAATGCGCCAGGCCTGTCGGAGGTCGTTCCACTTATGTAGCCAATCCGTTGCGAAGCCGCAGCGTTCGCTTCACCGGCGGAACTTTACACTGCGCCACTTCGCCGCAATCGCGGCCGTCCTTCGAGAACCGGATGACCCAGGCCTCCACCGTGCCCGACAAACCCACCCTCGATCAGCCGGCTCTCGATCAACTTTTCCTGCAGGCGCGTACCTACAACGCGTTCTCGGGCGAGATCGACGACGCCACCCTGCACCGGCTTTACGATCTGCTGAAGTTCGGCCCGAGCACGGCCAATTCCACGCCCGCGCGCTTCGTGTTCGTGCGCTCGCAGGCGGCCAAGCAGCGGCTCGGCCCCGCGCTGGATGAAGGCAATTACGCCAAGACCATGGCCGCGCCGGTCACCGCGATCGTCGCATACGACCTGCGCTTCTACGACAAGTTGCCGGTGCTGTTTCCGCATACCGATGCCAAGAGCTGGTTCGACACCAAGCCCGAGGACGCGCTGACCACGATCGCCCTGCGCAACGGCAGCCTGCAGGGGGCCTACCTGATCCTGGCGGCGCGCGCGCTTGGCCTGGACTGCGGCCCGATGTCCGGGTTCGACAACGCCAAGGTGGACGCGGCCTTTTTCCAGGGCACGTCGATCCGCTCCAATTTCCTGGTCAACCTCGGCAAGGGCGACCCGGCCAGCATCTTCCCGCGCTCGCCGCGGCTGGGCTTCGACGAAGCCTGCCGCATCGAGTGACCCATTCCCTGTCCACAAGGAGAGTTTCCGTGCGCAAGTTGTTGCTCGTCACCGCCCTGTTCGCCTTCACGGGCGTCGCGTTCGCGGCTCCGGTCAGCTACAAGATCGATCCCAACCACACCAATGTCCTCGCTTCCTGGACCCATTTCGGCTTCTCGCGTCCCACCGTCAACTTCGGCCAGGCCGATGGCACGATCGTCTACGACGCGGAGAATGTGGGCGCTTCGAGCGTGCAGGTCACTCTGCCGCTGAAGGGCCTCAGCGCACTGGCCGATGACTTCTACGACCACCTGACCAGCGCGGACTGGTTCGACGCGGCCCAGTACCCGGACGCCACGTTCAAGAGCACCGCGGTCGAAGCCGCCGGCGAGGGCAAGCTGAAGGTGACCGGCGATCTCACCGTCAAGGGCATCACCAAGCCGGTGGTGCTGGATGTCACCCTGAACAATGCGGCCGAGCACCCGATGGGCAAGCGCGCGGCGATCGGTTTCGATGCCACCGCCACGGTCAAGCGCAGCGATTTCGGTCTGGGCAAGTACGCGCCCAACGTCAGCGACGAAGTGGCGCTGCGCATCACCACCGAGGCGATGGTGCCGAAGGCCGAATAAGACCATTTATGCGGGAGCGGCCCTGGCCGTGAATGCCGCCCGCGCCGGGTAGAAGATCAGGCGCATCGCGGCCAGGGCCGCTCCCAAGATGAAGTCCATGATCATCGAACGCAGATCTGCGCAGCGCGGACAGGTGAGCGCCGGCTGGCTCGACAGTCGGCACACATTCTCGTTCGGCCACTATCACGACCCGCAATGGATGGGTTTCGGTCCGCTGCGCGTCATCAACGAGGACCGGGTCGCGCCGGGCGCGGGTTTTCCGCCGCACAGCCACGCCAATATGGAGATCCTCAGCTATGTGCTGTCCGGTGCGCTCGCGCACGAGGACAGCCACGGCGGCAAGGGGGTGCTTCACCCGGGCGAGCTGCAATGGATGAGTGCGGGCCACGGCATCGAGCACAGCGAGTTCAACGCCTCGCAATCCGAGCCGGTTCATTTTCTGCAGATCTGGATCCAGCCCGACCGGGTCAACGCTGCGCCGGACTACGACCAACGCGCATTCGATGCCAGGGACAGGCGCGGACGCTGGGTGACCCTGGCCTCGCCCGACGGCGGCGATGGCAGCATCGCGATCCGGCAGCAGGTCTGGCTGCGCGGCGTGCAGCTGGGTGCCGGCGACCGGGTCGCCGCGGTGATCGATCCCGAACGGCGCTACTGGCTACACGTCGCGCAGGGTGAGGTCGACGTCGACGGCCGGCGGCTGCAGGCGGGCGATGCGCTGGGCTTCGTGAACGAAGCGGCGGGGGTCACGCTGCAGGGCGTGGCCGGACCCGACGCCGACATCCTGCTGTTCGACCTGCCCTTGTAGCAGCGCCGCTCGGCGCGATCTGGTCCGGCAGCACTGCCGTGAGGTTTACGGCGCGCGCTAAACTGCGCGCATCCGATCCAGGCGCCGCCCATGACCGCCAGCCAGACCCCGACCCAGGCCAATGCGCAGAAGCAGTACGAGGTGCATCGCAGCGATCTGCCGCTGAGCTGCCCGCTGCCGTCGATGGCGCTGTGGAATTCGCATCCGCGGGTGTACCTGGCGATCGAGAACGAGGGCGGCCAGTCCGACTGCCCCTACTGCGGCGCGCACTTCGTCCTGGTCGATTGAAGCCCGGCCCGCGGCATGACGCGTCCGCTGACCGTCGTGCAGCTGCTGCCCGCGCTGGAGACCGGCGGGGTCGAGCGTTCCGCCCTCGAAATCGCCGCGGCGCTGGTGGGCGCCGGGCATCGCGCCGTGGTCGTGTCGGCCGGTGGCCGGCTCGTGCCGCAGCTGCATGAGCTTGGCGCGGAACACGTGGAACTCGATATCGGACGCAAATCGCTGCTGACCTTGCGCCGCGTCCCCATGCTGCGTCGGCTCCTGCGCGACTCGGCCGCCGATATCGTCCACGCGCGCTCGCGCCTGCCGGCCTGGATCGGCTGGCGCGCGCTGCAGGGCATGCCGTCCGGGCATCGCCCGCACTTCGTCACCACGGTGCACGGGCTCAATTCGCCCTCGCGCTACAGCGCCATCATGACCCGCGGCGAGCGCGTGATCTGCGTTTCGAACACGGTCCGCGACTACGTCAGGCGCCATTATCCGGCGACCGATCCGCGCCGCTTGCGGGTAATCGCGCGCGGAATCGATCCTGCAGCGTTTCCGCGCGCGGCGCCGCGGGATCCTGGCGCACGCGAGCAGCTGGCGGCGCAGATTCCCCAGCTTGGCGGTGACGGTCCGCTGCTGTTGCTGGCCGGACGCGGCACCCGGCTCAAGGGTCATGCCGATGCGCTGGCGCTGCTGCAGGCGCTGCGAGAAGGCGGACTCGATGCCCGCCTGTGGATGCCCGGCGCGCGCGATCCGGACCGCGCAGCGTACGTGGCCGAACTCGAAAGGGAGGCGTTGAGGAGGGGTGTTTCCGGTATGGTTGCGATCACTGCGCCGACCGCGGAGATCGCCCAGGCCTATGCCGCCAGCGACCTGGTGCTGCAGCTCTCGCGCAAACCCGAAGCCTTCGGGCGCACGGTGATCGAAGCGCTGTCGGTGGGCCGACCGGTACTGGGCTGGGACCATGGCGGGGTGGGCGAGCTGTTGCGCGAGCTGCAGCCGCAGGGGGCCCTCGCTGCGTTCGACGCCACAGCGCTGGCGGACCGCGCGCGGCATCTGCTCGCGCAACCGCCGGCGCCTCCGGCTACCATGCCTTACACGCTGCAGGCGATGCAGCAGGCCACGCTTGCGGTGTATCGCGAACTTGTCGACGCTCACAGCCAATCCTGATCCCACGCACGCGCAAGCGCACGGCTGGCGCTGGGCGCCGTGGTGGGTACTCGCCTTCGTTGCGTTGTGGCCTGCCCCCGGCTATGCCGAAGGCGTGATGGTGCTCGGTGCGCTGGCGGCAATCGTGAAGCTGCTGCTCGCGCGTTTTCGTGGCGGAATGCAGCTGCTCAGCGGACCGGCGTGGGCCTTGACCAGTGTGCTGTTCTTCGCCTACTGGCTGCCGGAACTGTTCTCGGCGGTGGATGCAGCGGATCAAGCGCGCGCGCTCAAGGAATCGCTGGTGGACCTGCGCTACCTGCCGTTCCTGTGGCTGGTGGCTGCCGCGGTTGCAGGCGACCGGGCGCGCCGGATCACATTCGTGGGCCTGGGCGTGATCGTGGGCATATGGACGATCGATGCGCTGCTGCAGGCGGGCTTCGGCGCCAGCCCGCTGTTCTCCGGCATCGACCGCATCAAGCACGCGATCAGCGGGCATGGCATGTGTCCGGTGCAGAACCTGGCCCAGGACCGCCTCAGCGGCGTGCTCGGGCCGTGCAACCTCAAGCTCGGCCTGGTGCTTGCCAGCCTGGCGCCGTTCGCGCTGTACGCGGCGGCGCGCCGCTTCGGCGCCATCGGCTGGATCGTCGCGTCAGCGGCGGTGGGCTTGGTCGTACTGATGGCCGGGTCGCGCGCGTCCTGGATCACCTACGGTCTGGTTCTGCTGCTGTCCGGCTGGCGCCTGCTGGGATGGAAGAAACTGCTGGGGGTGTTCGCTTTCGGCGCGGTCGTGATGGCGGCATTGGTGGTGTTCTCGCCGCAGGTCCGCGACCGCATCGAACGCACCACCCAGGCCGTGACCGCCGATCAGGAAGGCGTCGACGTGGCGCTGTCGGGTCGCACACGCATCTGGGGCGCGGCGGCCTGCATGGCGCGCCAGCATCCGCTCAACGGCGTGGGTGCGCGCGGCTTTCGCGAGCAGTTCACAGCTTGCGATCCAGAATCCGGCAAGCTGCCGGCCTGGGGCTCGGGCCCAGCGCTGCATGCCCACCAGATTCTGCTGGAGATCCTGAGCGAGACCGGAGCGATCGGGCTGTTGCTGTGGCTGGCCGGCGCCGCCATGGCCTGGCGCGCCTGGCGCTATGCGAGCGCCGCGGCCCGCGAACGGGCGCGACCGGCGATGCTGGCACTGGTGGTGACGGTGTTTCCGTTCAACACCCATCTGGCGTTCTATTCCACGTTCTGGGGCGGGCTGACTCTGATGCTGGCTGCGTTGTATGCGGGCAGCCTGCTGGCGCGAGAGCGATAGTTTCACTCTTAGTAGCAGAGCTTTCGCCTAGCGGCGAGTTACTTTCTTTGCTGGTGCAAAGAAAGTAACCAAAGAAAGCACCTGCTCGTGAAATCAACCCCGCTCAGGGGAGATGCGGTGCCGTCGCCATTTTCGGACTCGCCATCCATGGCTCGGTCCGAAAACGGCCGGCATCCATGCCGGCCGCCCTCCGGGTGTCCGGATGCGGATTGCATGTGCAGTGTCGAGAAGGTCAAAGACGGAGGTCGACCTGTCGGCAGCAGATCATCTGGCAATTCGGCTTACCCACGCCTTTGACTTTCGCAGACCTGCAGAAGCCACCAGCGCCCGGAAACCCCGGAGGGGCGGCGGCCATGGATGGCCGCCGTTTTCGGATCGAGGCAGGGATGCCGAGTCCGAAAATTGCTTCGCCACCCATACGCCTTGAGCGATCTGTCGAGGAAGGTGCTTTCTTTGCCTACTTTCTTTACTCGCACCTGCGGTGCTCGCCCTTCGGGCCGGCTTCGCCGTTCGCGCCTTCGGCGCAGTGCACCAGCAAAGAAAGTAGGTCGCCTTCAGGCGAAAGCTCTAGGCTCGAAAGGCGGATTCGAGAACCTGGATAGGGCCTAGCTGCGCCCGTATGGCGACTGCCCGTCCGGCGTCCGCTTGAAGCGCCGGTGGATCCACAGGTACTGCTCGGGTGCGGCCCGCGCCATGGTTTCGATACCCGCCATGACCCGCGCGGTGTCGGCAGTGGCATCGGTGGAGGGGAAATCCGCAAGCATCGGCGACAGCCTGAGCGCATAGCTTCCGTCCGCACGACGCGCATGCTGGAACAGCAGCACCGCCGCGCCGGACATCCGCGCCAGGGCATGGGTCGATGTCAGGCTGTGCGCGGGCTGGCCGAAGAACGGGACGAAGACCGCGTCGCCGCGGCTCGGATCCTGGTCCGGCGCGTACCACAGCAGGCCGCCACGCTTGAGATGCCGGACCGCGCCGCGCACGTCCTGCTTGGGGAACATGACGGCTGCGTAGCGCGCCCGGCCACGGCGCACCGCCCATTCCATGGCCGGTTGCGCATGCGGACGGTACATCCCGGCCAGCGGCACGTAGTCGCACATCAGCCGGCCGCAGACCTCCAGGGTGGTGAAGTGGCCGGAGACCACGATGACGCCGCGCCCGCCTTCGCGTGCGGCCTGGATATGCTCCAGGCCTTCGACTTCGATCCCGCGTCGCAGCGGGCCTACCGAGCCCCACCACGCGCGCGCGAACTCGAACACACCGATGCCCAACGCTGCGAAGTGCGCGCGCAGCAACCGGGCGCGTTCAGTTGCATCCTCTTCGGGAAAGCACAGCTCGAGATTGCGCGCGGCGATGCGCCGCCGCTGCGCCAGAACGAGCCGCAACGCATCGCCCAGGGCGCGCCCCATCGCGCGCTGCAGTGGCCAGGGCACGCGTGCGAGCAGCGCCATGGCGCCAATTCCGATCCAGGTGGGCCAGTCGCGCGGGGATACGGGCGGACGGGTGGATGACGGCTCAGGCGGCATTGCGGAATTCTAGCCGCCGGGCGGTCTGCGCCCGTGCAGCGCAGTCGCGCCCCGATCGAGCCTGATGCGTCGGCCATGTCCGGACCGGCGCCGCAACCCTGTGCAGGACGCTCCGCTATCCTTGTCCGTATGCAGGCCACGCTGACCGAGCGGACGCTGCGCGGCCTGTATTCGGCCGCGCTGTACGTGCTGGTGCCGGTGACGGTGTATCACCTGATCTGGCGTGGCTTCCGCCAGACGGATTATTTCCAGCGCTGGAACGAACGCTACGCGGCCTATCGCGATGCGCCACATCCGGAGACGGTCTGGGTGCACGCGGTGTCGGTGGGCGAAGTCAACGCCGCTGCGCCGCTGGTCAACGCGCTGCTCGACAGCGTCCTTCCAAACAGCCGGACGCGACGCCGGCTGCTGGTCACTACCATCACCCCCACCGGATCGGCGCGGGTGCGCGCGCTCTGGGGCGATCGGGTCGAGCACGTCTACCTGCCCTACGACCTGCCGGGCATGGTGCAGCGTTTCCTGGCGCACTACCGGCCGCGGATCGCGCTGATCATGGAAACCGAACTGTGGCCGAACCTGTTGTTCGGCCTGCGCGACCAGGGCATTCCGGCCTACATCGTCAATGGCCGCCTTTCCGAACGCTCGCTGCGCGGCTACCGCTTCCTGCGTGCACTGCTGGGTCGCGCACTGCGCACGCTGCGCGCGGTCTTGGCTCAGTCGCAGGGCGATGCCGAACGTTTCCAGCGCCTGGGCGCGCTGCCTCCGCTAGTCACCGGCAACCTCAAGTACGACATCCTGGACGCCGCGAATGTCGGCGACACCGCGCGCGAGATCTGCCGCCGCATCGGCGGCCGCAAGGTGTGGATCGCGGCCAGCACCCATGCCGAGGAAGAGGCTTCGGTGATGGCGATCCATCGCCGGCTGCGCCGGCACTGGCCTGACCTGTTGCTGCTGTGGGCCCCGCGCCATCCCGAACGCTTCCGCCCGGTCATCCAGCAGGCGATCGACTCGGGCTGGCAGGTCGCCACGCGCACCCTCACCCATACGCCCGGTGCGGATGACGATGTGTTCGTGATCGACACGCTCGGCGAGCTGAGCGTCTTTTACCACTGCGCACAGGTGGCCTTCGTCGGTGGCAGCCTGCAGCCGATCGGCGGGCACAACCTGCTCGAGCCTGCCGCTGCCGGCTGCGCCGTGGTCACCGGACCGCACCTCCATAATTTCAGCGAGATCGCGCGGCAGATGACTGCCGTCAACGCGCTGTGCGTCGGCGAGGATGGCAAAGCAGTGGCCGCGTGCATCGAAGCCCTGCTGGAAGACGATTCAGCGCGCGTAGCGATGACAGCCGCGGGCAGGGCGCTGGTGGAACAGGGTCGCGGCGCGCTGCAGCGCACGTTGGCGGCGATCGCGCAGGACCTGCCGGGGGAAGGGACGGAGCCAATCAAGCGCGCTTGATGGGCTCCGTCCCGGTTACTACTGCGTGGTGGCTGCGCCGTTGAGATCGCGCGTGCTTGCATCCACGGTCAGCAACCGGTTGACGTCCTGCACGTCCTCGACATCCAGCGAACCGGCAGCCTGTTCCAGCAACAGCCGGTTCTGCAGGAAGTTGTAGCGCGCCAGCGCGTATTCGCGCTCGGCGTTGAACAGGGTCTGCTGGTTGACCAGCACGTCGAGCACGGTGCGCGTGCCCACTTCCAGTCCCACCTGCGAGGCCTCGTAGGCGGCGCGGGCCGAGGTCACCGCGGAGCGGCGCGCCTCGACTTCGCTGATGCCGGCGACCAGGGTCTGGTAGGAATTTCGCGTATTGCGCACCAGCGCGCGCCGGGTCTGCTCGAGCTGGTCCTGGGTGACGTCGCGCTGGGCGATCGCCTGGCGGACGCGCGACGAGGTGGCCCCACCGGAGAAGATCGGCACGCTCAGGGTCAGGCCCAGGGTGCCGCCGCGGGTGCCGTCCGAACCATCGGTGCTGAACTCGTTGCCGCTGATGGTCTTGGAGTCGGAGTAGTCGGCACCGAGGTAGAGCGTCGGCAGGTGGCCGGCGCGCGCGGTCTGGATGTTGGCCTCGGACGATTGCAGCAGGTACTCCTGCGCCTTGAGATCGGGATTGTTCTCGATCGCCGCGGCGATCCACTCGTCCACGCCCTGGCTGCTGGGCAGGCTGGGCTGGAAGTCCTGGGGCAGCGCCTTGAGGTTGGCGATCGGCTGGCCGGTGATCTCGGTCAGCGCCTGGTACGCGTCCTCGAGTGCATTGCGGGTGACGATCGTGCTCGCCCGCGCGGCGTCGTACTGGGCGCGCGCCTCGTGCACGTCGGTGATCGGCGCCAGGCCCACTTCCAGGCGCTTGTCGGCGAAGTCGAACTGCTTCTTCAGCGCGGTCTCCTGCGCCTCGGCCGCCGCCAGGGTTTCGATGGCCACGAGCACGTTGAAATAGGCCTGCGAGGTGCGGGTCACCAGGTCGTCGCCGGCGGATTCGAGCTGGAAGTCGGCCGAGCGGCTGACCGCGCGCTCGCTGCGCAGGGTGTTGATGCGCCCGAAGTCGAACACCATCTGGTCGGCGTTCACGCCGAAGGTGCGCGAGGTCGAGCCCTCGATGTCGATGACCTGGTCCGGAGTAACCGGATTGTTGTCGTGGTCGACGGAGACCGACTGATCGACCGGAAACGAACGGCTCAGCGTCGCGCTGCCGTTGATCTGCGGCAGCATCGCCGCGCGCGCCTGCACCGCGCCTTCCTTGGTGGCCAGGCGATCGGATTCCGCGGCGGAAAGCTGCGGGTCGCCGGTGCGCGCCAGCTCGTAGGTCTGCAGCAGGTCTTCGGCGAAGGCGCTGGCAGGCAGCATGGCCAGGGCGAGGGCGAACACGAGCGGGCGACGGATCATGGGGAGTCCTTAGAGCTTGAATTCGGGCGCCGGCGCGGCGCCGGCCAGGTAGGGCAGATCGGTTTCGAACAACGAATCGATGCGCGGAGCGTTGACCTGGTTGCGCAGCAGCACCGCTTCCATCGCCGGGCGGCGTCCGCGCACGACGAACATCCGGCCGTCGGGCTTGAGCCATTGCACGAAGCGGCCCGGGATGCTGTCGACGGCGCCGCCGACACAGATCGCGTCGAAGCGGCGCTCGCTGTCCCAGGCGAATGCATCGGCGGTTTCGACCCGGACATTGGCGATGCGCTGCGCATCGAGTGCGGCGCGCGCCGCGTCGGCGAGGTCGGCATGGCGTTCCAGGCTGGTCACCTCGCGCGACAGCCGCGCCAGGCAGGCGGTCAGGTAGCCGCAGCCGGTGCCGATCTCGAGCACCGAATCGCCCGGTTCCAGCGCCAGGGCCTGCAGCGCGCGACCTTCGAATACCGGCTTGTGGCTGCGTTCGCCGTGGGCCAGCGGCAATTCCATGTCGGAGTACGCCAGGTCGCGGTAGGCCGGTGGCACGAAGGCTTCGCGCGGGAGCGCGGCCAGCACGTCGAGCACGCGTACGTCCAGCACGTCCCAGGGACGCACTTGCTGTTCGACCATCAGTTCGCGGGCTTTGGCGAAGTCCAGGGCGGCGTTCATTCGGGGCTCTTCAGGGATCGCAAGGGGGGCAATTCTAGCGGCCGGCCCTTGCGTTCGAACGGGTGCGGTCTTCGCCGGGTACGGGCACGATCCGCGGCGACAGCATGGCTGTACTAGCACACCAGCACTGAGTGCCAAAAGTCAGCCTGCCGGAAGTCACCGCCCGGGGCGCCGCTGCTCAACGCACCGCATAGGCGCGCAGGAACATGTCGACCGTTTCGGCGACATGGCGCTGCAGCGTCCGCGCATCGCCCGCGGCGGCGCCGCAGCCGAATACCTGCTGCGCATGCAGATCGCCCTTGAGCAGGACGAAGAACTGCGAAGCCGCCCGGGCCACGTCGTCGATCGCCAGCTCTCCGGCTTCGACCTTGTGGGCCAGCAATTCGGCGAAATTCTTCTGCACGCGTCTAGGCCCCGCGTCCCAGAACATCTGCGGCACGGGGGAAGCGGCCATCTGCGGAGTGCACATGATCCGGTGACCGGCTACGGCCCCGGGCGACATCACCATGGCCACGAAGGCATGGCCGATCTCGAGCAGGCAGTCGCGCACCGGCAGCCCGGCGCAGTCGGTGAACAGCGCGCTCGGCAGCTGCTGTTCGCAGTAGGCCTTGACGGCTTCGCCGAACAACGCCTCCTTGTCGCCGAAGTGGCTGTAGACCGTGAGCTTGGATACCCCGGCATCGGCCGCGATCTGATCCATGCTCACCCCCTCATAGCCCTGTTCCAGGAACAGTCGCTTCGCAGCCTCCAGGATCGCCGCGCCCTTGCTCAGATCCTTGGGGCGGCCGGGGGCGCCGGGCTTGCCCTTGGCGGTCTTGGCGATGGCGGCAGGCAGGGTCATGCGACAAATACTAGACCAATCGGTTTGATATTTATAGTATACCCGTCAGTTTATTAATGAGCTGGCAGCATGCGCACGCACATTCGAATGGGAACGCTAGCCGCCGCGACGCTGCTGCTCGGTGTGCTGGCAGGATGCGGCAATGATGATGCGGCCGATCCGGGCCCCCGGCCGGTGCTGGTCGCGCGCCCGCAAGGCGGGACCGATGCGGCCACCATCGCCTACGCGGGCGAGGTGCGGGCACGCGAGGAGAGCGCGCTGTCCTTTCGCGTCGGCGGCAACCTGGTGCGGCGCCTGGTCGATGTGGGCGATGTGGTCAGGCGCGGCCAGATCCTGGCCGAGCTCGATCCGGACGACCTGCGCCTGCAGGCGCAGGCCGCGCAGGCCCAGGCAGCGGCGGCCGAGGCCGAGCTACAGCGCACCGCCGCGGACCGCGCGCGCTACCAGGCCTTGCTCGCCGACCAGTTGATCAGCCGCTCGGCCTACGACCAGGCCAACACCGCCTACAAGGCAGCAGCCGGACAGGCCAACGCCGCACGCGCCAACCTGGATGTTGCCCGCAACCAGGCCGGCTACGCGCAGCTGCGCGCGCCGCACGACGGCGTAATCGCGTCGCGCCAGGCCGAGGCCGGACAGGTCGTCGGCGCAGGCCAGACCATCTTCACCTTCTCGGGCGACACCGGCCGGGAAGTCGCCATCGCCCTGTCCGAGGCGCGGATCCGCGACTTCCGGGTCGGTCAACCGGTCCTGGTCGAACTGTGGAGCGCGCCGGGGCAGCGCCTGCCGGGCACGATCCGCGAAATCGCACCCGCCGCCGACCCGCAGGCACGTACCTATGCCGCGCGGGTCGCCCTGCCGCCCGAGTCGGCACGTGCGGTCGAGCTTGGCCAGAGCGCACGCGTGTATGTGCAACAGGACGGCCACCGGGCGGCGCCCAGCGTGCCGCTCTCGGCGATCCAGCGCGGCGCGAACGGCGCAACCGCGCTGTGGGTGGTCGACCCGGCAACCCGCAAGCTCACCTCGCGCGCGGTGAAACTGGGCCCGTATGCCGAGGATCGCGTGCCCGTGCTCAATGGCCTCGACGCCGATGCCTGGGTGGTCGTGGCCGGCGGCCACCTGCTGCGCGAAGGCCAACGCGTCGAGCCGGTCGATCGCCAGAACAGGCCGGTGCTGCCGCCGGCGCCGCGCATCGCTGCCAAGGACTGAAGACCGTGCGCTTCAATCTCTCCGAATGGGCGCTGCGCACCCGCAGCCTGGTGCTGTACGCGATTGTCGCCTTCGCCCTGATCGGCACATGGTCGTACCAACGGCTCGGCCAGTCCGAGGATCCACCGTTCACCTTCAAGGTCATGGTGATCCGCACCCTGTGGCCCGGCGCCACCGCCGAGGAAGTCGCCCGCCAGGTCGGCGACCGGATCGAGAAGAAAGTGATGGAGACCGGTCAGTACGAGTTCGTGCGCGCCTATTCGCGCCCGGGCGAGTCGCAGGTGTTCTTCATCGCCAAGGACTCGCTGACGTCGAAGCAACTGCCCGAACTCTGGTACCAGATCCGCAAGAAGGTCGGCGACATCCGCGGCACCCTGCCGCAGGGCGTGGTCGGCCCGTTCTTCAACGACGAGTTCGGCGACACCTTCGGCAACATCTATGCGATCACCGGCGAAGGTTTCGATTACGCCGTGCTCAAGGACTATGCCGAACGCATCGAGCTGGAGCTGCAGCGCGCACCCGATGTCGGCAAGGTCGAGTTGATCGGACTGCAGGAAGAGAAGATCTTCGTCGAGCTGTCCAACACCAAGCTCGCCACGCTCGGCGTGCCGCTGACCGCCGTGCAGCAGGCGCTGGACCAGCAGAACGTGATCGCGCCGGCGAGCTTCTTCGAGACCACCAGCGACCGCGTGCAGCTGCGGGTCACCGGACGTTTCGAGACGGTGGCGGAGATCCGCGACTTCCCGATCCGCGTCGGCGACCGCACCTTCCGCATCGCCGACGTCGCCACGGTGCGCCGTGGCTTCTCCGATCCGCCGGCGCCGCGGATGCGGTTCATGGGCGAGGACGCGATCGGCATTGCGGTGTCGATGAAGGACGGTGGCGACATCCTGCGCCTGGGCGACACCCTGCGCGGCGAGTTCGCGCGCCTGCAGCAGACGCTGCCGGCGGGCATGCAGCTGCGCAACGTCAGCGACCAGCCGCTGGCGGTGGAGCGCTCGGTCGACGAATTCGTGCGCGTGCTCGCCGAAGCGGTGGCGATCGTGCTGCTGGTCAGCTTCTTCTCACTGGGTTTCCGCACCGGGCTGGTGGTCGCCCTGTCGATCCCGCTGGTGCTGGCGATGACCTTCGCGGCGATGCACTACTTCGGCATCGGCCTGCACAAGATCTCGCTGGGCTCGCTGGTGCTGGCGCTCGGTCTGCTGGTCGACGACGCGATCATCGCGGTCGAGATGATGCAGGTGAAGATGGAGCAGGGCTACGACCGGGTGAAGGCCGCGGCGGCCGCGTGGAATCTGACCGCGTTCCCGATGCTCACCGGCACGCTGGTGACCGCCGCCGGCTTCCTGCCGATCGCGACCGCCGCCTCGTCGACCGGCGAATACACGCGCTCGATCTTCCAGGTGGTGACGATCGCGCTGCTGCTGTCGTGGATCGCGGCGGTGGTGTTCATTCCCTATCTGGGCGACAAGCTGCTGCCGGACTTCGGCCACGCGCGGCCCGCGCCGCCTCCGCAGTCGATCGCGGGCCGGGCGCGGCGCCTGCGCGCCTGGTTCGCCGCGAAGCTGCCGCATCGCCTGCAGGACTGGGCGGCGCCGAAGGACCACAGCCACGATCACGCGCACGATCCCTACCAGACCCGGTTCTACCAGCGTTTCCGCCGCGTGGTCGACTGGTGCGTGGGCCATCGCAAGACGGTCATCGCCGTTACCGTCGCGACGTTCCTCGTTTCGGTGCTGATGTTCCGCTTCGTGTCGCAGCAGTTCTTCCCGGATTCGACCCGGCTGGAGCTCATGGTCGATCTGGAACTGGCGGAAGGCTCGTCGCTCGAGGCGACCGCCGCGCAGGCGAAACGGCTGGAAGCCATGCTGCGCACGCGCAAGGAAGTCGAGAATTACGTGGCCTACGTCGGCACCGGCTCGCCACGCTTCTACCTGCCGCTGGACCAGCAGCTGCCAGCGCCGAATTTCGCCCAGTTCGTGCTGCTGACCCATGACATCGAATCGCGCGAGTCGCTGCGCCAGTGGCTGATCGACGACGCTGCCAGGCGCTTCCCGGCGCTGCAGCTGCGCGTGACCCGGCTGGAGAACGGCCCGCCGGTGGGCTACCCGATCCAGTTCCGCGTCTCGGGCGAGCACATCCCGGAAGTGCAGCGCTATGCGCGGATGGTGATGGAAAAGGTGCGCGCGCATCCGCACGTGAGCAACGTGGGGCTGGACTGGTCCGAGCCGAGCAAGATCGTGCGCCTGACCCTGGACCAGGACCGGGCGCGCGCACTGGGGGTCAGCTCGGGGCAGCTCGCGCAGTTCCTGCAGGGCTCGCTCGCCGGTACCTCGGTCAGCCAGTACCGTGAGGGCAACGAGCTGATCGAGATCCTGCTGCGTGGGCCGGGCGAGGAGCGCGAGCGGCTGTCGCTGCTCGGCTCGCTGGCGGTGCCGACCTCCAACGGCCAGACCGTGCCGCTGTCGCAGCTCGCACGGCTGGAGTACGGCTTCGAGGACGGCATCGTCTGGCATCGCAACCGGTTGCCGACCGTGACCGTGCGCGCCGACATCGATGGCGCGGTCACCACGCCCCCGACCGTGACCGCCGAAATCGAACCAACGCTCGACGATATCCGCGCGCAGCTGCCCAGTGGTTACCTGCTCGAAACCGGCGGCACAGTGGAGGATTCCGGGCGTGGTTCGCGTTCGGTCGCCGCCGGCGTGCCGCTGTTCATCGCGGTCGTCGCCACACTACTGATGCTGCAGCTGCGCAGCTTCTCGCGGGTGCTGCTGGTGATGCTGACCGCACCGCTGGGCCTGATCGGCGTCACCTTGTTCCTGCTGGTGTTCCGGGTGCCGTTCGGGTTCGTTGCGATGCTCGGCACGATCGCGATGTTCGGCATGATCATGCGCAACTCGGTGATCCTGGTCGACCAGATCGAACAGGACATCGCCGCCGGGCATTCGCGCTGGCAGTCGATCGTGGATGCCACCGTGCGCCGCTTCCGCCCGATCGTGCTGACCGCGCTGGCCGCGATCCTGGCGATGATCCCGTTGTCCAGGTCGGTATTCTTCGGGCCGATGGCGGTGGCGATCATGGGCGGGCTGACCGTGGCCACCGCGCTGACCCTGCTGTTCCTGCCAGCGCTGTACGCGGCGTGGTTCAAGGTGAAGCGGGACGAGCCGCAACAAAGCAGTGGGCCTGTACCGGCAACTTGAATCGAAGGCTGTCATTCAGCGCCTTCGACTTCTTTGGCTCTGCGTTCGTAAACAACCAGCAGCAATCATCCTGCGCACGCCCGCAGGGCGACCGGATCCATAAGGCATCCGGATTCATGAAGGGCTGAGCCACCCTTCGTGACGGCATGCCTGTTTCGGGTCTAGACTCGGCCCCGCAAGCGATGGCCGGCGCGTCCGGCCCAGCCAGCAGCGAAAGCTCCCGCACGGAGTGCAGCGTTGAAGCCGACCGATATTCGCGACCCGGATACCTTCCACAAGGTGGTCGATTGCCAGTGGGCCTGCCCGGCGCACACGCCGGTCCCCGAATACATCCGCCTGATCGCCGAGGGCCGCTACGCCGATGCGTACATGGTCAACTGGCACAGCAATGTGTTTCCCGGGATCCTCGGGCGTACCTGCGACCGCCCGTGCGAGCCGGCGTGCCGGCGTGGACGGGTGGAAGAGAACAACGGTGCCAAGCCCGAGCCGGTCGCGATCTGCCGGCTCAAGCGCGTTGCCGCGGACTTCAAGGGCGACGTGTCGGCCCGGATGCCCAGGCCGGCGGTGACCTCTAACGGCAAGCGCATCGCCTGCGTTGGCGCCGGGCCGTCGTCGCTGACGGTCGCGCGCGACCTGGCGCCGCTGGGCTACCAGGTCACCGTGTTCGAGGCCGACCCGAAGGCGGGCGGCTTCATGCGCACCCAGGTACCGCGCTTCCGCCTGCCGGAAAGCGTGATCGACGAGGAAACCGGCTACATCCTCGACCTTGGCGTCCAATTCGTGGGCAACCATCGCATCGACTCGATGCGCGAACTGCTGGGGCAGGGCTTCGATGCCGTGTTCGTGGGCAGCGGCGCGCCACGTGGCCGCGACCTCGACCTGCCCGGTCGCAAGGAAGCCGCCGCCCACATCCATGTCGGACTCGACTGGCTGGCGAATGTGTACTTCGGCCATGTGGAGAAGGTCGGCAAGCGGGTGCTGGTGCTCGGCGGCGGCAACACCGCGATGGACTGCTGCCGCAGCGCGCGCCGGCTGGGCGGCGAGGACGTGAAGGTGATCGTGCGCTCGGGCTTCGACGAGATGAAGGCCAGCCCGTGGGAGAAGGAGGATGCGATGCACGAGGGCATCCCGATCCTCGACTTCCGCGTACCCAAGACCTTCGTGAACCAGGACGGCCAGCTGACCGGCATGACCTTCGAGAAGGTGCGTGCGATGTACGACGAGAAGGGTCGGCGCCAGCTGGTGCCGACCGGTGAGCCCGACGAGCATTTCGATTGCGACGAGGTGCTGATCGCGGTGGGCCAGGAGAACGCGTTCCCGTGGATCGAGCGCGACCTGGGGATCGCCTTCGATGAGGAATGGGACATGCCGGTGGTCGACAAGGTCACCCACCAGTCCTCGCTGCCGCACGTGCTGTTCGGCGGTGATGCGGCGTTCGGGCCGAAGAACATCATCTGGGCAGTCGCGCACGGCCATGCGGCGGCGATCTCGATCGACAAGCTGCTCGCCGGGGAAGACACCCGGCTGCGCCCCGCTCCGGACGTGCACCTGCTCTCGCAGAAGATGGGTATCCACGAATGGAGCTACGACAACGCGGTGTCGCCCGACGAGCGCTACCTGGTGCCCTGGTCGGAGGCGGCGAAGAAGCTCGACAGCATCCAGGTCGAAGTGGAGCTTGGATTCGACGCGCTGACCGCATTCAAGGAAACCCAGCGCTGCCTCAACTGCGACGTGCAGACGGTCTTCACCCGTGACAAGTGTATCGAATGCGATGCGTGCGTCGACATCTGCCCGACCGATTGCATCACCTTCACCGCCAACGGCGACGAGGCCGACCTGCGCAAGCGCCTGACCGCACCTGCGCTGAACCTCGAGCAGGACCTGTACGTGTCCAAACCGCTCAAGACCCACCGGGTGATGGTCAAGGACGAGGACGTGTGCCTGCATTGCGGCCTGTGCGCCGAGCGCTGTCCGACCGGGGCGTGGGACATGCAGAAATTCCTGCTGCTGGAGACGTATGCCGGACCCGGATGCCGCGGCGCGAAGGCTAGGGAGGCGGCCTGATGGCGGCTGACCGACCCGGAGGCACCGCGATGACGCCGATGCCCGCGCCCCTGCAGGCGATCAACGACTTCGTGGTGAAGTTCGCCAACGTCAACGGTTCTGGCTCGGCCTCGGCGAACGAGCTGTTCGCCAAGGCGATCCTGCGCATGGGCGTGCCGGTCAGCCCGCGCAACATCTTTCCCTCCAACATCCAGGGCCTGCCGACCTGGTACGAGGTGCGGGTGACCGAGGGCGGCTGGCTCGGGCGCCGCGGCGGCGTGGACCTGATGGTCGCGATGAACCCGCAGACCTGGGACGCCGACGTGGCCGAACTCTCGCCCGGCGGCTACCTCTTCTACGATTCCACCAAGCCGCTGCCGAAGTCGAAGTTCCGCGACGACGTCAACGTGATCGGCGTTCCGTTGACCGAGATCTGCAACGCCACCTACGACGATCCACGCCAGCGCCAGCTGTTCAAGAACATCATGTACGTCGGCGCCCTGAGCGCGCTGCTGGACATGGACGTGCCCGCCATCGAGCAGCTGATCGGCGAGCAGTACAAAGGCAAGGAAAAACTGCTCAAGCCCAATCTGGAAGCGCTGCACCTGGGGCGCGACTGGGTGATGGCGAACCTGCCGCATCCGATCGGCCTGCGCGTGGCCGGGGCCGACGCGGTGGGCGATCGCATCTTCGTCGAAGGCAATGCGGCGGCCGCGCTGGGTTGCGTCTATGGCGGCGCCACGGTCTGCGCCTGGTATCCGATCACGCCGTCGTCTTCGCTGGCCGAAGCCTTCACCAAGTATTGCCAGAAGTTCCGGGTCGACCCGGAGTCCGGACGAGCGCGCCACGCCATCATCCAGGCCGAGGACGAGATCGCCTCGATCGGCATGGTGGTCGGCGCCGGCTGGAACGGCGCGCGTGCGTTCACCACCACCTCGGGTCCGGGCATCTCGCTGATGAACGAGTTCATCGGGCTGGCGTACTTCGCCGAGATCCCGGTGACGATCATCGATGTGCAGCGCGGCGGTCCGTCCACGGGGATGCCTACGCGCACCCAGCAATCCGATATCACCATGTGCGCCTACGCTTCGCACGGCGATACCAAGCACGTGCTGTTGCTGCCGGAGGATCCGCACGAATGCTTCGCGTTCTCGGCTGCGGCGCTGGACCTGGCCGACCGGCTGCAGACGCCGGTGTTCGTGATGACCGACCTGGACATCGGCATGAACCAGCGTCTGTGCGCGCCGTTCGAATGGGATGACGCCGCGGGTTACGATCGCGGCAAGGTGCTCAGTGCCGAGGACCTCGAGGCCGGCAAGGAGTTCGCGCGCTACAAGGACCTGGACGGCGACGGCATTCCCTGGCGGACCTGGCCGGGCACCCACCCTGACAAGGGCGCCTATTTCACTCGTGGCACCTCGCGCAATCCGCAGGCCCAGTACTCCGAACGCGGGCCGGACTACGTCTACAACATGGAACGGTTGTTGCGGAAGTTCGAAACCGCCAAGGCGCTGGTGCCGCAGCCGATGGTGCTGCAGTCGGACCTGCCGACCAGGCACGGTGCGATCTACTTCGGATCCACCAGCCCCGCGATGGCCGAGGCCATCGTCGCGCTGCAGGCCGACGGCATCCCGCTGGACACGCTGCGGCTGCGCGCCTTCCCGTTTCCCGATTCGGTGCGCGATTTCATCGATGCCCACGAATCGGTCTTCGTGGTCGAACAGAACCGCGACGGCCAGATGCGCAGCCTGCTGGTCAACGAATTCGGGATCGATCCGGCCCGCCTGGTGCCGGTGCTGCACTACGACGGCACGCCGATCACCGCGCGCTTCATCGCCGGCGCCATCGCCGCGCGGCTGCGGCCCGCTGCGAAGCAGAACGACGGTCAGGAGAAAGTGGCATGACCTACCTCGCCAAGCCAAAACTCCATCATCCGACCCTGTCGTGCAACGCGATCGGCTTTACCCGGCGCGATTACGAAGGCAAGATCAGCACCCTGTGCGCGGGCTGCGGGCACGACTCGATCTCTGCCGCGATCATCCAGGCATGCTGGGAGCTGGACATCCAGCCGCATCGGGTCGCCAAGCTGTCGGGAATCGGCTGCAGCAGCAAGACGCCGGATTACTTCCTGGGCCAGTCGCATGGCTTCAACACCGTGCACGGGCGCATGCCGTCGGTGCTCACCGGCGCCAACCTCGCCAACCGCGAGCTGATCTACCTGGGCGTTTCCGGCGATGGCGATTCGGCGTCGATCGGGATCGGTCAGTTCGTCCACGCGATCCGTCGCGGCGTGAACATGGTCTACATCGTGGAGAACAACGGCGTCTACGGCCTGACCAAGGGCCAGTTCTCGGCCACCGCCGACCAGGGCTCGGTGTCGAAGAAGGGCGTGGCCAATACCGACAGCCCGCTGGACATGGTGACGATGGCCCTGCAGCTGGGCGCGAGCTACGTGGGCCGCGGATTTTCCGGCGACAAGGCGCAGCTGGTGCCGCTGATCAAGGGTGCGTTGTCGCACCGCGGCGCGGCTTTCCTCGACGTGATCAGCCCCTGCGTGGCCTTCAACAACCACGCCGGCAGCACCAAGAGCTACGACTACGTGCGCGAGCACAACGACGCGGTCAACCGCATGGACGTGATTCCGCCGCGCGCGCGGATCGAAGTGGACTACGCCGAAGGCCGGATGATCGAGGTCGAGCAGCACGACGGCAGCAGGCTGCGGCTGCGCAAGCTCGATGCCGGCTACGATCCGCGCGACCGGATCTCGGCCATGAACATCATCCAGCAGCGGCACGCCCAGGGCGAGGTGATCACCGGCCTGCTCTACGTGGACCCGGATGCGGGCGATCTGCACGGTCACCTCAATACGGTCGAGGCGCCGCTCAATTCTTTGGGTGTCGAAGCGCTTTCGCCAGGCGCAGCGGCGCTGGCGAAGATCAACGATTCGTTGCGGTAGGCGGGAGCGACGTCCCAGCGCGGCCTGGGGACGGCGTGGCGTCCTCCGGCACGAAGGCCCTGACGCGCGGGACGATCGGTCTGTGGGAGCGCCCTTGGCCGCGAATGCCTTTCGCTTTCAGCTGGAGGCCTGGAGCATTCGCGGCCAAGGCCGCTCCCACGTCAGGTTCAATCGCGCAGTTCGGCCACGTAGCACGTCGCTTCGATCCGTTCGCAGATCCACTCGGTGACCTGGTGCGTGCCGACCGCATTGCCCGCGGCGGCCAGATCGGCGGTGAAGATGCCTGCGGCAAGCGCGTCGTCGACCGTGCGCTCGATGCAGGCCGCCTCGTCTTCCAGCCCCAGCGAGTGCCGCAGCAGCAGTGCCGCGCTCAGGATCGCGCCGATCGGGTTGGCGATGCCCCGGCCGGCGATATCGGGCGCCGAGCCATGGATGGGTTCGTACAGGCCCGTTCCGAGCGTGGTCGCGCCTTGGGGCGATGATGCGGGAGCCGCATCGCCGAGCGATGCCGACGGCAGCAGCCCCATCGAGCCGGCCAGCATCGACGCCTCGTCGGTCAGGATGTCGCCGAACATGTTCTCGGTGACGATGACATCGAACGCGCGCGGTTTCGACAGCAGGTGCATCGCCATCGAGTCGACCAGCTGGTGCTCCAGGACGATGTCCGGGAATTCATCGCGCGCGATCCGCGTCGCCACCTCGCGCCACAGGCGCGAGGTTTCCAGCACGTTCGCCTTGTCCACCGAGGTCACGTGCCTGCGGCGCGTGCGCGCCAGGGCGCAGGCGCGGCGCACGACGCGTTCCACCTCCATCACGCTGTAGCGGCACAGATCGCTGGCGCTGTCAGCGTCGCGGGTCTTGTCGCCGAAGTAGATGCCGCCGGTGAGCTCGCGCACCACCAGCAGATCGACGCCGGACAGCAGGTGCGGCTTGATCGGCGCCGCGCCCAGGGTGGCCGGATGCGGCCGCACCGGGCGCAGATTGGCGTACAGGCCCAGCGCCTTGCGTAGTCCCAGCAGACCCTGTTCCGGGCGTACCTTGGCCCGCGGGTCGGACCACTTCGGTCCGCCGACCGCCCCCAGCAATACCGCGTCCGCGTTCTGGCAGGCCTCGAGCGTCGCGGGCGGCAGCGGCGTGCCGGTGGCGTCGATCGCGGCGCCGCCGATCGGATACTCGCGCAGGCCGAAGCGGTGTCCGTGGCGGCGTGCGACCACACGCAGAACTTCGGTTGCGGCGGCGGTGACCTCCGGGCCGATGCCGTCGCCCGGCAGTACCGCGATTTCAGCTTGCATGGCGCCAGCTCTCATGATGTGCGTTCTCGTAGGTCTGGATGGCGGGAGCCTGGTCGAGCAGGTAACCGAGCTGGTCGACGCCCTGCAGCAGGCAGGTCTGGGCGAATGCATCGAGCGGGAACTGCAGCGCACTTCCGTCGGGCAGATGCAGGCTGCGCGTGCGCACGTCGATGCGCAGCACGATGCCGGGCTGCTCGAGCAGGCCGTCGAGCACGTCCTGCGGCACGACCACCGGCAGCAGGCCGTTCTTGAGCGCATTGCTGCGGAAGATGTCGGCGATCTCGCTGCTGATCACGGCGCGCAGGCCAAGATCGACCAGCGCCCACGGCGCGTGCTCGCGCGAGGACCCGCAGCCGAAGTTGCGGCCGGCGACCAGGATCCTGGCGTCGCTGTTCTCGGCCCGATTGAACGGAAACTCCGGGTTGGGGGAACCGTCCGCCAGGCTGCGCCAGTCGTTGAAGGCGAAGCGACCCAATCCCTTGCGCTGGGTGGTGGTGAGAAAGCGCGCGGGAATGATCTGGTCGGTGTCGATGTTGGGGTCGCGCAACACCACGGTGCGCGAGACCAGTTCGGTGAAGCCGGTCATTACGCCACCTCCTGCAGGGCTGCGCCCAGGTAGGCGCGCGGGTCCACGACTTCGCCCGCCACCGCGCAGGCCGCCGCGGTCAGCGGCGAGGCGAGCAGGGTGCGCGACCCCTTGCCCTGGCGGCCTTCGAAATTCCGGTTGCTGGTGGACACGGCCAGCTGGCCGGGTGCGACCAGGTCGCCGTTCATGGCGATGCACATCGAGCAGCCGGGTTCGCGCCATTCCGCGCCGGCCGCGCGCACCACCACGTCGATGCCTTCGGCTTCCGCCTCCAGCTTGACCTGCTGCGAACCGGGCACCACCAGCATGCGCACCCGTGGATGCACACGACGCCCGCGCAGGACACCGGCGGCCTGACGCAGGTCGGACAGGCGCGAATTGGTACAGCTGCCGACGAACACCACATCGACCGGGCGACCGGCCAGCGCGCTGCCGGCATCGAAGCCCATGTACGCCAGGGCCTTGGCCGCGTCGACATCGCCCGGCTCGGGCAGGGTGGCGTCGACTGCGGCCACCTGGCCGGGGTGCGTGCCCCAGGTCAGGGTCGGGGCGATCCGGCTGGCATCGATATGCACCTCGCGGTCGAACACGGCGCCGGCATCGGTGCTGAAACTGCGCCAGTGGGCGACTGCCTGCTGGAATGCTTCGCTGTCGCCCGCCTCGACACCAGGGGCGCGCGGCGTCTTCGCCAGATAGTCGAAGGTGACCTCATCCGGCGCGATCAATCCTGCGCGCGCGCCGGCCTCGATCGACATGTTGCATACGGTCATGCGCTCGTCCATGGACAGGCCGCGGATGGTCGAGCCGCGGTATTCGATCACGTGGCCGGTGCCGCCGTTGACGCCGATCGTGCCGATGATGTGCAGGATCAGGTCCTTGGCCGTGACCCCCGGCGCGAGCGCGCCCTCCACGTTGATCGCCAGCGTCTTCGGCTTGCGCTGCAGCAGGCACTGGGTTGCGAGCACGTGCCCGACCTCGCTGGTACCGATGCCGAAGGCCAGCGCGCCGAACGCGCCGTGGGTCGCGGTATGGCTGTCTCCGCAGACGATGGTCATGCCCGGCTGGGTCAGGCCCAGTTCCGGACCGATCACGTGCACGATGCCGCGATGCGCGCTGCCGTAGTCGAACAGCTCGATCCCGTGGCGCGCGCAGTTGCGGCGCAGCGTGTCCACCTGCGCCTCGGCCTCGGCGCTGGCGTAGGGCGGGTGACCGTCTGCGTCCGCCGGCAGGGTGGGCGTGGAGTGGTCGAGCGTGCCCTTGGTCAGCTCCGGCCGACGCGGGGACAGTCCGCGCGCATCCAGCTCGGCAAAGGCCTGCGGCGAGGTGACCTCGTGGATCAGGTGCAGGTCGATGTACAGGACCGCGGGTGTCGCCTCGCTTTCAGGCGCGACCAGGTGCGCGTCCCACAGTTTGTCGAACAGCGTGCGCGGGGCCGGATCAGCCATGGGCCACCTCCCGGCGCGGTTGCGCGGCGCGTTGCCGGAGCACGCGGTTGGCGACATCCAGCCAGGCGATCGCGCTGGCTTCGAGCACGTCACGGCTGGTGCCCTGGCCGGCCTGGGTTTCACCGTCGACGCGAGCGCTCAGGTTGGCCTCGCCGCGGGCATCGCGGCCCACGCCCATGCTGTGCACTTCGTAACTCTCGAGTTCGAAGTCGACGCCGGTGGCCTGCGCCAGCGCGGCGAACAGCGCCGCCACCGGACCATCGCCTTCGGCGCTCTGGATCACGTGGCCGCCGTCCGGATCGGACAGGTCGATGTGCGCGCGCGTGCGCTGGCCGTAGTCGGTCAGGCTCAACGCCGAGACACGCCAGCCCGGTCCGAACTGTTCGCCTTCCACCAGCATCTGCAGGTCGCGATCGCTGATCACGTGCTGGGTCTGGGTGAGGGTCTTCGCACCGGCGATCACCTGGTCGAGCTCCTCGTCCTGCAGCACATAGCCCAGCTGGCGCAGGCGGTTGGCGACCGCAGCGCGGCCGCTGTGCCGGCCCAGCACCAGCTGCGAATCCGGCCAGCCCACGTCCTGCGGGCGCATGATCTCGTAGGTGCCGCGATTCTTGAGCATGCCGTGCTGGTGGATGCCCGATTCGTGCGCGAACGCGTTCAGCCCCACGATCGCCTTGTTGCGCTGTACCTGCATGCCGGTGATGCGGGTCAGCAGCCGTGAGGTGTCGAGCAGCCGGCGCGTGTCGATACCGGTATCGGCCGAGTACCAGCCGCCGCGTACCTTCAGCGCCATGACCAGTTCTTCCAGCGCGGCGTTGCCGGCGCGCTCGCCGATGCCGTTGATGGTGCATTCGACCTGGCGGGCGCCGCCCTCGATCGCGGCCAGCGAGTTGGCGACGGCCAGGCCCAGATCGTTGTGGCAGTGCGCGCTGAACACGACGCCCTCGCCGCCGCTGACGTTGGCGCGCAGGTATTCGAACAGGGCGCGGATCTCGGCCGGAGTGGTGTAGCCCACGGTGTCGGGCACATTCAGCGTGCGCGCGCCGGCTTCGACCGCCGCGTTCAGTACTTCGACCAGGAACTCGCGCTCGGTGCGCAGCGCGTCCTCGGCGGAAAATTCAACGTCGTCCACGTGCTGGCGCGCCAGTGAGACTCCCATGATCGTGTGTTCGATCACCTGCGCCTTGCTCATGCCCAGCTTGTGCTCGCGGTGCAACGGGCTGGTGGAGATGAAGGTGTGGATGCGCGGGGCCGCGGCATCCTTGAGCGCGCGTGCGCAGGCTTCGATGTCAGCGGGGTGGCAGCGCGCCAGGGCCGCGATCGAGGCGCCGCGCACCTCCCGCGCGATGGTCTGCACGGCCTGGAAATCGGCGGGCGAGCTGTTCGGAAAACCGGCCTCGATCACGTCCACGCCGAGTTCGGCCAGGGCGCGGGCGAACAGCACTTTCTGCGCGGAGCTCATGGTGAAGCCGGGCGACTGCTCGCCATCGCGCAATGTCGTGTCGAAGATGCGGATATGGGCGGGCGCGCTTACGTCGCCTGGCGTTGCGTCTGGAGGGGTCATGCGTGGAGTTCCTCTGCGATTTCGTCTTCGTGGTCCTGCCACGGGCGGGGGGCGTTGCGGGTCGGGCCGGCAGGAGG
Source organism: Lysobacter sp. M15 (assembly GCF_022662515.1). Lineage (NCBI taxonomy): Bacteria > Pseudomonadati > Pseudomonadota > Gammaproteobacteria > Lysobacterales > Lysobacteraceae > Lysobacter > Lysobacter sp. M15. The sequence goes on along the minus strand of NZ_JAKPBV010000016.1, from coordinate 32,437 downwards.
CGACATCGCCTTCGCTGCCGGCACGGGAAGTCGTTCGCGATGTTCGCGCACCCGGCGCCGCGGCTTGCGCGGCGGCTGCGGCCGCACATCGCATAGCAGCTGGGCCAGCACGCCGGCATCGACATTGCCGCCCGAGACCACCGCGCACTTGCGCTTGCCCACGATGCGCCGGCCAGCCGCGAGCGCCAGTGCGCCGGCGCCTTCCGCGATCACGTGTTCCTCCAGGGCCAGCCGCACCAGGGTTTCGCGCAGTTCGGCCTCGCGCACGATCACCAGGTCGTCGAGCAGAGCTTCCAGCACCCGGCAGGTGAGCAGGCCGGGCTCCTTGACGCGCACCCCGTCGGCCAGCGTGGCGACGGGCTCGCGCAGTGCGCGGTCGCCGCGCAGTGCACGCGCCATCGCATCCACGCCTTCGACCTGCGCGCCGACGATGCGCACCCGCCGTTGCGCTTGCGCCGCGGACAGGCGCGCGGCCTTGAGCGCCAGGCATACGCCAGAGGCCAGCCCGCCGCCGCCGATCGGCACCAGCACCACGTCCGGCGCCAGCGTCGCAAGTTCCAGGCCCACAGTGCCCTGGCCCGCGATCACGTCGGCATCGTCGAAAGCCGACAGCAATCGGTACCCGTGCTGTGCGGCCAGTTCGGCGGCGAAGGCCTTGGCCTCGTCGTAGCTCTCGCCGTGCAGGCGCACCGTGGCGCCCCAGTGCGCAACGCCCGCGACCTTGGTCTTCGGTGCGGTGCGCGGCATCACGGTGATCGCCGGAAGACCCAGCCGATAGGCCGCCCATGCCAGGCCTTGCGCATGATTGCCGGCCGAGGCGGTGATCACCGTGCGCGTGTCGCCGCGCTCGCGCATGGCCAGCAGCGCATTGAGCGCACCGCGCACCTTGTACGAGCCGGTGCGCTGCAGATTCTCGAGCTTCAGCCAGCAGCCGAAGCGCTCGGCGTAATGGACGGGCGTGGGTTCCAGGTAATGCCGCAGCCGCGCCTGCGCCGCCAGCACGTCGGCGACGGAGACCTCCGTGATGGTTTTGAGCAGGGTGCTGGCTACGGCTACATCCATTTCAGGCCGCCATGTCAGACCGGCGTCAGCCAGGCGAGCCGCGAGGTTTCTTCGCCACGCACGACCCGTGCATACAGCGCAGCCAGTTCGCGCGTCACCGGATTGGCGCCGTAGCGGCGGTCCTCGACCTCGGCGATCGGGGCGACTTCGGCCGCGGTCCCGCATGCGAAGACTTCGTCGGCATCGCGCAGCTCGTCCAGGCCTACCGCGCGCGCAGCGGCGCCGCTGAGCGCCATCACCGTATCGCGGGTGATGCCGGGCAGCGCATCGCGATGCTCGACCGCGGTGACGCGGCCATCCTTGACGATGAACACGTTGGCACCGGTGCATTCGACGACGCGGCCGTCCGCATCCACGAACAAGGCTTCGTCGAAGCCGCGCGCCTTGGCTTCGCGCTTGGCCAGGATCGAATTGACGTAGGCGCCGCACAGCTTCAGCGGCGGCAGGGAATCGGCCGGGTTACGACGCCAGCGGCTCACGCCGATACGCGCACGGGTGCCGTTCAAATGCACCTGGGTCGCGGTGGTGGCGACCATGAGGTGCGACCTGTGGCCTTCCACGTCCAGGCCGAAGTTGCCTTCGCCGGCCCAGGCCAGCGGCCTCACATAGGCATCGCGATGGCCGTTGGCGCGCAACGTGGCGAGGACCGCTTCGGTGGCCTGGGCCGGATCGAAGGCGAGTCCCAGCAGCTCCGTGCCGCGGCGCATGCGCTCCAGGTGCTCGGGCAGGCGGAACACCGCCGCGCCATCGGCGGTGGCGTAGGCACGGATGCCCTCGAACACGCCGCTGCCGTAGTGCAGGGCGTGGGTGTCGAGCGCTGCCTGCTGGGCGCTGGCGTCATGCAGTTCGCCGTCGAACCAGAGCTGTCGCGGACCTTCGCGCGCAGGGATTGGCGCGGGGCTGGGGAGTGGGCGCGACCGCGTGCCCGGGTTCTCCGCACCCTGGCCCGTGGCATCGGCATGCGATGCCGCCGGATCGGCGCCGGGCCGCTCGGCGTTGTCGGCGGACGCCGGGCGATCGTTCGTGTCGCGCAACTGGGTCACGGACATGGCCGCACCTCCACTGCGATGCAGTCATGGAGCTTGGCCAGCTGCTGCTGCAGCGAGGCTTCGGAACGGTCGCCTTCCACGGTCATGCGCAGGTGCCAGCGGTCGCCGTCCGGCTGCGCTTCGCCGTCGACCGACAAGGGGCGAAAGCCGCGTCGCTCGGCCGTGCCGAGCACCCGCGTCAGCGCGCCTTCGGCCTGGCGCAGGGTGAGATCAAGCTGATAGCGCATGCGGGCGTTCCTTGGCGGTCGCGGTGGCGGGTGCGGGCGCGGGTTGGGTTCCCGGCAACGAGGCGGCGTCGTCGGGATCGAGCATCTGCGCGTTGTTGTGGTTGGGTGGGACCAACGGCCAGACATTGGCGGCCGGATCGATGGCCACGTGCAGCAGCATCGGTCCGGGTGCGTCGAGCAGGGCGCGCAGCGCATCGTCTACGTCCGCGGCGCGTTCCACATGCAGGGCCTGCACCCCGAACGCGGCGGCCACCGCGGCGAAGTCCGGGTTGTCGGACAGGTCGATTTCCGAATAGCGCTTTTCGAAGAACAGTTCCTGCCATTGCCGCACCATGCCCAGGGCTTGGTTGTCGAGCAGCACGATCTTCACCGGCAGTCCGTAACGGCGCAGCGTGGCCAGCTCCTGCACGTTCATCAGGAACGAGCCGTCACCGCTGACGCAGACCACCTGCGCATTCGGATCCTGCATCTGCGCTCCGATCGCCGCCGGCAGGCCGAAGCCCATGGCGCCGAGTGCGCCGCTGCTCAGGTGCCGGCGCGGATGCGCGAAGCGGCAATGCTGCGCCACCCACATTTGATGCTGGCCCACGTCGCAGGTCACCACCGCCTCGGGCGCCAGTTCCGACAGGCGCCGCAGCATCGCGGGCGCGTACACGCCGTCGCCGGGCGCGTCGTAGCGCGCACCGAAGCGGTGCTTGCGCTCGGTGCACAGGTGCCGCCAGTCGCGGCGCGGCTGCGCATGGCGACCGTGCATCTGCGCGGCCAGCGGCGGGGTCAGCCGTGCCAGGCTGGCGGCGATATCGCCCGGCACGCCCACGTCGGCCTGGCGCAACTTGCCGATCTCGCAGGCGTCGCCATCGATGTGCACCACCCGCGCATGTGGAGCGAATTCGCCCAGCTTGCCCGTGGCGCGGTCGTCGAAACGCGCGCCGACCACGACCAAGACGTCGCATTCCTGCACCGCCAGGTTGGCCGCGCGGCTGCCATGCATGCCCAGCATTCCCAGGTTGGAGGGATGGCTGGCCGGCAGCGCGCCCAGCGCCTTGAGCGTGAGCACGGTTGGGATGCGGGTCTGCTCCACGAAGTCGGCGAAGGCGTCTTCCGCGCCGCCCAGCACGATGCCGCCGCCGCCGTAGATCACCGGTTGCTTCGCCTGTGCGACCAGCGCAGCGGCCGCATGCAGGGTCCAGTCCGGTGCCTTGGGCATGGGTTCGACGGCCAGCGGTTCATGCGCGGGCAGCTGCGACGCGTCGGCGATCTGCACGTCCTTGGGCAGGTCGATCAGCACCGGGCCGGGACGTCCCGAGCGCGCGATGCGGAAGGCTTCGGCCAGCATCTCCGGCAGCTGTTCCACCCGACGCGGCAGGAAGCTGTGCTTGACGATCGGCAGGGTCATGCCGAACACGTCCAGCTCCTGGAATGCATCGGTGCCCATCAGCGAGGTCGCGACCTGGCCGGTGATGCACACCATCGGCACCGAATCGAGCATCGCATCGGCGATACCGGTGACCAGGTTGGACGCGCCGGGCCCCGAGGTCGCCACGCACACGCCGACCCGGCCGCTGGCGCGCGCATAGCCGTTGGCGGCGAACGCCGCCCCCTGCTCGTGGCGCACCAGCACGTGCTTCAAGCCGGTAACGCCGTGCAGCGCGTCGTAGAAGGGCATGATCGCGCCGCCGGGATAACCGAACAGCGTGTCCACGCCTTCGGCCTGCAGCGCCTGCACCAGCCAGCGCGCACCGTTCAGCGGTGGCGGTTTCGGCGCGGCGTCGCCCGCGGCGCCGGCGCCCTCTTCGGCGGCCGCGTCGATGGCGGTGGCCGGGCTGTCGGCGTTCATCAGGCGGCCTCGGCCTCGCGCGCGGCCTCGGCGGACGCGGCTTCGGCGTGGTTGGCGGTCGCCGCAGGTTTCGCAGCCGGCGCGGCGTTGTTGTCCAGCCACTTCATGCCGGCCCGCAACCGCTTGCCGACTTCCTCGATCGGATGCTCCAGGTCGGCCTGCTTGTAGCGCTTGTAGTTCGGCAACCCGGCCTGGTGCTCGGCGATCCAGGCGCGGGCGAAGGTGCCGTCCTGGATATCGGTGAGCACATCCTTCATGCGCTGCTTCACGCCCGCATCGATGATCCGCGGGCCGCTGACGTAATCGCCGTACTGCGCGGTCTCGGACACGAACTCCAGCATCCGGGTGATACCACCCTCGTAGAACAGGTCGACGATCAGCTTCAGTTCGTGCAGCACCTCGTAGTAGGCGATCTCCGGCTGGTAGCCGGCTTCCACCAGGGTCTCGAAGCCGGCCTGCACCAGCGAACTGGCACCACCGCAGAGCACCGCCTGCTCGCCGAACAGATCGGTTTCGGTTTCCTCCTTGAACGTGGTCCTGATCGCGTTCTGGCGTGCGCCGCCGATGCCGGCGCAGTAGGTCAGGGCCAGTTCCTCGGCGCGGCCGCTGTTGTCCTGGTGCACCGCATACACCGCCGGCACGCCGCGTCCGATCTCGAACTCACGCCGCACCAGCGCGCCCGGGCCCTTGGGCGCCACCAGCACCACGTCCAGGTCGGCGCGCGGCGAGATCTGGCCGAAATGCACGTTGAACCCGTGCGCGAACAGCAGGCAGGCGCCACTGCGCAGGTTGGGTTCGATCGTGCCGCGGTAAAGCTGCGGCTGGACCATGTCGGGCGTGAGCACGGCGACGATGTCGGCACCGGCAACCGCTTCGGCGGGCGTTTTCACGTCGAAGCCGTCGGCCTTGGCCTTCTGCTCGGTCGGCCCGCCCGGGCGCAGGCCGACAGTGACGTCGAAGCCGGAGTCGCGCAGGTTCAGCGCATGCGCGCGGCCCTGGCTGCCGTAACCGACGATGGCGATCTTGGGTTGGGTGGAAGCGGTCATGGTGTGGTTTCCTTCGAGGGCGGGGTCGTTGTGTGGCAGATGAGGGTCAGGCGGCGATCGTCTCGGTGGTTGCCGGCGATGCGGAGTCGACGAGGGATGCGGCGATGCGCCTGGGCGCATCCCTCGGCCCGGGCGCGGTGACCGCGCCTTGCGAGGCGGAACTGACGTCGCGTGCGTACTTGGCCAGGACGCCGGTGGTCACGCGCGGTGCGATCGTCACCGGCGTGCGTTGCGACAGTTCGGCATCCACGTCGATGCGGCGCGAGGCGACGTCGATGGTCACCATGTCGCCATCGCGCAGACGCGCCAGCGGCCCGCCGCGCGCCGCTTCCGGCGCGACGTGGCCGACCATGAAGCCGTGGGTGGCGCCGCTGAAGCGGCCGTCGGTCACCAGCGCAACGTCGTTGCCCAGGCCCTGGCCGACCAGCGCGGCGGTGACCGCGAGCATCTCGCGCATGCCGGGGCCGCCGGCAGGCCCTTCAAAGCGGATCACGACCACGTCCCCGGGCTGGATGCCACGCGCCTGCACCGCGGCGAAGGCGGCTTCTTCCGAGTCGAACACGCGCGCAGGCCCGGCATGGCGCATGCGGCCGTGGCCGGCGAGCTTGACGATGCAACCCTCCGGCGCGAGGTCGCCGTACAGGATGGAATAACCGCCGCGTGGCTTGATCGGGTCGGCGATGGGCCGCACCACGTCCTGCACCTCGGCCATGCGCGCATCCGTCAGTTCCTCGAAGAACGAGCGGCCGGTGACGGTCGGAATGTCGGCGATCAGGCCGGCCGTCTTCAGTTCGCGCGCCACCAGCGCCGCGCCGCCGAAGTCGAACATCTCGGCCGCGGTGTAGCGACCGCCCGGTTTCAGATCCGCGATCACCGGCGTGGACGCGGCGGCCTCGAATTCCTCCAGGCCGAAGTCGACGCCGGCCTCATGCGCGATCGCCAGCAGGTGCAGAGCCGCATTGGTGGACCCGGCGGTGGCCGACACCGCGCGCGCGGCGTTGCGCAGCGCTGCGGGAGAGAGAAGGACGCGCGGTGTCGGCCCGCCATCGCGCAATTGCCGCATCACCAGTTCGCCGCATGCGCGCGCGGCTTCCGGTTTGTCCGCATGGATCGCGGGGATATCGTTGGCGCCCAGCGGCGACAGGCCCAGAAAGGTCAGCACCATCGCCATCGTATTGGCGGTGAACTGGCCGCCGCAGGCGCCGGCGCCGGGGCAGGCATGGGTTTCGATGCGCTTGAGTTCGGCGTCGTCGATGCGCCCCGCTGAATGCGCGCCGACCGCTTCGAACACGTCCTGGACGGTCAGCGCCTTGTCTTCGCCGGTGCCGCGCTTCGACGGACAGTGCCCCGGCATGATCGTGCCGCCGTAGAGGATCACGGTGGGAATATCCAGGCGCGCGGCGGCCATCGCCGCGGCTGGGATGGTCTTGTCGCAACCCACCAGCAGCACCATCGCGTCCAGGCAGTGGCCCGAGACGGCCAGTTCGATCGAATCGGCGATGGTTTCGCGCGAGGCCAGCGAGGCGCGCATGCCGTCGCTGCCCATGGCGATGCCGTCGGTGACGGCGATGGTGTTGAACTCGACCGGCGTGCCGCCGCCGTCCTGCACGCCGCGGCGCACGTGTTGCGCCAGCTCGCGCAGGGTGATGTTGCAGGGAGAAACGTCGGACCAGGTGTGCACCACCGCGACGAAAGGTTTCGCGATCGCTTCATCGTCGAGCCCGGTCGCGCGCAGCATCGCGCGTGCCGGGGCGTGGGCGGAGCCTTGTTTGATTGCGTCGCTGCGCACTGAAGAGGTTCCTGTGGAAACCAACGTGTCCGAAACGAAAAACCCCGCGCCTTCTGGGCGCGGGGTCTTGGTTTCTTCAACCTTGGGTCTGTTAGTTACGCAAACCCGATCCCCGCGCCAGATTGGACGGTAATAAGGACGAGTACGAGGACGAGCGCTGCGAGGCCGGACAGCACCAGAGACACGTCGGGCGACATGGCCTGAAGGGTCTGCGGCAGGGTGCTGCGCTGCGTCATGGTGGCAGGGAAACATGTCCCCGCGCGGAATGTCAACAGTTTCGATTAGAACTTTTCGCCATGAAGCGCGAGTTGTCCCCGCGGCTGTGCCTGCGATCACGTGTGGCCTCGGACGACGACGCTCGCTGGGGCCGTTGCATCCGGAAGTGGTTTCAGCAGAAATCTTCGACCAGAACTTCCCGCAGCGCCATGTCGTTCGCCGCGAGCGGTTGTGCGCTGGCCGGTCGCGCCAGGCATTCGGCGAATGCCGGCGGCAGCGCGATCACATGGCCGACCAGCGGCTCCACGATGCTCTCGAACTTGGCCGGATGCGCGGTCGCCACCACCGCCCAGGTCCGGGTGTCGCCCCCGGCCCGCAGCCGTTCGAGCACGCGCAGCCCGGTCGCGGTGTGCGGGCAGGGCACGATGCCGTGGCGTGCCGGTGCCTGCCGGATCGCATCGCGGATGGCCTCGTCATCCACCACGTCCGCGGTCATGGCAGTGCGCAGCGCGGCATCACTGGCATGCCAATGGCGCAGGCGTTCGAAGTTGCTCGGTGCGGCGACGTCCATCGCATTCGCCAGGGTCGGCCGCACGGGTCGCGGCTGATATTCGCCGCCGCCGAAGTAGCGCGACAGGGTGTCGTTGGCGTTGGTCGACAGCCGGATCCCGTGGATCGGCGCGCCCATGCGCTGCGCGAGCAGGCAGGCGCAGGCGTTGCCCAGGTTGCCGGTGGGCACGATGAAGCCCAGCGCGGTGCCATGGGCCGCATGGTGTCGCGCGGCGGCCTGCGCGTAATAAGCCGCCTGCGGCAGCAGCCGGCCCAGGCTGATGCTGTTGGCGGTGGTCAGCGGCCGGCGTGCGCGCAGGGCGGGGTCGGCCAGGGCCGCCTTGGCCATGCGCTGGCAGTCGTCGAAGCTGCCGGCCACGCGGTAGGCGCGCACGTTGTCGCCCCAGCAGCCCAGGCCGTGGGCCTGGCGCGGCGACACACCGCCGTCCGGATACAGGATCACCACCTCGAAACCCGGGCGTCGGTGGAACGCCGCAGCGACTGCGGCGCCGGTATCGCCAGAGGTGGCGACAAGGATCGTGGTCGGCGGCGCGCCGTCGGTGCGCAGTGCTTCGAGCGCGGCGGCCAGGAAGCGCGCCGCGTAATCCTTGAACGCGGCCGTCGGCCCGTGGAACAGCTCCAGCAGGAAGTCGCCCTGACCCGCCAGCGGACGCAGCGGCGCGTCGAAGGCGAAGGCTTTCGTGCACAACGCTTCGAGCCGCGGCTGCAGCGTCGAGCCCTGCAGGTAGGGCGCGAGCACGCGCGCTGCCATGCTGGCGAGCGATACGGCAGGGGAGGTCAGGTCCACCGTCGGAATGTGCCTGGGCACGTACAGGCCGCCGTCTGGTGCCAGCCCTGCCACCAGCGCAGCCTCGATGCCAACTTCCGGCGCGTCGCCTCGGGTGCTGATGTAGCGCATCGATTCGGCGGCGCTCATGCGATCAGGTCCGCGCGCGGGCCGGCGACCGGGGAGACGTAAGCGCGCGCATCGAAGCCGCTGTCCACGAAGGCGGCCCGCATCGCCGGCGCCGCAGCTTCGGCCTCCTGCTGCGATGCGAACCAGGCGAACACGCTGGGTCCGGCGCCGGAAATGCTGGCGCCGAGCGCGCCGTGTTCGAGTGCAGCCGCCTTGACCTGGGGAAAGCCGGGAATCAGCGCGGCGCGCCGGGGTTCGACCAGCAGGTCGCGTAGCCCGGCGCGGACCAGGTCGAGATCGCCCGTGTGCAGGCCGCTGATGAACTGGGCGAGGCAGGCGCCATGGGCGACGATCGCGGGCAGCGGATAAGGCTCTACGAGCACCGCGCGCGCGCGCCGGGTCTCCAGCACCTGGTCCGGATGCACCACCACCGCATGCAGGCCCGGCGGCACCGGCAGCGCCACCATCCGCGATGGCAGGGCCATGACCACGCCGCCAAGCAGCATCGGCGCTACGTTGTCGCCGTGGCGGCTGCCGGTCGACGCCGCTTCGCCCTCCAGCGCGAAGGCATACAGCGCCTCGCGCGGCAGCGGCGCATCGAGCAGCGCGTTCGCCGCCACGAGTGCGGCCACGCACGAGGCCGCCGAACCGCCCAGCCCGGAGCCGAGCGGGATGCCTTTCTCGAGCGTCAGCGCGAAGCCGTGCGCCAGGCCCAGGGCTTCGCGCATCGCCATCAACGCGCGCCCGGCGGTATTGGCGGTAGCGTCGAGCGGAATCGAGGCCGCGCCGGCAACGTCGCCCGCGACCGCGTCGATCCTGACCACGGGCGCGTCGATGCGCGCGACGCTGGCGATGTCGCGAGGCCCGTCGATTGAATGCCCCAGCAGGTCGAAGCCCACGCCGATGTTGCCGACGCTGGCGGGCGCGAAAGCTCGGACGCTGTGGCTCATGCGTAACGCCCGTCGGTGGCGCCGAGCGCGTTGGCGATCGCCAGCACGTCGCCGAACACGCCGGCTGCGGTGACTTCCGGGCCCGCCCCCGGGCCCTGGACCACCAGCGGATTGGACGCATAACGGTCGGTGGTGAACTGCACCAGGTTGTCGGTGAGCCGCGTATGCCGGCAGGCATGGTCGGCGGGCAGTGCGACCACGCCGACCTGCGCCCTGCCGTCGCGGGTGAGCCGGGCGAGGTGGCGCAGCCCGAGGCCCGCGGACTGCGCTGCCTGCAGCCGCGCCGCCATGGGCGCATCGAGTTCGTCGAGGCGCGCCATGAATTCGTCCACGCTCACGCCCTGCAGCGATGCCGGCACCAGGCTCTCCACGTCCACGTCCTCCAGCGACAGTTGCAGGCCGGCCTCGCGCGCCAGGATCACCAGCTTGCGGGCCACGTCCAGCCCGGACAGGTCGTCGCGCGGGTCGGGCTCGGTATAGCCCAGCGCCCGCGCTTCGCGCACCAGCGCGGAGAACGGTCGGCTGCCATCGTAGCTGTTGAACAGCCAGGCCAGCGTGCCCGAGAGCATGCCGTCAACCGCGTGCAGCGCGTCGCCGGTATCGAGCAGATTGCGCAGGGTCAGGATCACCGGCAGGCCGGCGCCGACCGTGGCCTCGTAGAGGAAGCGCCCGCCGCCCGCGCGCTGCGCGGCGCGGATCGCGGCATAACGCGACCAGGCCCCGCTGCCGGCCTGCTTGTTAGGCGTGACCACGTGGATGCCGGCCGCGAGCCATTCCGGATACTTCTGCGCGGTTGCGGCGCTGGCGCTGCAGTCCACGATCAGCGCGTGCGGGATGTGGCCGGCGCGCACGTGCGCGGCGAAGGTATCCAGGTCCAGCGGCTGCGCATCGTCCGAAGCCAGTCGCTCCACCGCCACTTCCGGCGCGATGACGAAATGGTCCAGCGCCATGCGCCGGCTGTTGGCGATCGCACGCAGGCGCAGGTCCACCTGCGAGCGTTCGCGCAGTCCCGGCAGCACGGCGGCGAGCTGCGCCAGCAGGCTGCGTCCGACGTTGCCCGGCCCGATGATGCCGACCGACACGGTCTGCGGCGACAGCCAGAATGCCGAATGCGCCGCGCGCAGCGCACGGGTGGCGTCGGTTTCGGCGATGGCCACCGAGATGTTGCGCTCGCTCGCGCCCTGGGCGATGGCGCGCACGTTGACCCGCGCCTGCGCCAGCCCGCCGAGCAGGCGCGCGGCCACGCCGGGCGTGCCGACCATGCCGTCGCCGACCGCGGCGAGCACGCAGATCCCGCGCGTGACCTCGACGCCCTGCGTGCGTGCGTCGGCCATCGCCTCGCGGAATGCGCCTGCGACGGCGTCGCGCGCGCGATCGACCTGTTCGGCGCGCACGATGCAGCAGATCGAGTGCTCGGACGAGCCCTGTGAGATCATCGTTACCGACACGCCGGCGCCGTGCAGCGCCGCGAACAGGCGCTCGGCGGCGCCGGGGACGCCGACCATCCCGTTGCCGACGAGTTCGAGTACGGCCAGCCCCCGGACCAGGCTCAGCCCCTTCACCGGCGACAGCTCTGCGTCGCCTTCCGGATTCGCCGCCAGGACCCAGGTGCCTGGCGCGGCCGGGTTCAGCGAATTGCGGATGCACAGCGGGATGCCCCGCGACTGCACCGGCGCCATCGTCTGCGGGTGCAGCACCTTGGCGCCGAAATAGGCCAGCTCGCAGGCTTCCGCATACGACATCGTCGGCAGGACCAGGGCATCCGGGACCAGCCGCGGGTCGGCCGAGAGCACGCCGTCGACATCGGTCCAGATGGTCAGTTCCTGCGCATCGCACAGGTTGGCGAAGATGGCGGCGGAGTAGTCGCTGCCGTTGCGCCCCAGCGTGGTGTCGTCGCCGGAACGATCGCGTGCGATGAAGCCGGTGACGACCACGTCGCGCGCCGGATGCGCTGCGCGCCAGGCGGCAAGGCGCGCGCGGCTCGCGTCCCAGTCCACGCCGACGCCCATTTCACCGGCATGGACCACCAGCACGTCGCGCGCGTCGAGCCGGTCCCAGCCTGCGCCCAGTGCGGCCTGGACCAGGTGCGAGGACAGCAGTTCGCCTGCGCCGTGCACGCGGGCGAGCCGCGCGGGGCGGCCGGTTTCGTTCTGCAGCGCCGCGAGGTCGCCGCGCAGCCGGTCGAGTTCCGCATCAAGCGCCAGCGTCGTGGCATCGCCCAGGCCAAGCGCGCGCGCCGCGGCGTGGTGGCGATCGCGCAACGCCTCCCAGCCTGGGTGCCAGTCGCCGCCGGTTGCTGCGCGCTCGCCCAGCGCCACCAGTGCATCGGTCGTGCCCTGCATGGCCGAGACCACGACCCAGCGTGGGTGCGCGCGGTCGGGTTCGAGCAGCGCGGGCAGCGCGCCGATGCGCGTGGCGTCGGCCAGGCTGCTGCCGCCGAACTTGTGGACCCGGTGGGCAAGGAGGTCTTGCGGAACGAACGACATCGATGAAGCTCCGTTGGGGCTCCGCCGCGATGCCGGGTAGGGACGCAGCCCCACACCCGGATCGGGTGCGGAGCGGCGTGGTGGATCAGATGGACACGCCGGTCCGTACCCGGTGAGGTGGGGTACCGGTACCGGTGGTAATCGTCGCAGCAGCCGCCAGACCGGGCGCGCCGGTGCCGGGGACAGGGGTCATGCCTGGATGCATGTTGCGATGCGTCATGCACGCAGCTGAACACGCGCCTGGAGGGGCTGTCAACGGTTGCTCGGGTAACCGGCGTGGCAGCCATGCCTGGGTCCGAGCGGCCGCGTGGTCAAGTCGCCATCAAAGCGGGGTGTCGCGTCGTGCGCGAAGGTTCATTTCCCGCCCTGCGGATAAATCGTCTCACCGCGCTTGAGCATTTCCACGAAGGTCGCGATCTTCTTCTTCCGCCCCGCTTCGGTCTTCATGCTTTGGGTGCGGAAGGCCAGCGCGAACCGGTTCTTCGCGTTGAGTTTCTCCAGCATGTCCCTGGCCGCTGGCTCGGCCTCGATCGCCGCCAGCAGGTCGTCTGGAAGCTTGGTGCCCTTGATCCTGTAGGTGCGATCCCAGCGCCCGTCGGTTTTGGCCGCTTCGACTTCCTTCAGCCCGTGCTCGGTCATCCTGCCCTCCTTGATCAGGCGGGCGACATTGTCGACGTTGATCTGGCTCCAGGTGCTCTTCCTGCCGCGCTGCGTGTAGCGCTGCAGGAAGCTTTTGTCGTCGAAGCCCTTCCGGATCGCGTCGATCCAGCCCCAGCAAAGCGCCGCGTCGATCGCTTCCGCCGGGGTGATCGACTTCAGACCGGATCCGACCTTGTGGATCTTGATCCAGACCTCGCCTTGCTTGTCGTGATGCTGGCTGAGCCATCGGTAGAAGGCCTCGGCGTCCTTGAATTCGTGGATCCTGTCGGGGTCGACCTTGACGGACGGCATCTGCTTGCTCCTGGCTGCGCTGGCACCGGCCGGCAGCTTAGTGGCAGCCGGCAGCGGCGCCAAAAGGCCGCTGGTTTCGCCATCGATCGCATGGTCAAATAGCCGTCGAAGCGGGGGTACCGCGCCCATGCGCGGTTGAGACAGACCCTTCGAACCTGATCCGGTTGACACCGGCGTAGGGAAGCTTCGTGACACGCTCGCCGTGCGCGCCGCCGCTTCGTCGCGCCGCGAGGTCCTCAACTGCTACGGCGTCCAACGCGCCGCAGCGCGGGAGGAACTTCGCGGCCCAGGTCGTCATCGCGACCCCACGCAACGAAACCGGGCGACACAAATGAACGCAGTTCCCTCCGAACTCCTGCAGCAGACCGATCAGCTGTCCGAATCCGTTACCCGGCCGATCCCGGGATCGCGCAAGGTGTTCGTCGAAGGCTCGCCCCAGGCGCCGCATGGACAGCTCGTGCGCGTGGCCATGCGCGAGATTGCCCAGAGCCAGACTCCGACCCTGTTCGGCGGCGAGGACAACCCTCCCGTCACCGTCTACGACCCGTCCGGGCCCTATACCGATCCGCAGGCGCAGATCGACCTGGCCGCCGGCCTGGCACCGCTGCGCGCGGCCTGGATCGAAGCGCGCGGCGATACCGAAGTGCTGCCGCAGCTCAGCTCCGAGTTCGGGCGCGCGCGCGAGCGCGATCCGAAACTTGCCGCGGTCCGTTTTCCGGCGCGCATGCTGCCGCGCGTCGCGAAGTCCGGCGCGAACGTCACCCAGATGCACTACGCGCGCCGCGGCATCGTCACGCCGGAGATGGAATACGTCGCGATCCGCGAGAACCAGCGGATCGAAGCGGTCCGCGACGCGCGCCTGCTGTCGCAGCATCCGGGCGAAAGCTTCGGCGCCAGCATCCAGACGATCATCACCCCGGAATTCGTGCGCGACGAGATCGCGCGCGGCCGCGCGATCCTGCCCAACAACATCAACCATCCCGAAAGCGAGCCGATGATCATCGGCCGCAACTTCCTGACCAAGATCAACGCCAACATCGGCAACAGCGCGGTGTCCTCCGGCATCGCCGAGGAAGTGGAGAAGCTGGTCTGGGCGATCCGCTGGGGTGGCGACACGGTCATGGACCTGTCCACCGGCAAGCACATCCACGAAACCCGCGAGTGGATCGTGCGCAATTCGCCGGTACCGATCGGCACGGTGCCGATCTACCAGGCGCTGGAAAAGGTCGACGGTCGTGCCGAAGAACTCACCTGGGAGATCTTCCGCGACACCCTGATCGAACAGGCCGAGCAGGGCGTGGACTACTTCACCATCCACGCCGGCGTGCTGCTGCGCTACGTGCCGCTTACGGCCAAACGCGTCACCGGCATCGTCTCGCGCGGCGGTTCGATCATGGCCAAGTGGTGCCTGGCGCACCATCGCGAGAGCTTCCTCTATACGCATTTCGAGGACATCTGCGAAATCATGAAGGCCTACGACGTCGCATTCTCGCTGGGCGACGGCCTGCGACCGGGCTGCATCGCCGACGCCAACGACGCCGCGCAGTTCGGCGAACTGGAAACGCTGGGCGAACTCACCAGGGTCGCGTGGAAGCACGACGTGCAGACCATGATCGAAGGCCCCGGCCACGTGCCGATGCAGTTGATCAAGGAGAACATGGACAAGCAGCTGGCCGAGTGCGGCGAGGCGCCGTTCTACACGCTGGGCCCGCTGACCACCGACATCGCGCCGGGCTACGACCACATTACTTCCGCGATCGGTGCGGCGATGATCGGCTGGTACGGCACCGCGATGCTCTGCTACGTGACGCCGAAGGAGCACCTGGGCCTGCCCAACCGCGAGGACGTGCGCGACGGGATCATGGCCTACAAGATCGCCGCGCATGCAGCGGATCTCGCCAAGGGCCATCCGGGTGCGCAGGTGCGCGACAACGCGCTGTCCAAGGCGCGGTTCGAGTTCCGCTGGCAGGACCAGTTCCACCTCGGGCTGGATCCGGAAAAGGCCAAGGAATTCCACGACGAGACCCTGCCCAAGGACGCGCACAAGCTCGCGCACTTCTGCTCGATGTGCGGCCCGCATTTCTGCAGCATGAAGATCACCCAGGACGTGCGCGATTACGCAGCCGCGCAGGGGGTGGACGAGGCCGCTGCGCTGGAGGCCGGGATGGCGGCCAAGTCGGCCGAATTCCGGGCCCAGGGCGCCGAGGTCTACCGGGCCGAATGAAAGCTGAAGGCTTAATCCGGAATCACCTTGCGTGGATGTCCGCGGCGTAGACTCGCGCCGTAGGTCCGACCCTTTTCCGGAGCTGGTCATGAACGCCATGCGATTCGATTTCAGGCACGTCGCGGTGCTGCTGGTCGCGCTGCTGCTTGCCGCTTGCGCCACCGGCCCGCGGGTGCGCACCGATTACGATCCTTCCGCCGATTTCAGTCGCTACCGGACCTGGGGCTTCTACAAGCCGATCGCGATGGAGGAGTCCGGTTACTCCAGCTGGATCTCCGACCGGATCAAGGACGACGTGCGCCGCGAAATGGAGGCGCGCGGTTACCGCTACGTCGAGAGCGATCCGGACCTGCAGGTCAACTTCCAGGGCATCGTGCGCGAGAAGACCGACGTGTGGTCGGTTCCGCGCACGGACTACCAGTACTTCTACAGCTACCGTCGCCGCGCCTATTTCGCCATGCCGTTCTGGTACGACGACACCCAGGTCCACCAATACACCGAAGGCACGCTGACGGTCGACCTGGTGGACGCCGAGCGCAACCGGATGGTGTGGACCGGCGCCGCCATCGGCCGGGTGACCAAGCGCACGCCGCATGAGCGGCTGGCCGAGGTGGACAAGGCGATCGCCAGCATCTTCGCCCAGTACCCGTATCGCGCCGGGTCGACCGTGCCGGTTGCGACGGACTGACATTCGGCCGAATGGGTGAGTCGTCCGAAAGCGGCGTCGACGCCGGCGTCGCAGCTGCGGCGCAGCGTGCGCGGCGCTCGCGGCGCTGGAGCCTGCTGGCGCGCCGGCATCCGTCCGCATTCCTGCTGGCGGCGCAGCTGCTGAGCCTGCTGCTGTATCCGCTGATGGACCAGACCCAGAGCGGCCGCCTGCTGTTCGGTGCGGTGGCGCTGGTGGTGGTGCCGCTGGCGGTCTGGGTGGTGCGCAGCGGTCCGTTCGTCAGCCTGGTCGCCTGGCTGCTGGCGCTGCCGGCAATGGCTCTGACCGTGATCGGCGTGCTGTTCGAACACGAGGCCTTGCTGCCGTTGTCGGCGATGCTGGAAGCGGCGCTGTACTTCTACGCCGCCGCGAGCCTGATCTCGTACATGCTGCACGACCACGAGGTCACCAACGATGAGCTGTTCGCCGCGGGCGCGACCTTCACCCTGCTGGCCTGGGGGTTTGCCTACGCCTATTTCGTCTGCCAGGCCTGGTACCCGGGCAGCTTTACCGGCATCGAACCCGGGCGGCCGCGGCACTGGATGGAACTGCTGTTCTACAGCTTCACCAATCTGTCCGCGACCGGGCTGGGCGATGTGCTCCCGGTCAGCTCGCCCGCGCGGGTGCTGACCATGCTCGAGCAGTTCGCGGGCGTGGGTTACATCGCCACCGTGGTGTCGCGGCTGATCGGCCTGACGATCGTGCGCGCGCGGCGCTGATCGATCAGAGCGCGCCTGCCAGAACCGCGCCTGCTAGAACCGCGCCTGCTAGAACCGCGCCTGCTAGAACCGCGGCTTCTGGCTGCTGCCTTCGTAGCGTTCGATCGATTCGCGCAGGACCTGGCGCGCCTCGTCGCGTCCGCCCCATCCATCGAGCTTGACCCACTTGCCGGCTTCCAGATCCTTGTAGTGCTCGAAGAAGTAACCGATGCGGTCGAGCCAGTGCTTGGGCACGTCGTCGATATGCTGGATGTGGGCGTAGCCGGGGAACACCTTGTCGATCGGCACCGCCAAAATCTTCTCGTCGTTGCCGGCTTCGTCGATCATGCGCAGCACGCCCACCGGGCGGACCTGGATCACCGAGCCGGGGATCAGGCCCAAGGGCATCAGCACCAGCACGTCGGCCGGGTCGCCGTCGCCGCACAGCGTATGCGGCACGTAGCCGTAGTTGCACGGATAGCGCATCGGGGTGGACAGCACCCGATCCACGAAGATCGCGCCGCTGGCCTTGTCGACCTCGTACTTGACCGGCTCGGCGTCCTTGGGGATCTCGATGATGACGTTGACCTCTTCCGGCGGATTGTCGCCGGTGGGAACCAGATCCAGACCCATTAGCAGCCTCATTCGTGCGCGAAGGGGCGCATTCTACGCGTCCGTGCTGCGTCGCAACACACACCTAGGGAAAACCATACGCTAGGGTCGGCCCCAGCTTTTGCGGCTCCGTACGGCCCCGTATACCTGCGTCCGTACTCCAGGGAATGAGGCCGCAAGCGATGAGTTCCGATCCCAGTCTGTCCACCACCGCCTACGCCCCGCAGAACAGTTCCTATTGGGACGACCCGCGCGCGGACAGCGATGCACTGAACTCCCCGGCCGATCTGGACGCGAACGCCCTGCCGGAAGCGACCGAGAGCACCGGGATCGAGTTGATGAGCCTGCTGCCGGGCGCCGATCCCGCGATCCCCATCGACGGCAGCAGCAGCAATCCTTCGCAGCGGACCGAGGACAGCACGCCGGACGGCAAGCCGATCCAGGTCGATCCGTTGCACCAGGGCGACCAGGCGACGATCGCACGCGAACGGACCCTCGCCGATGGCGGCTTCGGCCAGACCTATGTCAGCAGCGACCAGCTGGTGTTCACCACCACCGGCAGCGGCAACGACCAGGTCCAGGTGAGCCAGCGCGACGACGGTACGGTGGTGGTCAGCGTCAACGGCGAGGAATTCGACGTGTCGCTGGCCGAGCGCCAGGAACTCACCCTGCGCGTGGGCGCCGGCGACGATCTGATCGAAGTCGCGCCGAACGTGCGCGTCAACATCGTGGTGGACGGCGGCGCGGGCGACGATGCCATCGCCACCGGCGCGGGCGACGACCGCATCGACGGCGGTGCCGGCAACGACGTGGTCACCTCCGGCGAAGGCCGCGATGACGTCTTCGGCAACACCGGCAACGACACGGTCGACGCCGGTGCGGGCGACGACGTGGTCCATGGCGGCGACGGCGAGGACGTGCTCACGGCCGGGGACGGCACCAACTTTATCGAAGCCGGCGCGGGCGACGACCAGGTCGACGGCAGCCAGGGCACGAACATGGTCTCGGCCGGCCTCGGCGACGACCGCGTCACCAGCGGCGGCGACAACAACATCTACCTGGGCAGCGGGACCGATTCGGTCGATGGCGCGACCTCAGGCGACCAGATCTACGCAGAAGAGATCGATGCGGTGCGCTTCGCCGCCGGTCAGCGCGACACCGGCCAGGTGGTGGTCAACGTCGAGATCGACCCCAGCCTGGGCACGCGCGGGGTGAAGGTCGAGGGATCCGAGTCCTTCCGCCAGCGGGTCGAAGCCGAACTCGAATTCCTGCGCAGCTCGCCCAACGGGCAGACGATGCTGGCCGAGTTCGATTCCGCCGCGGCCAGCGGCAATACCGTCACCATCCGCGAGCTGGCCAACGAGCAGAACGGCTACGCGCAGACCCTCGGGCGCGGCAATGCAGAGATCCGCAACGGCCGCGCCGGCGAGGGTTCGGACGTGATCATCAGTTACAACCCGTCGTTCCACATGGCCGAGTTCCCGGCCCCGGTGGTGGTGCTCTACCACGAGATGTCGCATGCCTATAACGGCGTGACCGGCACCTTCCAGCCGGGCACCTATCGCGGCACCGGGCCGGATTCGGGCAACGTGCCCAATGCCGAACGCCAGGCGGTGGGGCTGGAGACGAGCGCAGCGCCGTTCGATTTCGATGGGAATCCGTCCACGCCCGCCACGACCCACAACCCGATCGGACTCACCGAGAACGGCATCCGTCGCGAGTTGGGCCTGCCGGACCGTCCCAACTACACGCTCTAGGGCTCAGGTTTCCGACGCTCTAGGGCTCAGGTTTCCGCACAAGGAAAGGGGCGGGGCGGCGCGCATCGGAAGCGCGCCGCTTTTTGTTTTCCGCAAACAAAAACGGCGGCCAAGGGCCGCCGTTTTCTTGTTCGGCAGGTCGCTGGCGTTACTCGACCGTGACCTCGACCCGCCGTGCTTCCTGGGCCGGGCCGTCGCCCGTGGTCGCCATCGGCTTGTCCAGCACGATGCGCTCGGCCGGCACGCCCTGGGCTTCGAGCCAGTGCTGCACGCCCTCGGCCCGCTCTCTGGCCAGCGCCTCATTGGTGGCGGCGTCGCCGGCTGCGTCGTGGAAGCCGGAGATGCGCGCGACCGCACGCGAATTCTGGCGCAACGCATCCAGAACCCCGCCCAGCTGCGCATCGGCGTCCGCCGGCGGCATTGCCGAACCGACCTCGTAGTACAGCGTGGCGGCGGCAGCGCGGCCCGCGGCTGCATCCGCTCCATCACGGGTGGCACTCATGGCCGTGCCATCGCCTGCGACGTGGGCATCGGCACTGCCACCCGCGCTCCCCACCGGCAACAGCGGCACCATCAGCAGCGCCACGATGTTGATGATCTTGATCAGCGGGTTGATCGCGGGGCCGGCGGTGTCCTTGTAGGGATCGCCGACAGTGTCGCCGGTGACCGCGGCCTTGTGCGCCTCGGAGCCCTTGCCGCCGAAGTTGCCGTCCTCGATGTACTTCTTGGCGTTGTCCCAGGCGCCGCCGCCGGTGGTCATCGAGATCGCGACGAAGATGCCGGTGACGATGGTGCCGATCAGCAGGCCGCCCAGCGCCTTGGGCCCCAGCAGCATGCCGATCACGATCGGCACGGCCACGGGCAGCAGCGACGGTACGATCATTTCCTTGATCGCCGACTTGGTCAGCATGTCGACCGCCTTGTCGTACTGCGGCTTGCCCGTGCCTTCCATGATCCCGGGGATATCGCGGAACTGGCGGCGCACTTCCTCCACCACGCTGCCGGCCGCGCGGCCCACGGCTTCCATCGCCATCGCGCCGAACAGGTACGGGATCAGGCCGCCGATCAGCAGGCCGATGATCACGGTGTGGTCGGACAGGTCGAATGCGAACACCGTGCCCGGGTGCGCCGCCTGCAGGTTGTGGGTGTAATCGGCGAACAGCACCAGCGCGGCCAGCGCGGCCGAACCGATCGCGTAACCCTTGGTCACCGCCTTGGTGGTGTTGCCCACCGCATCCAGCGGGTCGGTGACTGCGCGCACCTCAGGCGGCATTTCCGCCATCTCGGCGATGCCGCCGGCGTTGTCGGTGATCGGGCCGTAGGCATCCAGCGCCACGATCATGCCGGCCATCGACAGCATCGCGGTCGCGGCGACGGCAATGCCATACAGTCCGGCGAACGAGAAGCACGCCCAGATCGCGAAGCACACCGCGATCACCGGCAGTGCGGTCGACTTCATCGACACGCCCAGGCCGGCGATGATGTTGGTGCCGTGGCCCGTGGTGGAGGCCTGGGCCACGTGCTGCACCGGCTTGTACTGGGTGCCGGTGTAGTACTCGGTGATCCAGACGATGGCGCCGGTCAGCAGCAGGCCGATCAGCGCGCACAGGAACAGGTTGGTCGTGCCGTAGGCGGAATCGCCCATCATCGAGCCGGTCACGAACCAGAAGAACACCGCCGCGATCGCGCCCGACACGATCACGCCCTTGTACAGCGCGCCCATGATCGAACCGCCCTCGGCGACCTTGACGAAGTAGGTACCGATGATCGAAGCGATGATCGACACCCCGCCCAGCACCAGCGGGTACAGGATCGCGTTGCGGCCGGCCTCGGCCATCATCAGCCCGCCCAGCAGCATGGTGGCGATCACGGTGACCGCGTAGGTCTCGAACAGGTCGGCGGCCATGCCGGCGCAGTCGCCGACGTTGTCGCCCACGTTGTCGGCGATCACCGCCGGGTTGCGCGGGTCGTCCTCGGGAATGCCGGCTTCGACCTTGCCCACCAGGTCGGCGCCGACGTCCGCGCCCTTGGTGAAGATGCCGCCGCCCAGACGCGCGAAGATCGAGATCAGCGACGAGCCGAACGCCAGGCCGACCAGCGCATGCAGCGCGTCCGCGCTGGCCATGCCCATCTTCTCCAGCACCAGCCAGTAGCCAGCGACGCCCAGCAGGCCCAGCCCCACGACCAGCATGCCGGTGATGGCGCCGCCCTTGAACGCGACATCCATGGCCGGGCCGATGCCGCTGCGCGCGGCCTCGGCCGTGCGCACGTTGGCGCGGACCGACACGTTCATGCCGATATAGCCGGCCGCGCCCGAGAGCACCGCGCCGAGCAGGAAGCCGATCGCAGTCGGCCACTTGAGGAACAGGCCGATCAGCACGAACAGCACCGCGCCGGCGATGGCGATGGTGGTGTACTGGCGGTTGAGGTAGGCGCGTGCGCCTTCTTGGATCGCGCCGGCGATTTCCTGCATGCGCGCGTTGCCCGCGGGCTGCTTGTTGATCCAGCCGGCGTAATACATGCCGTACCCGATCGCGATGACGGCGCAGACCAGCGCCAGGACCAAACCGTACTGCTCCAGCATGTGACCCCTCCCAGAGTGATGCCAAAGGCGGCAAACCCCCGGACTATTGCACAGGCCCCTGTCGCCGCCAACCACGCCCGTGCTCGCGGGTGGCAACGCTACCCCGGCCGCGGTTGACTGCGCCGGCAGGCGCGCCCATCATCGATGGCCTCAGGACCCGGCGTGCCTTTGTTCCCGTGGCCAACGTCTATCGCTTTTCCGGCTTCGAACTCGACTGTGGGACGCGCGAGTTGCGGCGGAACGGCAAGTCCGTCGCGATGCCGGCGCGATGCTTCGAATGCCTCCAGCATCTGATCGAGCAGCGCGAGCGCGCGGTCAGTCGCGATGAGCTGGCGCAGGCTGTGTTCGGCCGCCACAACGTCTCGGACGCCCAGCTGGGTCAGGTGGTCCTGCGCGCGCGGCGCGTGGTGGGCGACGATGGCCGCCATCAGCGCTTGATCCGCACCGTGCCGCGATACGGCTTCCACTGGGTGGGGGAAACCCGCGAATCCGATGCGCCGCCGGAGACGGTGCAGGTGCTGTCGTTCGGGCCGGCCGCATCCAGCGCGCTGCCGCTGCAGCCGCAGCGCTGGCAACGGCAAGGGCTGGCGGCGGCGTTGATGCTGGTCGCCACGGCTGCCTGGGGTCTGCTGGGCGGGCCCGTGTCCATGCCGGTGCGCGAGGACCCCGAGCAGGTGCTGTTGCAGACGCAGCAGGATTTCCTGGCCGGGCGTCACCAGCGTGGCCTGGTGGCGTTGGACCATCTGCTCGAGTCACAAGGCGGTCGCGGCGACCCGCATCTGCGCGCCCGCGCGCTGGTGCAGCGCGCGCGCTTCGAGATCCGGCTGGGCCGCCACGCCGATGCCGAACAGGACTTCAGCGCAGCCATCGGCCTGATCGACATGCGGGCCGAGCCAGCCTTGCTTGGTCGGGCCCGCAACGGTCGCGGCGTGGCGCGGATCGCGTTGGGCAAGTTCGACGCGGCGCAGGAAGACCTGCAGCGGGCGCGCACGCTCCTGGCCCGCAGCGGCGACCTGCGTTCGCTGGGGTGGGTCAACGCCAACCTTGGTGTCCTGGAGCAACGCAGTAGCGGGGCAGGTGGCGCTCCGGGGCATGACCCGAGTTCGGAGTTGAACACATTCGTCGACGGCGATACCGGCGATCCCGGGGCGCTCGATCCGCTCGCAGGCACCGATGCAGGGCAGGCGGCCACCCACGCCGAACTGGCTTCGCTGCACCGGCAACTGCTGGAATGGCCACAGGCCCGACGCCACGCCACCAGCGCATGGGCGCTGCGCGAGGGGGTCCCGGGCGCCGCCGACCGGTCTGCATTGGCGGTGGGCCTGGCAGAGACCCTGCTCGGCAGCGGCCGGTTGCACGAAGCCCGCACCCTGCTCGCCGCGCGCGGTGATGGCCAGAGGGCCGGAGGCGGCGATCGCCGCGCCGGCCTGCTGCGCACGGAACTGGCCTGGCGGAGCGGCGATCTCGGCGCTGCGCTCAAGCTCGCCGACCGGGCATTGGCCGATGGGCGGGTGGACGCCGATCCGGCCTTGCTCCGCCGGCTGCAGCGGCAGCGGCTGCAGCTGGGATTGGCGGCGGGCGCGCCGGTCCCGGACGCGATCGTCGCGATGGTCGCCGCAGACGACACGATGGACGCCTGGCTGATCCGGGCGCTGGCGGCCCAAGCCTATGGGAGGCAACCGGAAGCCGGGCTCGCCTACCGCCGGGCGCTGGCGCGCGCCGAAGCCGCGGGCACTCCGGCCCGGATCGTGGACGTGGCCACCACGTATCTGCCCTGGCTGATCGAGCGGGGCGCATTCGCCGAGGCATCGGCGCTGGCCGAGCGGATTGGCCCCTGGGCCGGGCAGGACTACGACGCGGCCATGCTGCAGGTGCGCCTGTCGCAGGCCCTCGGCGATCACCGGGGATGGCGGGACGCAGCCGCGAATGCCCGCAGGCTCGCCGGCGAACGTCCGTTGCCAGCCATGCCCGAAGCGCCGCGCACAAGCGCGCCGGACGGGCTCCTGGCCGTTCGCTGAGCGCCGACGAAGTGGTCCAGGGTGCCGCCCGGGGCCCGCCGATCCGCTGATTCGCGAGCCGATCAGTGCACCTGTAGCGCGTTCGTCATCATTTTGGAGTGGATTCCCGAGCCGTTCGCCGCAGCCTCGTCCGCTGCCCAACGAAAGAGGCGAATCCCCCATGATTCATCCGGTCAGACTGGCCACCACCGTGGCCGCCCTGTGTGCCATGGCCATGGCGTCCGCGGCGCCGGCGAATGCGCCAGTGAAGAGCACCGCGCAGCCCTCGGCTTCACCCGGCGCGAGCGCGGTCCGAACGGCCGCCAGCAAGCCCCCGAGGCCCGGCAACGGGTGGCTGCTGCCCACCGCGCAACGCCAGCTGCTGATCGAGGGCGATCTGTCGCGGTCGCTGGCACTGGCCGACCTGACCGGCGACCGCACGGCGGACATCGTCACCGGGAACGAACTGAGCCTGACGGTCGGCGTGGTGCTCAGCGACCGCAAGGGCCGGGTGTCCGACGCCGTCTACTATCCGATTGCCAGCGCCGGCGAGGCCAGCCTGTACCGGGTCGAGGTGGCGGTGGGCCACCTGGTCGGCAAGCGGTACCCGG
Organism: Lysobacter sp. M15; assembly: GCF_022662515.1. Classification (NCBI taxonomy): domain Bacteria; kingdom Pseudomonadati; phylum Pseudomonadota; class Gammaproteobacteria; order Lysobacterales; family Lysobacteraceae; genus Lysobacter; species Lysobacter sp. M15. Next base: position 8,170 of record NZ_JAKPBV010000016.1, on the reverse strand, counting down.
ATATCGTCGCGGCCGGCTTCAGCCGCGACACGCTCGAAGTGTTCGTCGGCCAGGGCGCAGGGCGCTTCGCCGAACCGATCCGGGTCAAGCTGGGTACCGGCGACGAGCCGTCATCGGTGGCCGTGGGCGACCTGAACCGGGATGGGCGCCAGGACATCGTCACCGGCGACGGCATGGACCAGGCGGTCTCGGTCCTGTTCGGCGACGGCAAGGGCGGATTCTCGGAGCCGGCGCGGTTTCCCACCGCCGCCTTCGCCGGCGGGGTAGTGGTCGCCGACGCGACCGGCGATGGCTACCCGGACATCCTCAGCGCCGGGCTCGATGCCGGCGTGTCGCTGCTGGCGGGCAATGGCAGGGGCAAGTTCCATGCGCCGGTGCTGCTGTCGGCAGGGCCCGAAGTCAGCGTCCTGCGGCTGGCCGTCGCCGAGGTCACCGGCGATCGCCGCGTGGATATCGTCACCGCGAACCAGACCGGCGGCGATGCCGGCTACGACACCCCCGGTTCGGTTTCGGTACTGGCCGGGAAGCGCGCCGGTGGCTTCGGTGCCGCGCAACTGCTGTCCTTGGGGAAGCAGACCCTCGGCCGCGCGGAATCGGTGGCGGTGGGCGACGTCACCGGCGATGGCCATGCGGACATCGTGGCCGGGCGGCCCGTCGACCGGATCCTGACGTTGCTGGCCAGCGACGGCGCAGGCGGGTTCGCAGGCCCGGTCGACATCCCCGGCGCGGGCGGGGCCCCCGATCCGGTAGCCATCGCCGATGTCACCGGCGACCGGCGGCCGGACATCGTCACCAACGTCGCGGTCGGCACCCACGAGATGGTGGCGATCCTGCCCACCGACCGAGCCGGTCATGTCGGCCGATGGGGAAATTTCGATACCAGGCTGCAGCTCAACGCCGAGTCGCTGGTGGGCGGCGACTTCAACGGCGATGGCCGACCGGACGTGGCCACCGCCGGCACCGCAGTGGACGGCAGGGTCAAAGTGGCCGTGCAGCTGGGCGATGGCTCGGGCGGGCTGGCCGCGCCGCGGCATTTCGATCTCGATGCGGACTCCGCCGCCGGGATCGCCGGCGGCGATGCCAACGCGGACGGCGCGATGGATCTGTTCGTCGTCCACGGCGGCCCCAACGCGGTGTCGGTCCTGCTGGGCGATGGAGAAGGTGGGTTCTCCGATCCGCATCGCTACGAGATAGCGCTCCAATCCCAGGGCGCGCGCGCGGTGACGGTGGCCGATCTCACTGGCGATGGCCATCTGGATATCGCCACGGCCAACGTGCCCTATTTCTGCCTGCCCGGAGATCCCGACTGCACGCCCCCCGACCTGGGCAGCATTTCGATCCTGCCCGGCGATGGCCGCGGCGGCTTCGGTGGCCAGATCCAGATCGAAGGGGTCGCAAGGGATCCGAGTTCGATCGCGGCGGCCGATGCCACCGGCGACGGCATCGCGGATCTCATCGTTCCCCACTTCGATTTCGGCGATCCGGGCCTGCGGCTGCTGGCCGGCGACGGTGCCGGCGGCTTCGGCGCCCCAGTCCACCTGACCACCGATTTCGGGCCGGTGGCCGTGGCCGCGGTCGACGTGACCGGCGACAAGCACCCGGACCTGGTCAGCCTCAACCACACCGCGCAAACCGTTTCGCTGCTGACCGGCAACGCCAAGGGCGGCTTTGACGCAGCCGTGCACTTCCCGCTCTACCTGGATCAGGACGTGGCCAGCTGCGAGCCGGCGTGCGCGTGGCTGTGGCCGTGGGCATGGTCCCTGGTCGTTGGCGACATCAATGGCGACGGTGCGCCCGACATCGCCACTGCCAACACCAACAACGGCACGGTCACGGTGCTGCGCAACGACGGCAGTGGCGCATTTTCGGCCATCGAACGCGTCCACACCGGCGGCGCGCCGCGCGCCATCACCCTTGCGGACCTGACCGGCGACGGCAAGGTCGACGTGGTCACCGCCAATACCGAAGGCGCCGTCTCGATCCACGCCAACGCGCGCTAGCACCTGGGGCAAGGGCGCAGCGTGCTGCGCCCCGTGCCCGCGCAGATCCCGAGCGTGCCCGGATCCGACCTCCCCCGGACCCCTCGTCCCGGGCACGCTCGGGCCCGCCTGTGCCCGCAGCGCCTCTCCCTTCCCACTTGCGCGGAGGGCCAGGCCCTGCAGGCGACAGGAAGCGAGTTCCCGGCGCGGGCCGGTCCAGCCGGAAGCCCCGTCGAAGGGGTGTTCAGCCGCCCCGTGCCAGCCTGCGGCCCTGTTTTTCGAAGGACCTGACGGATGCGCGCCACCCCCCTGATCGCAATCCTCACCCTGGCCATCGCCCACCCGCTATTGGCGGCCGAACCCGCCCCCGAGATCAAGCGCGAGGCCGGCACCCCGCAGGCGGTCAACGCCCTGCACACGCTGCGCCAGATCCCCGAAGCCTGTGCGCGGATGGAAGGCATGTTCACCGGCAACGCGGCGGAGCCCTACAAGTTCGCGCTGGTCCGCACCAGCCCGAACTGCCAGCCGCGCGCGCGCTTCGTGGAGTTCGCCAAGGCCAAACCCAGCGAGGCCGGCGGATGGAAGTTCAACGACCTGATCCAGGTCCCTAGCGCCGCCTGTCCGTCGCAGAAAGCGGTGGTCCGGGTCTGGCGCAAGCCGGCTGACGCTACCCCGCCCGAGCTCGACGCGCAGGGCCGCTCGCGCCTGTATCTAAAAGAGATGCAGGCGGCGGCGAAGCAGGGCGGCTATCAGCCGATCCCGATGTTCGCGGCCGAGATGAAGCTGGAAGGCCAGGCCTGCGGCGGTTGACGGTAGGGCTGGCTCAAGCCCGCCTTTCGGATTCTTGCTACCCGCAGGCGGGCTTGAGCCCGCCCTACGTGTCTGAAAAATGCTCCTCTCCCGCTTGCGGGAGAGGGCTGGGCTGAGGGGCGCCGCAGGCGCCCTTCGCTTTTTCAGCCGTACGCAAGGCGCCCCATCCCAACCTTCCCCCGCCACGCGGGGAAAGGGGTTCAGCAGAAGCCTCACGCCAACGATTCGACGAACCGCAGCCCCGTACGGTCCAGCCGTAGCGCACGACTGCCGGGAATGCGGCGCGCATGGCCGCGTCGGAGCAGGTCCTGCAGCAAGGCCGCACCCAGCGCACCGGCGAGATGATCGCGGCGTTCGCTCCAGTCCAGGCAGGGCCGGCACAGTGGGCGACGCGATGACTGCAGCGCGTCCAGGTCCAGGCCGCGGCGCCGGCACCAGGCTTCACCGGCATCCGTCAATGCCCCACCATCGGCTTGCAACAGTCCATGCGCGCGCAGCGCATCATGCAGGCGCACGCCCGCTTCGCCGGCGAGGTGGTCGTAACACACGCGCGCCGCACGCAGCGCCGGATCGGCCGGACCGAAGCTGCGCCGCGGCGCGGCCGAAGCCGCGCCTATCAACGCCTCCAGCGCCGCTGCGATGTCCGCATCGGCGAGCCTGAAATAGCGATGCCGGCCCTGCGCGCGCACTTCCAGCACGCCACCGGCAGTCAGCCGCGCCAGGTGCGTGCTCGCGGTGGAGGCCGACACGCCGCTTTCCGCGGCCAGCTCGGTGGCGGTCAGCGCCTGGCCCGACATCAGGCTGGCCAGCATGCGGCTACGGGTGGGGTCGCCGATCAGGGCGGCGAGCGCGGCGAGCTGGCCAGCATCGGACATGCTTCGATGCTAGTCGAAGCATCCGTACGCCGCCATGCGGATAGTGCGCCCAGGCCAGCACGGTGACTTCCGCATGACACAGCAACACCAGTACCGCGCGCACGTCGCGTGGGAAGGCAACCTCGGCACCGGCACCGCGCGCTACGCCGGCTACAGCCGCGATTACCGCATGCACGTGGAAGGCAAGCCCGACCTGGCGGGCAGCTCCGACCCGGCCTTCCGCGGCGATCCTGCGCGACACAATCCGGAAGACCTGCTGCTTGGCGCGATTTCGGCCTGCCACATGCTGTTCTACCTGTCGCTGTGCGCGCAGGCCGGCGTGGTGGTGGAGGCTTACGAGGATGCCGCCGAGGCGGTGATGCGGACGGAACCCGGCGGCGGCGGGCGCTTCGAATCGGTCACGCTGCACCCGCGCGTGCGCATCGCCGCCGGCAGCGATGCGGCGCTGGCGGCGCAACTGCACGCGCGCGCGCATGCGCTGTGCTTCATCGCCAATTCCTGCAGCGTGCCGATCGCGCACCAGCCGGAGATCGCGACCGGCGGCGACGGGCGATGAAGGACGTGACGGTGATGCTCGACGACGTGCCCGGCAGCCTCGCGCGCATGGGCGCCGCACTCGGGGCAGCCGGCGTGAGCATCGAGGGCGGCGGCGCCTGGGTGGTGGATGGCCGCGGCGTCGGCCACTTCCTGTTCGAGGACGGCGAGGCGGCGCGCAGCGCGCTCGAAGCCGTGGGTATCGAAGTCGCCGCGGTGCGCGAGGTGGTGCTGCAGCGCCTGGACCAGGCCACCCCGGGCCAGCTGGGCGCGCTCACCGCGCGCATGGCTGCCGCCGGCGTGAACATCGAGGTGCTCTACAGCGACCACGACCACCGGCTGGTCTTGGTGGTGGACGACCCGGCGCATGCGCGGGAAGTCGCCGCGGGCTGGATGGCGGAGCGGGAGCGGGCGGCGTAGAACCCCTCGCGCGCCGGGCAAGAAGCCGGCGTTCCGGGCAAATAGGCCCGCGCTCCGAGCAAAAAGGCCGACGCTCCGAGCAAAAAGGCCCGCGCTCCGAGCAAATAAGCCGGCGCTCCGACTAAATAAGCCGACGCGCCGAGCAAAAAGGCCGGCGCTCCGCCCAAAAAGCTCGGTGCTCCGAGCTAAAAGGCCCGCGCGCCGAGCAAATAAGCCGGCGCTCCAACCAAATAAGCCGGCGCTCCAACCAAATAAGCCGGCGCTCCGAGCAAAAAGGCCGACGCTCCGGTCAAAAAGACCGGCGCTCCGAGCTAAAAGGCCGGCGTTCCAACGCAATCAGGTGGGATGCCGAACCGCCCACCCGCCGCCGGGCAAACCCTGACGCCCGTACCGTCATGCCCGCGCAGGCGGGCACCCATGGACGTTGCGCCCGGACGCCTTTCGGCCCCCGTTGTCCCGGTACCCCGGATGCCGCCGTCTACGCCGCCCGCATCCGCCGCGCCGCCAGCACGATCGGCAGCGCGAACAGGAACATGTGCGAGAGCAGGTCCAGCAGCAGCGGCCACGATGGCGCGAGCCCGGACGGGAAGGGGAAGGCCGACAGCGGCAGCACCACCAGCCGCATCGCCAGCAGCACCAGCACGCCGTAAACGATCGCCGACACCAGCGGCCGCCGCAGCAGTGCCGGCATCGCCCGCGCCGCCAGCACGAACAGCGCCGCCCAGCCGAACGACAGCAGGAAATGCAGCGCCAGCCCGAGAGCGGCCGTGCGCATCCCGCCTTCGAACGCCGCCTGCCCCAGCGCGCCGCTGGCCACGATCTGCAGCAGATGCACCGCGGTATCGCCGCGCGCGATGGCCATGCCGATGGCGAACACGATGTCGCCCAGCCCGCCGATGGCGCCGCCGATCAGGATGGCTTGCAGCGTGCCGAGTCGTTTCATCCGTCCGATCCCATCCCGGAGTTGGTTCCCTGCAGCCATCATAGGGTGGGCCTTGGCCCACCGCATGCCAGCATTGCTTTCGTACGGTGGGCTGAAGCCCACCTATGGTTCTCGCCCGGCTTGCATGGATTGCGGAGGCCGAAGACGGTGCGATTGATCGGCGGGTCAAGACCCGCCCTACGTCGCGCTGTTCCAGGCGGGTCTACCGCTTATGCGGGTTACCGACGACATGCCCCGGATGGTTTCCAGGAGGAGGGGATCCCTCTGTGCTGGGTCGAATCATGGATGACGAGAGCGAACGCCCGCCGCAGCTCCGTACCGGTCACGTTCAATTCCATCGGAACATTGGGTGGTGCCGTCATGGTGGCCCCGGCCGAAGCCCTGTTCGCGCCCGTCGGCGTCTCCAGGCACTGCTCACCCGCGAGCACATACCAGCCTTCGGGTCCCGGGTGTGTATGCACCCTGGAACTGTCGCCGGGCCGCATGACGGCGTAAGAGAGCACCGCAGCGTAGTTCTTTGCGGAGGGAAGCTGCAGCGGGCCGACGACGGCGATGGCTTCACCTCCCTGCGGAGCGGCGTCCTGGGGACCGAATTCGGAGAGCCATGCGCGCCCGTCTTCCTCCACCACGATTCCGGTCGCACTCTTCGCCGCCTCTGCAGCCTTTCTGGTCGCAAACGTGTGCAGATGCCAGTAAACGCTGGGCTGACTGAATTCCAGACCCGTGACTGTGGCAACGTTGAAGCAGCCGAACTCGGGTCGCTTCTCGCCTGCAGGCACGTCCACACAGGCCACTTCGGTCAGTAGTTGCTCGTGGGTAGGTGTGCTGGACACCTGATGTGTTGTGCAACCGGCCAGCGCCAGCAGCATCGCAGCGGAGCTGAGCCGGATGGAAAAACCACCCTGGTCGACAGGTGACACGATGGGCATGGCGCTCTCCAGTGATGTATCAACCGCATCAAATCTGCGAAGACGCCTGGCGCCAGAAGGAAGCCGAGCGGCGGAGCGGCCTCTGCTCGAACGAACTGTCAGGTGACTCGGTGTTGGAGAAGGGCCAGGACTGACGACGCACCCGGCTGCCATGACGGGAGACTACGCCCTTCCAGTCGACAGGACGCGCCCTGGCGCAGGTCGGGATGATGCGGTGCGCCGGGCGCACCCGGCTCTCAGGACTGCGGGTCGAACTGAAACACGCGCAGCTCCTGGTCGCAACGGCAGGCCTTCGCGATGCGCGCGGCCCACGCCACGGCCTCCTCGCGCGAGGGCAGTTCGAGCACCGTGAAGCCACCATCCAGCGTAGGCGCCCACGGGTAGCCGCCCTCGGCCACGGCGCCATCGGCCGAGACGAGTACGGGCGGCACGTCTTCGTCGATGCCGCCGCCGAACACGTAGACGCCGGCGGCCTTCGCTTCGTCGATCACGGCGTGCGCATCGCGGCCCACCGCTTCCCATTCGCCGTTGGGCACCACCATCGCCGCGCTGGGGAAGGAGATCAGGTACTTGGCCATGGTGGTCCTTCTCTATAGATTGATTACTTCCGCGCGTCTGTGCGGCCTGACGCCTGTGCTCTCGTAGAGCCGCCCTACGAGTTCTTTGACTTGAATGGGTTGTCAGGCCTACGTGTGGCCATGGTGGAACGCCCCTTCTACATCCGAGGTCGGGTCACCCAGTTCCCGGTCGAATGCTTGGCGTATGTCCGCAAGTGTGTCACTTGGATCGAGGCCGTATTGCTCTTGCAGTGCGTTGACGATATGGCGGGCGACGTCCGAAAGGAGAATGCCCCAGGCGGTTGGCTCGTCGCGGCCGCTGTCGTGCCACATGCCGATATTCATCGTGCAGTGCAGACCTCTCTCCGCCGCCCATGCGCTGAGGAGCTGGACGGCCTTCTCGTCTCGTTGGGCTGCGGGTGGAACGACAAGAGTCTTCATTGATAGATCTCATAGGGCGGGCTCGAGCCCGCCGTTCGGATGGCTGTTTCCCCGCAGGCGGGCTTGAGCCCGTCCTACGGGGTCTACGAATTCTTCGGCGGTGAGCAGTGGTTGGAGCGGGCAACAACGCGTCCAATCAAGGAATAGCACTCGAAGTAGGGAGCGTTGTCGCGGAAACCGGTAAAGACAAGAAAAGACGTCATGCCTTGCCCGAGTGGCGTGACTTGGCTTGGTGAGCCTGGAAGCTTGCCAAGCATGGTGGCGTAAATGCGCTCGTCCGGCTCTTTGGTGATGACATAGATATATCCGTCATTGATCTGCAAATGTGCCAGGCCCGTAAACGCAAAGATGCCTGCGGAGTTCTCAACAATCCCGTGAACGTTCTCATCCAGAATGGAAGTGCGGTTCCCGGCCTCGTCTTCGAACAGGAGGCTGCCACCCCACTCGCCTCGGTCAATGCCAAGCAATCTGCCGCCATATGCAGGCAGGGCATGGTCAATGACCAGCGTTTGCTCCTTGGGGGTGACAGATCCCGCCATCTCCGGCTCATTCGAGCAGCCGCAGAATGCAAGACCAACTATCAAGCCGATTCGGTGCACTCTAGTTCTCGTAGGGCGGGCTCAAGCCCGCCTTTCGGATTCCTGTTTCACCCGCGGGCGGGCGTGAGCCCGCCCAACGAGTT
>NZ_JAKPBV010000015.1:105000-125447 GCF_022662515.1 Lysobacter sp. M15 | reverse complement strand
GGCCACACCCCCCCTTTTGTGTTACCTGTGCCCCGCGGGGGGGGGTTCCCCCCCCCCCTACGAGTTCTGCTACTTCAACTCATGCTCTGGATCTTTGAATACGATTAAGTCAGGGTCATGCTCGCCGATGTCGTCAACATGCCTGAAATGAATCTTGTTCTTGAAGATTGCGAGATCGGTAAGTGGAGTCATTTGTTTTCCGTCTTCAGACACTACGCCGGGAGCTAAGTAGTAAGTTTTATGTACTTTGAAAGCAGCCTTGAAGTTCTCGAGGTTTCTGCTCTCGGGCGGAGGGGTCATGCGATTCAGTCTGCTTACGCACATCAATAGGTCTTCTTTAATCTCAAGTCCGGCCTCTTTGTAACGAGCTGAAAAGCCGTCAATGTCTGGGCCGAGGTGAACCGTGTAGCCAGCATCCTCTCCTGGGATGTCACCCTCAATGATTGAGACGCGAATTTCTTCATGCTGGTCATTGTCACCGAAGCGATCATGCCAGCCTTTGAAAATTTCTTTAGCGAAGGATTCGTCTCTAAAAGCGAGCCCGAGAACTGGTGGAACCCCTGGGGCGAACATGAAGAATGTTGCACGCCACTTCGCTTGATTCCAAAGATCAATGTCAATCGGCGAGATGAAGAAGAGCTTTGGGTCAGTCTTTACGGGCTTGTAAGGGAGTGGGCGTCTTGCCCCTAGTTCTGGCTTCTGGATGTGAGGTTGCCCTGTGAGGCGCTTGTATAACCTGTCATATCTGATCGGCTCAGCAACGTTGTAGTGTGTGAATGGCTGAAGCGGTATAGGGATGTATGAGTAATCTTGTTCTTCAAAAATTACCGGGATGAACTTGTCGTTGTTGAGGCCAGAGTTGTAAAGGTGTTGATAGGCAATGGTTCCTTCCCACTTGACACCGAGGCCTTTATTAGGCGCTTCATCACCCATGATTCGGTTGAGGTAGGTTTCTGTGCAAATCACTAGGACATGCTTTGCGTCCCTGATTTTTCTGTCCATCCAACGAGGCCAGCCCTCGGATGGGGATTCTTCGTACTGATCCAGTACGCAATCTATACCCTCTCCGCGAAGGCGATTGGACAGTTCAAGGACGCGCTGCACGTGGACAGGTGAGTCGTAGCTGTAGCTGATGAAAACTTCGTCGGTCGACATGGTTGTTTGGTGAGAGCTAACTACTGGTTATCAACCGAATACGACCAATACCATCGTTCGCGCTCATGCTTCGAACGCTGGCAGCTTCTTCCTGATTAACTTGTTCTGCAACTCCACATACGCCGGAATCCCACCCCGCCCATACGGCGGCGGCGCTTCCCCACGGATCAGCGGTTCCAGATACTTGCGTGCCGCAGCGGTGATGCCGTAACCATCCTTGCGGATGAAGCCGGCTGGCATCTTCTTTTCGTGGTTGGCGACCTTGTCCAGCGGTGCGGCTTCGATCTTCCAGCGGTACGGCGAATCCGAAGTGCGTTTGATCACCGGCATCGTCGCGTTCATGCCTTTCAACGCGTACTGCACCGCGGCCTTGCCGACGGCCATGGCCTGGTCGAGATCGGTCTTCGAAGCGATGTGGCGGGCGGAGCGCTGCAGGTAGTCGGGCAGGGTCCAGTGCACCTTGTAGCCGAGTTCGGCCTTGACCCGGCCGGCCAGGAACGAGGACACGCCGCCGAGCTGGGTATGGCCGAAGGAGTCGACCGTGCCCATGTCGGCGACGAATTTTCCGTCCGCACCGTGGATGCCCTCGCTGGCGACAACCACGCAGTAGCCGACGCGCTCGACCACGCGCCGCACGTTGGCGAGGAAATCGGCCTCGTCGTAGGGCCGCTCGGGGAACAGGATCAGGTGCGGGGCCTCGTCGGGCCCGTTGCCAGCCAGGCCGCCGGCCGCGGCCAGCCAGCCGGCGTGACGGCCCATGGCCTCGTACACGAACACCTTGGTCGAGGTCTCGGCCATCGCCGCAACGTCCAGCGCGCACTCGCGCACCGACACCGCGGTGTACTTGGCGGCCGAGCCGAAGCCCGGGCAGCAGTCGGTCACGGCCAGGTCGTTGTCGACCGTCTTGGGCACGCCGATGCAGGTCAGCGGCACGCCGTATTCGGTTGCCAGCCTGGAGACCTTCAGCGCGGTATCGGCCGAATCGTTGCCGCCGTTGTAGAGGAACCAGCGCACGTTATGCGCCTGGAAGACCTCGAGCAGGCGCTCGTAGCGGGCGCGGTCGGCCTCCAGCGACTTCAGCTTGACCCGGCAGCTGCCGAACGCGCCGCCGGGGGTGTGCGCGAGCGCGCGGATCGCCGCCGCCGATTCCTTGGATGTGTCCACCAGTTCCTCGCGCAGCGCGCCGAGGATGCCGTTGCGCGCCGCCAGCGCCCGGACCTTGCGGGCACGCGCCTCGCTGATCACGGCCGAGGCGGTGGCATTGATCACGGCGGTGACGCCGCCGGACTGGGCGTAGAGCAGGGTGGGTGCGGGTTGCGGCATGCAGTCGACTCCAGTGAGCGCGGCCCCGTCGGGCGGGCTGCGGCGGGTTTACGGTAAGCTGGCGCGAGATCGGGCCGGGCGGAGTGTAGCCCCGGCCCCGCAGGAATTCGGAGGAAGCGGATGCGATTGGTGTTGCTGGGCGCACCCGGCTCGGGCAAGGGCACGCAAGCCGCGCGGCTGAAAGGTCATCTACAGGTGCCGCACATCTCCACCGGCGATCTGCTGCGCGCGGAAGTGGCCGCCGGCAGCAAGCTGGGACTGGAAGCCAAGGAAATCATGGCCCGCGGCGAGCTGGTCAGCGACGCGATCCTGCTGGGCATGCTGGAGTCGCGCTTCTCGCAGGCCGACACGGCCGGCGGCTTCATCCTCGACGGCTACCCGCGCAACCTGGCCCAGGCCGGTGCGCTCGACGGGCTGCTCCAGCGCATCGGCCAGCCGATGGATTACGCCGTGCAGCTGGACGTGCCCACGGAACTGCTGGTGGAGCGCATCGCCGGGCGGGCCCAGGCCGAAGGCCGCGCGGACGATTCGCCCGAGTCGGTCCGCACCCGGCTGCGCGTCTACGAGCAGCAGACCGCGCCGGTGATCGAGTTCTACCGCCAGCACGGCCAGCTGACCGTGGTCGACGGCGTGGGTTCGCTGGACCAGGTGTTCACCCGGATCGTCGAGGCGATCGCGCCGGTGCGCGAGGTCGGCTGACCGCGCCGCGAACGCAGGGCGCCAGCTTCCATCAGCCCAGCCCCAATGAAAAACGCCCCGGCAAGCCGGGGCGTTTTCGTTGGCGCGACAGTCGGTGGCCGTTGACCGGCCTGCTGGATCAGGGGCTGGTCACCAGGGTCAGGTTGTAGGCCTGCAGGATCGGCGTGAGCGGCTGGTAGTAGCTGCGCGTGCGCCGGTTGGGGAGCTTGCCCTTGCAGCTGCCGCTGCCGCCCGACAGCACGCCCTGCGCCTGGCCCGGACCGGTGATGAACGAGCCGCCCGAGTCGCCGCCTTCCGAACAGGCGGTGGTGCGGGTCAGGTTGAGGATCGTTTCGCCGCTGCTGTAGTTGACGGTCTGGTTCTTGGCCTCGATCGTGCCGCAGCGCCAGCCGCTGGTGCGACCGGACCGGCAGATCGCCGCGCCCACGGCCGCCTCGGTCCCGCCGCGCACGGTCACGTCGCCGCTGGTATAGCCCTCGACGGTCGGGCGCGGGGTGTGCACGGCGTCCAGCCGGACCCAGGCATAGTCGTTGCCGGTCTGGCCCGGCGACGGGAAGCTGGAGGCGGCGAACGTGCCGAGCCGGACGCCGAGCGTCCACTGCGAGGGTTCGTAATACACGACCTCGCCAGCATCGCCGCAATGGCCGGCGGTGGTGTAACCGGGATTGCTGCCCTGGAAGACGGAGAAGCCGACCGAGCAGGCGTAGAGATAGCCGTCACCGGGATTGCGCAGGTAACCGTATCCGCCCAGCACGTCCATGCGCAGGCTGGGCTGTTCCTCGGCGATCTCGAAGCGCACGGTCTGGGCGTCGGCGCCGCTGGCGGCGACGAAGTCGATGCCGGCCTTCTGCCCGCCCTTGCCTACGCTGACCACCACGCTGTTGCTGGGCAGGTCGACGTACCAGCCGTACACACCCTTCGGCGCCCTGCCGCCGTGCGCGAGCACGTCGTCGAGCTGGGCCTTGGAGGCATTGAGCGAGGTAAAGCTGTGCCTGGCCTGGCGGATCTCGACCCCGGCGGCCTTCTGCGGCCTGATCGCGGTGGTGGCGACGACCAGCTTGAAGCTGCCGTTGGCCTGCTTCTCGATCCAGCTGCCGGCGTAGTTGCGGCCCTGCGCGGCGGCCAGCTTCTTCTCCTGCAGTGCGGCGAGGCGTTCGGTCCGGAGGTACTGCGACAGCTGGGCAGACGACAGGCCGAGGTCGCGCTGCATCGCCGCTCTCAGCGCCGGTGATACTTCCTGGCCGGAGGACGCCGGCGCGGCGGCGGCGACCATGGCGACCGCGAGTGCGATCGGCGAAAGCACGAGCAGGCCGCGTTTGGCCCGGGAAACGAACTTGCGCATTCTGAGGTTCTCCTGACGGACGGGACGATCGATTCGGATGTTGCTACCCAGCAAACGCATCGCCGCGAACGGTGCGGCCGCAAACGGCGTGCGGGCCCGGCAGGCGATGCTGGCACAGCGGCAGCGGTCGAGTCTGAATAGCCGGATCGGCGACAATGGCCCGATGAGCAAACTGCATATCCTCGGCATCGCCGGCACCTTCATGGGCGGCGTCGCCGCGTTGGCCCGGGAACTCGGGCACGCCGTCGAAGGCAGCGACCAGAACATCTATCCGCCGATGTCGACCCAGCTCGAGCAGCTGGGCATCGCGCTGCGCCAGGGCTATGCGCCCGAAAACATCTCCGCCGACTGCGACGAGATCGTGGTCGGCAATGCGCTCTCGCGTGGCAACCCGGCCGTGGAACACGTGCTCGATGCGGGCCTGAAGTACACATCGGGCGCGCAGTGGCTGAGCGAACAGGTGCTGCCCGGCCGCGACACCCTGGCCGTGGCGGGCACCCATGGCAAGACCACCACGACCACGATCCTGGCGTACCTGCTGCAGGCGGCAGGGCGCGAGCCCGGCTTCCTGATCGGCGGCGTGGCCGAGGACTTCGGCGTGTCCGCGCGCGTGGGAACGGGGCGCGAGTTCGTGGTGGAAGCCGACGAGTACGACACCGCGTTCTTCGACAAGCGCAGCAAGTTCGTGCACTACCGGCCGCTGGTGGCGATCCTCAACAACCTCGAGTACGACCACGCCGACATCTTCCCCGACGTGGCCGCGATCCAGCGCCAGTTCCACCACCTTGTGCGCATCGTGCCGCGGCGCGGGAGGTTGATCGTGAACGGCGCCGACGAACGCCTGGCCGAAGTGCTGGCGATGGGCAGCTGGACGCCGGTCGAGCGCTTCGGCCTGCTGTCCGAGGGCACCGCGCCCGTGTACGAGTGGAGCGCACGCAAGCTGCGTGAGGACGGCAGCGCGTTCGTGGTGCTGCACGGCTCGCGCGAGATCGGCACGGTCGAATGGCCGATGCTCGGCGACCACAACGTGCTCAACGGGCTGGCCGCGCTGGCCGCCTGCCACGCCGTCGGCGTGGAGATCGGCGCGATCCTGCCGGCGCTGGCGGCCTTCCGCAGCGTCAAGCGCCGGCTGGAAGTGCTGGGCAGCGCGCGCGGCGTCACCGTTTACGACGATTTCGCTCACCATCCCACTGCCATCGCCACCACGCTGGCGGGACTGCGCGCGCGCGTCGGCGAAGCGCGCGTGATCGTTGCGATGGAGCCGCGCAGCAATTCGATGCGCCTGGGGGCGCATGCCGAGGCGCTGGCGCCTTCGCTCGCGGGCGCGGACGCGGTGGTGTTCCTGCACCGGCCGGAACTGGCCTGGGATGCGGGCGCGGTACTCGCCGCGCTGCGTGCAGAAGGCCATGCGGTCCCGGACGCCGACGCGCTGATCGCAAAGCTCTCGACGCTGGTGCGCGCAGGCGACCATGTCGTGTTCATGTCCAACGGCGGCTTCGACGGCGCGCCGCGACGGTTTCTCGCCGCGCTTGCCTGAAGGAACAACCACGGGCACGGTGCTAGGCTGACCGAGTGACCGAATCGCTCCCGCTGTTTCCGCTGCACAGCGTGCTGCTGCCCGGCGCGGCGCTGGGCCTGCGGATCTTCGAGCCGCGCTATCTCGACCTGGTGCGGGATTGCGGGCGCAATGCGCGCGGTTTTGGCGTCTGCCTGATCCTGTCCGGCGCAGAGGTCGGCGCGCCTGCGACCCCGGCCGCGTACGGCACCGAAGCGCTGATCGAGGATTTCGGCAGCAGCGACGATGGCCTGCTCACCCTGCAGGTGCGCGGCGCGCGGCGCTTCCACGTACGCCGCACCCGCGTGCGCGACAACGGCCTGCTGGTGGCCGATGTCGACTGGTGCCCCGATGATCCCGACGACGAACTGCGCGCCGAGCATGGGTTGCTGTCGACCCTGCTCGAACGCGTGATCGGCCATGTCGGCGGAGAATTCGCGAAAGCCCCCGCCGCGCGCCTGGACGATGCCGCCTGGGTCGGCTGGCGCCTGGCCCAGCTGCTGCCGCTGGCCGACGCGCAGCGCCAGTCGCTGCTGCAGGAAGACGATCCGCATGCGCGGTTGGATCTGCTGGTGCAATTGATGCCGTAGGGCGTCGCAGGCTCGCCTTGGCTCGCTACTGGTCTTGCGCGGTCGAAATCCGCAGCACATGCGCCTCACCCGTGTTGCGCGCGCCATCCTGCATCGGTAGCGAAGCGGCGGATGCGCGCAGGGCCCGGTGTGAGGCGCCGGCGTCTGCGATGGGCTGCCACAGGCCGAAGGCGCCGAACGGCCGGGTGTAGCGCAGGGTCTGGGTGCTGCCGATCCACAGCGGCGTGCCGTCGGCCAGGCGCACCGGCGCAGGCCACAGCCGCAACACCTGGGTGCTGGCGCCGTCGGCGGCGTCGCGACGCAGCAGCAGGGCTTCGGGATGCGCATCGAGCGTGGCCGGCAACACCGGTTGTCCGTCGCTGCGAGCGTCCTCGCGCAGCAGGCCCAGGGTCGAGATCCAGTCGGCCTGCGGCTGCACCCGCCAGCCTTGCGCCTCGAGCAGCGACTGCAGCGGCTCCAGTGGGCCGGCGACCTGCACGTCCAGCAGCCAGCGCAGGCTGGCATCGCGTTCGTTGCGGCGCTCGGGAAGGCGCTGCCAGCCGTTCTGGCGCCAATCCTCCAGGCGCATGACCTGGGTGGGCGGCGGCGCGCTGAACTTCGTGAGTACCGTGTCCACCGCGCGCGGTGCATGCCAGAACCCGGCGACCAGGAAGGCGCCGTAGAACAGCGACGCCAGCGGCCGCATCCAGAACGAACGCGCCACGTGCCGCCGGTAGGCGATGCCCAGCAACAGCAGCCAGACGATGCCCAGCAGCATTCCGGCGACCACGTCGCTGAGCCAATGCGCGCCCAGGTACAGCCGGGCGAAGCCGAGCAGGGCCACCGCCGCGCCGCTGACCAGATAAGGCCACACCCGCTTGCGTCCCGGCCATTCGCGCGCGATCAGCACGGCGAAGAAGCCGAAGGTGATGGTGGTCATGGTCACCGCGATCGAGGGGAAGCCGAAACCCTCCGGTGCCGTGGGCGGTCGCGGCATGTCCACCGACGCGCCCAGCCAGGTGGTCAGCGCCAGGCCGAAGGCGAGTGCGGCCAGCCAGTGCGCCGCCGCGATCCAGCGCCGACGCCAGATCAGGTAGGCCAGGGCGAGCCCCGCGGCCGGCAGCAGCACCTGCGCATCGCCGATCGACGCCAGCCCGGCCATCAGCCGGTCGGCCAGCGGATTGCGCAGGGTGTACAGAAAGTCGAACACGCTGCGGTCGATCGCCAGCGGTTCGCCACGCATCCAGACCGTGGCCAGCAGCGCGAACCAGGCCCAGGCGATCGCGAGCAGGCACACCGCCAGGATCGCCAGCGACGCGGACTCGGGCCGGTTCGGATCGATCAGCGCCGCGGCATAGCGACCCATGATCGGATGCGCCCGGGTCCACTTCAGCGCGCGCGCCAGCAGGTTGTCGGCATGGTGCGCAAACCAGCGCCAGGTGTAGAGCACGCCGGCCCAGACCAGGGCCAGCACCGCCGCCAGCGCCAGCAGGACCAACGCCAGGCGATCGGCGACCGCGGCCACCGCGTCGTAGGAGGCGCCGAAGATCCAGCCCGGGGCCAGGAACAGCGCGGCCCAGCTCAGCGCGGCAAAGATGCTGGCTGGCACGTAGCGCCGGAGCGGCATATGCAGCATGCCGGCGACGGCCGGCACGAAGGGACGCACCGGGCCGACGTAACGTGCGATCACGATGCCCTTGGCGCCGTGGCGGCGGAACAGCTGCTCGCCGCGGTCGATCAGCTGCGGGTAGCGCCGGAACAGCAGGTGATCGCGCATCTGCGGGCCCCAGAGCCGCCCCAGCCAGTAGCTGAGGGCATCGCCGGCGAACGCGCCGGCGCCTGCGCACACGATCGCGTAGGGACCATCCACGTGACCCAGGCCGACCAGCGCGCCGACCGCGAACAGCAGCGGCAACGCCGGCACCACGATGCCGACCACGGCCAGCGCATCGCAGAACGCGATCAGGAATATCACGCCGCCGGCCAGCACCGGGTGCGCGCTGATCCATGCGACGATGCCATCGAGCCAGGCGGATTGCATGGCGTAATTGTAGAGGGGCTCCCCGATCGCCTTTGTGGCAATCGCTGTGGGAGCGGCCTCGGCCGCGAATGCTCTGACCTGTCGGTCGCGGCGGCGAAGAGCATTCGCGAGCAAGCTCGCTCCCACAAGGGCGGGGCGAAATGGCAACCAGTGTGGGAGCGGTCTTGGCCGCGAATGCTCTGACCTGTCGGTCGCTGCGGCAAAAAGCAATCGCGAGCAAGCTCGTTCCCACAGGCAGGCAACCGGTCCGCCTCGGATGGCGGGCAAGGGCCCGCCCTACAATCTGCGCATGGATCGCAGCGACGCCGTCGAACTCCAGGCACTCAAGTCCGACAGTTTCGGCCGCATCGCGCTGATGCGCGGCGCCGACGGCATTCCCTTCGTGCGCCGCGACCTGCGCTTCGTGCCGCTGTGGCTGCGTGCGCCGGCATGGTGGCTGGCGCGACGCGAGGCGCGCGCGCTCCGGTGCGTGGCGGGCCTGCCGGCGATGCCGCAACTGCTGGGCTGGGACGGGCGCGTGCTCGATCGCAGCTTCCTCGATGGCGCGGCCATGTACCAGCGTCCGCCGCGCGGGGACGTGGCCTATTTCCGCAGCGCGCGCCGGCTGCTGCAGCGGCTGCACCGCGCCGGCATCGCCCACAACGACCTGGCCAAGGAAGCCAACTGGCTGGTGCTGACCGACGGATCACCGGGCATCATCGACTTCCAGCTGGCCGTGCGCGGGCGCCAGCGCTCGCGCTGGATGCGGCTGCTCGCGCGCGAAGACCTGCGCCACCTGCTCAAGCACAAGCGCATGTACTGCGCGCACGCGCTCACCCCGGTGGAGAAGCGTCTGCTCAAGCGCCACTCGTGGCTGCGCGAAGCCTGGTTCGCTACCGGCAAGCCGGTGTATCGCTTCGTCACCCGGCGCATTCTCAAATGGGAAGACAACGAGGGACAGGGACCGAAGCCGTAGGGGCGTGACGTAGGAACGACGTCAGTCGCGAGTCCCCCTGGCTGGCCGGCGCGCAGCGCGGGAAGCTCGCGGCTGACGCCGCTCCTACAATGGATCGCATCCCCGATGCTTACGAGGTCGCCATGTCCACCCTTGCCGGCAAGACCCTGTTCATCACCGGCGCCTCGCGCGGTATCGGCCTGGCCATCGCCCGCCGCGCGGCGCGCGATGGGGCCAACATCGCCATCGCCGCCAAGTCGTCGGTGCCGAATCCGAAGCTGCCCGGCACCATCCACACCGCGGCGGCGGACGTCGAGGCCCTGGGCGGCCATGCGCTGGCGCTGCAATGCGATATCCGCGAAGAGGACCAGGTTCGCGCCGCGGTGGCCGTCGCGGTGGACGCGTTCGGCGGCATCGACATCCTGGTCAACAACGCGAGCGCCATCTGGCTGCGCGGCACGCTCGACACGCCGATGAAGCGCTTCGACCTGATGCAGCAGGTCAATGCGCGCGGCAGCTTCGTCTGCGCCCAGGCCTGCCTGCCGCACCTGCTGCAGGCGCCGAACCCGCACATCCTCACCCTGGCCCCGCCGCCGTCGCTGGCGCCGAAATGGTGGGCGCCGCACACCGGCTACACCCTGGCGAAGATGGGCATGAGCTTCGTGACCCTGGGCCTGGCGGCCGAGTTCGGGCCGCAGGGCGTGGCGGTGAATGCGCTCTGGCCGCGCACCGTGATCGCCACCGACGCGATCAACATGATCCCGGGCGTGGACCCGCGCAACTGCCGCACGCCGGAGATCGTGGCCGATGCCGCGCACGCGGTCCTGGTCCACGAGGCCCAGGGCTTCAGCGGCCGCTTCCTGATCGACGAGGAGGTGCTGCGCGAGACGGGCGTTCAGGACTTCGACCGCTATGCGGTGGAGCCGGGCCAGCCGCTGCTGCCGGACCTGTTCCTCGACTAGCGAGCCCTCGATCGGCACCGCCCCAGCCGCGCACGGTTAACGCTCCCCGCCGTCCACCCGTCAGAACCCGAGCAGCCCGATCCGGAATCGCGTGGAAGCCATTGAGGCGACGCCAGCACTGGTCGAATCCGCGCGCCGGGGACATCGCGGCGCGATGGATGCGTTGTATCGCCGGTTCGCGCCGGTGGTGCACGGCGTACTGCTGGGCTACGTGCAGCAAGCAGACGCGGACGATCTGACCCAGGACGTGTTCGAGACCGCGGTGCGGCGCCTGGGCGAACTGCGCGAGGCGGCTGCCTTTCCCGGCTGGATCGTCAGCATCGCGCGCCGCGCGGCATTGGACGAAAAGCGGCGGCGCGTTCCACTCACCGGCGTGTCGGTCGAAGCCGAATCCGACACGGCCACGCATGAGGAGCGGCTCGATGCCGAACGCACCCTGGCTGCGATTCGCGGACTGCCGGAGGCTTATCGGGAAACCCTGATGTTGCGACTGGCCGAGGGGCTGACCGGGCCCGAGATCTCCGCACGCACCGGGCTCACGCCAGGCAGTGTGCGCGTCAACCTGCATCGCGGCATGACGCTGCTGCGCACCGCGCTGGCATCCGGGGGACCGGGAGGGAGCACGCGATGAGCGGCGATGAGCACAACGATTACCTGTGGGACCGCAGCGGACCGGTCGATCCCGAGATCGCCCGGCTCGAGCGCCTGTTGCGGCCCCATGGCCACGATGGACGCGCCTTCCATGGCGGCGCCGCAGCTTCGCCGACTCGTGTCGCCCGCAGTCCGCGGCGTCGCTGGCGCATCGCCTACGCCGCCGCCGCGGTGTTGGGGCTGTGCGCCATCGGCCTCAATGCCTGGTACCGGCATCGCCTGCAATGGGAGCCCGGACGGCCCTGGCAGGTGATCGCCCAGCGCGGCGAGGTGAAGATGTCTGGTGCAGACGGACGGGCTCCGCACGCGTTTCCTTTGCAGGGCACGCTGCAGACCGGCGGCGACGGGATGGTGCGTCTGCGCGCGGCGCGGATCGGCGAGATCGCGCTGGACAGGAATTCGCAGCTGCGCCTGGTCGAAAGCCGCACCGGCCGGCATCGGCTGCAGCTGCAACAAGGGCGCATGTGGGCCCGGGTATGGGCGCCGCCCGGCCAGTTCGGCGTCGGCCTGCGCGGCGCCGAGGTGATCGACCTGGGGTGCGAGTTCATCATGCAAAGCGATGCGGCCGGGAACGGCGCGCTGACCGTGCGCAGCGGCTGGGTGCAGGTCGACAACGGCTGGGATGAGGTGCTGGTGCCCGAGGGCGCCACCGTGCGCCTGCACGGCGATCGTGCGCCCGGTACCCCGCGCGACATGGGGGCGACACCGCAGTTCGTCGCTGCGCTCGACGCGATCGACGCGCGCGGCGCGGATGTCGATCCGCGCGGCGAGGAACTGCGCCGGCTGATCGCCGCTTCGCGCACCGGTGACGCGATCAGCCTGGTGTCGCTGGTGCGGCGCAATCCGCGCCTGGCCGAGGGCCCGCTGTACGAGCGCATCGTGCAGGTGCTGCCACGCGCGGGGCTGGTGACCCGCGCCGACCTGCGCCGCCGCGGCGCCGTCGCTCTCGGCCCGTGGTGGGATGCCCTGCCGTATCCGCGGATCAAGAGTTGGTGGATGCAGTGGCCGGATGTGCTGCCTGCGCGGGACCGGGGCCCCGCCTGGCTGCAGGCTGAGGCGGACGGCTAACACTCGTCGCGCTACGGCGTCCTTGTCGTGCACGCGGCGCATCGTTGCGCCGCGGCCTGACCCGGAGGACATCATGCATCGCACTTGCATCCACACCCTGTTGCGCATCGCGCTGCTCGTCGCCACGCTCGCGGCGGCTCCAGCCGCGCTCGCCGGTCCGCCGCTGCTCTGCGATCCCTTCGACACGGCGGGCGCGGCCTCGCTGCCCTGGGGCGATGGCTGGAACCGCGCCCATAACGGGTATGACACCCGCGGGCTGGTCGAAGACACCCGCGCGCTGCTGACGCCGCAGGTCCCGGTGATCGCGCGCATGGAAACCCTGCGTCGCGCGGCGATCTATGCGAGCGCGAACGGCGACCAGCTGCGTCGCCTGGCCGCAGCGCTGGAGGCCCGCGTTGCCGCGGCGACGGATCCGCGGAGCAGGGCCCTGGCCCTGTTCGACGCCGGCTACTTCGCCGAAACCGTGCAGGACATCGCCCGGCTGCAGGGCTACGACATGCCCGGCATCGGCAAGGTGGATGCCGCCGCGCTGGATGCGGTGCTCGCCCGGGGAGAAGGCAGCACGCGCATCGCCGATGCGCTGCGCCTGCAGCCGGGCGACGCTTCGATGCGCTTCGCGGCGGCGTTGGTCGCAAAGGCGGACGCACGCCACGCCGACCGCGTGATCCATGCGCGGGCGGCACGTACCGGCGCCCGCAACGATCGCCTGCTGGCGCTCAACATCCGACAGATCGACTGAACGTAGCCGCCTGCCGGTCGCGGCATCCGCAACGCAGCGGACCGCGGCCGGCTGCGCCGATCCACGCCGCGCATGGGATCATCGGCCATTCCCCAAACGGATGCGCCGGCATGAAATACCTGCACACCATGATCCGCGTCCACGACCTGGACGCCACCTTGCGTTTCTTCTGCGAAGGCGTCGGGCTGCGCGAAACCCGGCGCATGGAGAACGCACAGGGCCGTTACACCCTGGTGTTCCTGGCCGCCGACGAAAGTCCGGACGCTGAGATCGAGCTGACCTGGAACTGGCCGCCGGAAGACGGCACGCTGGCGGAGGATTACGGCAGCGCGCGCAATTTCGGCCACCTCGCGTTCCGCGTCGGAGATATCTATGCCGTCTGCGAACGGCTGCAGTCGATGGGCTACACCATCCACCGCCCGCCGCGCGACGGGCATATGGCCTTCGTCCGCTCGCCCGACCTGATCTCGGTCGAACTGCTGCAGGAAGGCCACCTGCCGCCGGCGGAGCCCTGGGCGTCGATGCCCAATACCGGCACCTGGTAATTCATGTCGTCATCCCGGCGCAGGCCGGGATCCGGCTCTTGCGGGCGGCGTTGGCGGACGCGGGCACGCGCAAGCGCCGCAGATGACGTGCGCTACGCGCTGCCGTAGAACATCCCGGCTTGCCCCGGGATCACGAGTAAGCAATCACCCACCGAATCGAGTCCGATGACCGACACATCCCACCTCCTCGCGCTTGGCCACGAGCGCTACCTGCCCATCTACCGCCCACGCGATCTGATCCTGGAGCGCGGCCAGGGCGCGCGTCTGTGGGACACCGAAGGTCACGACTACATCGATTTCGGCGCCGGGATCGCGGTGTGCAGCCTCGGTCATTGCGACCCGGACCTGGTCGCGGCCCTGCATGAGCAGGGCGGCAGGCTCTGGCACACCAGCAACGTGTTCTACAGCGAACCGCCGCTGCGTCTGGCGGAGGAACTGGTCGCCGCCTCGCGCTTCGCCGAGCGCGTGTTCCTGTGCAACTCCGGCGCCGAGGCCAACGAGGCCGCGATCAAGCTGGTGCGCAAATGGGCGACAGCGCAGGGGCGTGCGCCGGAGCGGCGCGTTATCGTCAGCTTCCGCGGCAGCTTTCACGGTCGCACCCTGGCTGCGGTCACCGCAACCGCGCAGCCGAAATACCAGGACGGCTACGAGCCGCTGCCCGGCGGCTTCCGTTACGTCGACTTCAACGATCTCGCGCAGCTGGAAACGGCGATGGCGGACGGAGACGTCGCCGCCGTGCTGGTCGAACCGGTGCAGGGCGAAGGCGGCGTGATGCCGGCAGCCGACGGCTTCCTGCAGGGCGTGCGCGCACTGTGCGACCGGCACGGGGCGCTGCTGGTGCTGGACGAGATCCAGTGCGGCATGGGCCGCACCGGCGCGCTGTTCGCGCATTGGCATGACGGCGCGGTGCCCGACATCGTGACCCTGGCCAAGGCGCTGGGCGGCGGCTTTCCGATCGGCGCGATGCTGGCCGGGCCGCGCGTGGCCGAGGTCATGCAGTTCGGCGCACACGGCACCACTTTCGGCGGCAACCCGCTGGCCGCGGCGGTGGCCCGGGTGGCCTTGCGCAAGCTGGCTTCGGAACCGATCGCGGCCAACGTACGCAGGCAGGCCGCTGCGATCCGCGATGCGCTCGCGGCCATCGACGAGGAATTCGGCCTGTTCTCGGAGATCCGCGGGCGCGGCCTGATGCTGGGCGCGGCGCTCAACCAAACCCACGCCGGCCGCGCCGGCGAGATCCTCAACTACGCCGCCGCCGCGGGCCTGCTGCTGCTGCAGGCCGGCCCGGACGTGCTGCGCCTGGTGCCGCCGTTGAACATCGGCGACGACGAGCTGGAAGAAGGTCTGGCGCGCTTGCAAAGCGGCCTGCGCGCCTACCTGGACGCGCGGTCCCAGGGAAGGTCCGAGCAGGTCGGATCTCGTCAGTCATTCCCGCTTGCGCGAGAATGACGACAATCACTCAAGGCCGCTCTGACTCAGCCCAGCGCCTGCGCTAGGTCCGCCATCAGGTCGTCCGCGTTCTCCAGCCCCACCGACATGCGCAGCAGGTTTTGCGGCGACGATGGCTTGGGTCCTTCGACCGAGGCGCGATGTTCGATCAGCGACTCGCACCCACCGAGGGACGTGGCGTTGGTGAAGATCCGCACCCTGGACGCCAGCGCCAGCGCCGCCTCGCGCCCGCCGCGCAACTGCACGCTGAGCATGCCGCCGGCGTCGCGCATCTGGCGTGCGGCGATGTCGTGGCCCGGATGTGTCGCCAGGCCGGGGTAGTTCACGCTTTCGACTTCGGGCCGCGCCACCAGGAATTCGGCGACCTTGCGCGCATTGGCGCAGTGCATGGCCATACGCGCCGGCAGCGAACGCAGGCCGCGTAGCACCAGCCAGGCGCTGAACGGGGCCAGGCTCGGCCCCGCCAGATGCAGGCGCCTTGCAGTGGCACGGGATAGCTCGGTGTGCGCTGCGAAAGCCAGCAGCCCACCGAGCACGTCGCTGTGCCCGCCCAGGTACTTGGTTGCCGAATGCACTACTACGTCCGCGCCCAGCGCCAAAGGCCGCTGCAGTAGCGGTGTCGCGAACGTGTTGTCGCAGGCGACCAGCGCGCCGTGCGCATGCCCGATGTTGGCCAGGGCGGCGATGTCGCTGATCTGCAGCAGCGGATTGGACGGCGTCTCCAGCCACAGCAGGTCCACTCCCGCCGCGCACGCGGCGCGCACCGCGTCGAGGTCGGTCATCTCGACATAGGCGACGTCCACGCCACGCTGTGCCAGAAATTCGTTGGCGTACATGCGCAGCCCAACGTAGCAGTCCGTGGGCAGTACGATCCGCGCCGGCGTGGGCAGGCTCTCGATGAGGGTGCAGATCGCGGCCATGCCCGAGGCGAAGCCGAGCGCGGTTTGCGCGCCCTCGAGCGCGGCGATCGCGGCGCACAGCCGGTCGTTGGTCGGATTGCCTTCGCGCTGGTACTCGTAACCCGCCAACCGCGCGCCATCGGCGGCGTGCTGGAAGGTCGTGGACAGGTGGATCGGCGGCGCGACTGCGCCAGTGGCCGGATCGGGTTCGTTGCCGACGTGGACGGCGAGGGTTTCAGGGCGCATGGCCGGGGTTCTCCAGGAATCCATGGTCCATCAGCGCGGCGCGTAACCCGGCCGCGCCGCGATGGTGGTGGGCGCGCATGCCGGCCGCCTGTGCGGCATCGGCGTTGGCGCGCTTGTCGTCCACGAACAGGATTGCATCCGGCGTCAGGCCGAGCCTGGCCGAGGCATGGGCGAAGATCGCGGCCTCCGGCTTGCCGATGCCGAACTCGGCCGAGCACAGCACGCGCCCGTCGAACAGCGGCGACAGCGCCGGGCACAGGGTCGGCAAATGATCGCGCACGAGCAAGCCATTGTTGCTGAGGATCGCCACCGATGCGTGTCGCGCGGCTTCGCGCGCCAGCGCCACGACCTCGGCATCGGGCGTCATCGAGGCCGCGCGCGCTGCGATGCAGTCGGCGAGCGAAACCGCAACGCCGAGCCGCCGTGCCAGCACCTCAGCCTGGCCCCGGGCGTCGTGGCGTCCGAGGTCGCTGTCGCGTTCTAGCCCCGAGGCGAACAGCTCTGCCTCGATCCGTTCCGGAGCCACCCCGACCCGCGCCGCCAGCGTGCGCACCCGGGCGTCGTGGTCGTAACGGACCAGGGTCTCGTCGAGGTCGAACAGGACGCAGGCGGGCCGTTTCACCGGCACGTTCACGTCGCGCGGGCCACCGCGAAGGCTTCGCCTGCTGCCGCAATCGTCGCCGCGATCGCGTCGTCGTCGTGCGCGGCCGACATGAAACCGGCCTCGAACGCGGAGGGCGCCAGGTACACGCCGCGTTCGAGCATGGCGTGGAAGAAGCGGTTGAATGCGGCGGTGTCGCAGGCCACCGCCTGCGCATAGGTATCGACCTTCTCGCTGCTGAAGAACAGGCCGAACATGCCGCCGACGCGTTGTGTGCTGAAGGCGACGCCTGCCTCGCGTGCTGCCGCCTCGAGTCCGTTGCAGAGCGCGTTCGTTTTAGCCTCGACGGCGTCGTAAAAGCCGGGCGCCTGGATCAGTTCCAACATGGCAAGCCCCGCCGCCATCGCCACCGGATTGCCGCTGAGCGTGCCCGCCTGGTAGATCGGTCCGGCCGGGGCGATCTGTTCCATCAGCTCGCGCCGGCCGCCGTACGCGCCGACCGGCATGCCCCCGCCGATGACCTTGCCGAAGGTCGACAGGTCCGGGGTCACCCCGTAGCGCGCCTGCGCGCCACCCAGCGCCACCCGGAAGCCGGTCATGACCTCGTCGAAGATCAGGATGGTGCCGTGGCGCGTGCACAGGTCGCGCAGGTGCTGCAGATAGCCCTCGCGTGGTGGCAGGCAGTTGGCATTGCCGACCACCGGCTCGACGATCAGTCCGGCGATGTCGTCGCCGCATTCGTCGAACAGCGCGGTCGCGGCGTCGAAGTCGTTGTAGGGCAGGGTCAGGGTGAGGTCGGCCAGCGCCTTGGGCACGCCAGGCGAGGTCGGCACGCCGAAGGTCAGGGCGCCGCTGCCCGCTTTCACCAGGAAGCTGTCGCCATGCCCGTGGTAGCAGCCTTCGAACTTGACGATGCGTGCGCGCTCCGTGGCGCCGCGCGCCAGACGGATCGCCGAGAGCGTGGCCTCGGTCCCCGAGTTGACCATGCGCACCATCTCGCACCCCGGCACCAGCCGTGCGATGGTCTGGGCCATCGTCACCTCCAGCGGATTGGGCGTTCCGAAGCTCAGGCCGTCGCGGGCGGTGGCGATCACCGCTTCGAGCACCTGCGGATGGTTGTGGCCGACGATCATCGGCCCCCACGAGCCGACATAGTCGATGTAGCGGTTGCCGTCGACGTCGAACAGGTACGGCCCTTCCGCGCGCTGCACGAAGAACGGCTCGCCGCCGACCGACTTGAACGCGCGCACCGGCGAGTTGACGCCGCCGGGCATCAGCGTCTGCGCCTGCGAGAAGAGTGCCTGGGATCGGGAGGTGTCCATTTGCATCCAGATTGAAGTGATGTTGTCGTTCCCTGGGTGAGCCGTGCCCATGTCCCGGGAAAGTCTGCCTCAGGCCGGGCTCGCGGCTGGATCGAACGCGCGCCGGTACGCGCGCGCGGCGGCGAGAGGGTCCGCCGCATCGAACACGCCGGCAATGACCGCCACCAGGTCCGCGCCGGCGGCGATCAGGCCTGGGGCGTTGTCCGGGGTGATGCCCCCGATCGCCACCCGAGGCAGGCCCAGTGAGGCGGCTTCCCGCAGCAGGTCCGGCGTGGCGCGGCGCGCGCCCGGCTTGGTTGTCGACGCAAAGAACGCGCCGAATGCGATGTAGCTGGTGCCGGCCGTCGCCGCTGCCTGGGCGCGGACCAGGTCGTCGTAGCAGGAGACGCCGATGATGGCCGCCTCGCCCAGCACAGCACGCGCCTGGTGCACGGCGCCATCGTGTTCCCCCAGGTGCACGCCGGCCGCGCCGATTGCATGCGCCAGATCGGTATCGTCGTTGACGATCAGCGGCACGCCGGCCGCGCGGCACAGCGGCAGCAGCGCCAGCGCCTGTTCCGAGCGCAGTGCCGGGCTGGCGCCCTTGTTGCGGTACTGCAGCAGGCTGGCCTCGCCCAGCACGGCCGCCACGCGGTCCCGCAGCCGTGCGGTGTCGGGCTCGTCAGGCGTGACCAGATACAGGCCACGTTGCCAGGCGGCCGCGTTCATGCGCCGGTTTTCCGGCATTGCCGGGGCGTGGGAGAATGGCGAAACATTCCCGCATTATCCGCCGATGCCCGTCCCGGAGTCTCCCGCCGTCAACGCCGTCGCCTACCGCACCTGGATGTGTGTGGTATGCGGTTTCATCTACGACGAAGCCGCAGGCCTGCCCGAGGATGGCATCGCTCCCGGCACGCGCTGGGAAGACGTGCCCGACACCTGGACCTGCCCGGATTGCGGCGTGACCAAGGACGACTTCGAGATGATGCCGCTGTGAGCGGTGCTCAGTGCGGGCGCGAACCGCGCCCGATCGCGATCAGGCGCTCGCGCAGCGATTCGCTGTCGTCTGCATTCGGATTCAGCTGCAGGTAGCGGGTGAGATCCTGGCGCGCGCCATGCGCATGGCCCAGCTTCAGGTAACCCAGGCCGCGGTCGCGTAGCGCTTCGGCATTGTTGGGTGACAGCTTCAGCACCCGGTCGGCGCTGCGAACCGCCCGTTCCCAGTCGTCCTGGTCGGCATAGACGCCGTGCAGGTTGCGCAGCATCCGCATCAGCATGCCGCGATGGGAAGCTGGGCTGAGGATGTGGTTCAACGCCTCGTCATCGGGGACGTCGCCGCCCAGGTGCGGCTTCGCGCGCTCGCGCAATTCGTCGACGTCGAGCGGGCGGCCCCGGTTGAACGGATCCATCACCAGCACGCCGTCATCGACCGGCAGGCGCACCAGGAAATGGCCAGGAAACGACACGCCGTCGAGCGGCACGCCGACCCGGCGCGCGACCTCCATCTGCACCAGGGCCAGCGAGATCGGATTGCCGAGCCGGCGCTCGAACACCTCGTTGAGATAGCTGTTGCGCGGGTCGTAATACTGGTCGTGGTTGCCGGCGTAGCCCAGTTCCTCGAACAGGTGCCGGTTGATCGCCTGCATCTTCAGCGGCCAGGAGTCGACCGCCTCGATTTCGCCACGCAGATGTTCGGCATGGCTCTGCAGCAGGGTGTCGTACAGGTCCGCATCTAGTTGCGGATATTCGTCGCGCGCGATCAGCAGCGCGGTGCCCAGCAGCGGCAGCGTGGCGTCCTCCAGGGAGGCCAGTGCATGCCACTCGGGAAGTTGCAGGGGCGCCCGCATGCCCCAAGCCTGCGCGGTTCGCGCCGCCCGCGCAAGCGCGCATTGCGCGTTTCAGCGCACGTCGACGCCAGGGCCGAAGCGCAGCTCCGCGCCGTCCGCCAGCCCCAGGGCTTCTGCCTGGCCGGCGTTGAGTTCCAGCACGTAACGCGCCGGACCACTGCTGGGGTAGGGCGGGCAACGGTCGCCGAGCGTGCACGGCGGCACGTCTCGCTGCTGCGATACCAGCCTGCGCGCGTCGTCGAAATACAGGATGTCCAGCGCAATCTTGGTGTTCTTCATCCAGTAGGCCTGCGGTTCCTCGCGCTCGTGGATGAACAGCATCCCGCGGTCAATCGGCAACGCGTCACGGAACATCAGGCCGCGCGCGCGCTCGGCGTCGTCGTCCGCGATTTCCACGCTATAGCGCTTCCCGGCCAGTTCGACCCACGGGTTGCCGGCGCTCGCGCAGCCAGACAGCGCCAGCAGGGCGCCCAGAAGGGGGAAAAAGCGGGCAGAACAGCGCATGGATAGCTCCCGGGTCG
>NZ_JAKPBV010000015.1:0-102500 GCF_022662515.1 Lysobacter sp. M15 | reverse complement strand
CTGCGAAAAGTGTCGGGGAGCTGGCAACAAGCTTTGATCCGGCAATGTCCGAATGGGGAAACCCACCTCGCAAGAGGTATCGTGCAGTGAATACATAGCTGTACGAGGCGAACGCGGTGAACTGAAATATCTAAGTAACCGCAGGAAAAGAAATCAACCGAGATTCCCTAAGTAGCGACGAGCGAACGGGGAGCAGCCCAAAAGTCTGCATGGTTCTAGTAAAACAAGCTGGAAAGCTTGGCCATAGAAGGTGACAGCCCTGTATGCGAAAGGGCCACGCAGATGAAATTGAGTAGGGCGGGGCACGTGAAACCCTGTCTGAACATGGGGGGACCATCCTCCAAGGCTAAATACTCCTGACCGACCGATAGTGAACCAGTACCGTGAGGGAAAGGCGAAAAGAACCCTGGTGAAGGGAGTGAAATAGATCCTGAAACCGTGTGCGTACAAGCAGTAGGAGCTCCGCAAGGAGTGACTGCGTACCTTTTGTATAATGGGTCAGCGACTTACTGTTCGTGGCGAGCTTAACCGTATAGGGGAGGCGAAGGGAAACCGAGTCTGATAAGGGCGCATAGTCGCGGGCAGTAGACCCGAAACCGGGTGATCTAGTCATGGCCAGGGTGAAGGTTGAGTAACATCAACTGGAGGCCCGAACCCACGTCTGTTGCAAAAGACGGGGATGAGTTGTGATTAGGAGTGAAAAGCTAATCGAACCCGGAGATAGCTGGTTCTCCTCGAAAGCTATTTAGGTAGCGCCTCATGTGAATCCTCTCGGGGGTAGAGCACTGTTATGGCTAGGGGGTCATTGCGACTTACCAAACCATGGCAAACTCCGAATACCGAGACGGAATGCATGGGAGACACACGGCGGGTGCTAACGTCCGTCGTGAAAAGGGAAACAACCCAGACCCACAGCTAAGGTCCCCAATTACTGCTAAGTGGAAAACCATGTGGAAAGGCACAGACAGCCAGGAGGTTGGCTTAGAAGCAGCCACCCTTTAAAGAAAGCGTAATAGCTCACTGGTCGAGTCGGTCTGCGGGGAAGATTTAACGGGGCTAAGCAGTAAACCGAAGCTTGGGGTGCACAACTTTGTTGTGCGCGGTAGAGGAGCGTTCCGTAAGCCGATGAAGGTGGATTGAGAAGTCCGCTGGAGGTATCGGAAGTGCGAATGCTGACATGAGTAACGATAATGCGGGTGAAAAGCCCGCACGCCGAAAGCCCAAGGTTTCCTTGCGCAACGTTAATCGGCGCAGGGTGAGTCGGCCCCTAAGGCGAGGCAGAAATGCGTAGTCGATGGGAAGCTGGTTAATATTCCAGCACCTCGCGTAAGTGCGATGGAGGGACGGAGAAGGTTAGGCAGGCCGGGCGTTGGTTGTCCCGGTGAGAGAGTTGAGGCGGTGCCCTTAGGCAAATCCGGGGGCGCAACGTTGAGACTAAGGACGAGCCCATTAGGGCGAAGCTGCTGATATCACGCTTCCAGGAAAAGCTCCTAAGCTTCAGCTTACGCAGACCGTACCGTAAACCGACACAGGTGGGCAGGATGAGAATTCTCAGGCGCTTGAGAGAACTCGGGTGAAGGAACTAGGCAAAATAGCACCGTAACTTCGGGAGAAGGTGCGCCTCCTCTGGTGAATAGCTGGGGGGGGCCGAAGTGACCAGGCCGCTGCGACTGTTTATCAAAAACACAGCACTCTGCAAACACGAAAGTGGACGTATAGGGTGTGACGCCTGCCCGGTGCTGGAAGGTTAATTGATGGGGTCAGCCGCAAGGCGAAGCTCTTGATCGAAGCCCCAGTAAACGGCGGCCGTAACTATAACGGTCCTAAGGTAGCGAAATTCCTTGTCGGGTAAGTTCCGACCTGCACGAATGGCGTAACGACAGCGGCGCTGTCTCCACCCGAGACTCAGTGAAATTGAAATCGCTGTGAAGATGCAGCGTTCCCGCGGCAAGACGGAAAGACCCCGTGAACCTTTACTATAGCTTTACACTGAACGTTGAGTTCGTCTGTGTAGGATAGGTGGGAGCCTTTGAAGCGATGGCGCTAGCTGTCGTGGAGGCAACCTTGAAATACCACCCTGATGTGCTTGACGTTCTAACCTGGGCCCGTAATCCGGGTCGGGGACCGTGTATGGTGGGTAGTTTGACTGGGGCGGTCTCCTCCCAAAGAGTAACGGAGGAGCTCGAAGGTACGCTCAGCGCGGTCGGACATCGCGCACTGTGTGCAAAGGCATAAGCGTGCTTGACTGCAAGATCGACGGATCAAGCAGGTACGAAAGTAGGACTTAGTGATCCGGTGGTTCTGTATGGAAGGGCCATCGCTCAACGGATAAAAGGTACTCCGGGGATAACAGGCTGATACCGCCCAAGCGTCCATAGCGACGGCGGTGTTTGGCACCTCGATGTCGGCTCATCACATCCTGGGGCTGTAGTCGGTCCCAAGGGTATGGCTGTTCGCCATTTAAAGTGGTACGCGAGCTGGGTTCAGAACGTCGTGAGACAGTTCGGTCCCTATCTGTCGTGGGCGTTGGAGATTTGAGAGGGGCTGCTCCTAGTACGAGAGGACCGGAGTGGACGAACCTCTGGTGTTCCGGTTGTCACGCCAGTGGCACTGCCGGGTAGCTATGTTCGGAAGCGATAACCGCTGAAAGCATCTAAGCGGGAAGCGCGCCTCAAGATGAGATCTCCCGGGGCACAAGCCCCCTAAAGGAACCATCAAGACCAGGTGGTTGATAGGCTGGGTGTGTAAGTACAGCAATGTATTGAGCTAACCAGTACTAATGATCCGTGTGGCTTGACCATATAACCTCAAGTGGCCTTGGACTCGACGACGCGTCGACGTTCGGAGCAAATTTCGCTACGTCCCAACTTATTCGCCAAAGGCGAGCCGTTTCATGGCTTGTTCGGAGGCAACCAACGAGAGCGTGTGCGCGTTCAAGTCGTCTGTGGATACGTCCGCATCCGACCCGCGACCCTCCACCCTCTCCCTGGTGACAATAGCTGCGTGGAACCACCCGATCCCATTCCGAACTCGGAAGTGAAACGCGTACGCGCCGATGGTAGTGTGCATTCAGCATGCGAGAGTAGGTCATCGCCAGGGTCTTTACCCAAAAACCCCCAGCTCCGGCTGGGGGTTTTTCTTTTGCCGCGACGAATCCGTACGAGGCTGCGAGCTGTTGAACCCGGCGACCGCTTTGCGGTCAGCCAAGCACCAGCGGCGGTTCGCCACCGACGATCACGATGTCTGCTCCGCGCCGGGCGAACAAGCCCACACTGACCACTCCTGGGATCTGGTTGAGCTCGCGCTCCAGGCCAACCGGGTCGATGATCGACAAGCCGTGAATGTCGAGCAGCACATTGCCGTTGTCGGTGACCACGCCATCGCGCCAGACAGGATTTCCGCCGGTAATCCGCAGAATCTCCCTTGCGACCAGGCTGCGCGCCATCGGGATAACCTCGACCGGCAGCGGAAACCTGCCTAGCACCTCGACGCGCTTTGACGGATCGATGATGCAGACGAAACGTGCGCTCGCCTCGGCGATGATTTTTTCCCGGGTCAGCGCCGCTCCGCCGCCCTTGATCAGGCGCTTGTGCGGGTCGCACTCGTCGGCGCCGTCGACGTAGAGGGCGAGCGGTCCGGTGTGATTGAGATCCAGCACCTCGATGCCATGTCCGCGCAGGCGCTGGCTGCTTTGTTCCGAGCTGGAGACGGCGCCCTCGATCCGGTCGCGGATCCGGGCCAGCGCATCGATGAAGTAGGCGACGGTGGAACCGG
Organism: Lysobacter sp. M15; assembly: GCF_022662515.1. Lineage (NCBI taxonomy): Bacteria > Pseudomonadati > Pseudomonadota > Gammaproteobacteria > Lysobacterales > Lysobacteraceae > Lysobacter > Lysobacter sp. M15. Next base: position 98,726 of record NZ_JAKPBV010000015.1, on the reverse strand, counting down.
TGCCTACCCCGACGATGCTGCCATCCTCGACGTAATCAATGGCCTTCTCGGCGGCGAGGCGTTTTGCTTCGGTCATCTGGATTCTCGTTGTTGAGCGCCGGGTAAACTGGCGCCTCGTAACCAGGGACGAGCCTGCTCGCCCGGCACTGCAAAGCGTCACTCAAGCGATAGCAGCAGTTTCCACTGCGCCGCGGTCACCGGCAGCACCGACAGCCGCGTGCCGCGGCGGATCAGGGCGAAATCCTCGCCCAGGCGCTCTGCATGCGCCCGGATCTCATCGAGCGGGATCCCGCGCCGCAGCTTGCGCACGAACTTCACGTCGACGAGGTCCCAGCGTGGCTGCTCCTGGGTGGACTTTTCATCGAAGTACTTCGACTTCTTCTGGAACTGGGTCGGGTCCGGATAGGGCGTGCTTGCGACCTCGGCGACCCCGTAGATGCCGGGGACTTCCGTGCTCGAGTGATAGAACAGCACGCCGTCACCGGGTTGCATCTGGCGCATGAAGTTGCGCGCCTGGTAATTGCGCACTCCGGTCCAGGGTTCGATCCCGACCCGCTGCAGGTCGTCGATCGAAAAATCCTCCGGTTCCGTTTTCATTAGCCAGTATTTCCTGCGCGCGCTCATGCGGAAACGGTTCCTGCGAGGGTGAGATGGGTGCCTGCGTCGGTGCAAACGGCATCCAGGGCCACGTCCCAGGGCTGGCTCGCCAGTGCATCGATCTGCTGCGACTGGAAACCCGCGCCCACCAGCCATGGCGGCGGCGCGGAGGCCTGCCTGAATGCGAAGCTGCGATCGTACCAACCCGCTCCCATGCCCAGGCGCTGGCCGCTGGCGTCGAAGCCGACCAGCGGGACCACCACCATGCGCATGGATTCGGGGGCGAGCAGTTTCCCCGGATCGATGTCTGGCTCGGGAATGCCGTAGCGATTGGTCGCGAGCGGTTCGCCGGGGCGCCAGGGCGCGAAGCGGAGACCCTGGCTGCCATGGAGAACCGGCAGGCAGTAGGTCACGCGCGCGGGCAGGTGCAGCTGCCAGGCGTGCAATGCGATTTCACCGTCCATCGCCCAGTAGCCGGCGACGAAGCCCGTATCCGGAGCGAACGGCAACGAGAGCAGATGGCCGGCAAGCGACTCGGCGGCGGCCAGGCGCTGCGCGGCCGGAAGATCGCGTCGCCGCCGACGCAGTTCCGCACGTAGCGCCTTCCGGTCTAGGGTCATCGTGCGGTGGATCCAGCGGCGGTCATGCGCGGATTGTAGAGCCGGAATCGTGCAGTCGACGAGCCGTTCGCACGCGTTGTTCGCGCGAGCGAGAGCTCAGGCGATGACATTGCGCGCTATCGCCGGGACGCGGCCGCACAGCCGGATTTCCACTGCACGACGCCAAACAAAAGGCCCGCGCAAATGCACGGGCCGTAAAAATTGCATCCTCCGCCATGCCGATGCGCGCGAAACGACCTTGAACCCGGGGTTCAAGTGGGAACGCTTGGAAGCCCTTGGGCTTTCCGCTGCGAGGCGGACATGCACGCTGGGCGACCGCTGCGTCCCCGGTGTCGTTTTTAAGGGACAAGGCGAATGTTTGCGCGCGCCGTCAATCACGGCAGAGGACGCAGGCCAAGTATAGGGGAGCGTTCCGATGACGCAAGTTCCATTCGTCGGAACATTCAGTCAATCACGGTCGCAAACACCATTGCAATCCGCCAACCAGCAACCCACAGCGCATTCATTACGCGTCGACGAACTGGTCCAGCTTGCGTTGCAGCGCATCGAGCGTGCGCGTGAGCTCGCGCTCACGCCTGCCGTTTTCGTCGCGCAGCTGCTGCAGTTCGTGCGCGAGGTTCAGCGCCGCGAGCACAGCGACACGGTCGATGGCGGCCATGCGATTGGCGCCACGCACATCCCGCATGCGCTGTTCCAGCAGGCGTGCGGCCGCGACCAGACTGTCGCGCTCGTCGGGTTCGACGCCAACGGTGTACTCGCGGTCCAGGATGCGGATGCTGACCGCTTCGCTGTTGCTCACGTGTGCTGCTCCAGCGACTTCAACCGCGCGATCATCGCCTCGACCCGGGTGCGCGCCTGCTCGTTCTTGGCCAGCAGCTGCGAACGCTCGCCGCTGATCTGCTCATGCTGGTTGCGCAGACTCCGGTTCTCTTCGGCCAGGCGTTGGCAGCGTTCGACCAGGGCTTCGATGCGCGAAGCCATGGCCTGCAGCTGGGCGACCGGGTCGGGGTTGTTCATGCAGGCACCTTAGGCAGCCGGCCGAAGGCGGTCAAGCCGGTCAGGCCCGCGCCAGGGCGGCTACAGGGTACCCGCGCGGAGGCAGGGGCGCGAGTCATCCTCCTAGCCCGTTGCGGCCGCGCGGATGTCCTGCGGGCGCCAGTCGCGCAGGAAGGCCTGGCAGCGGTCGGACTCCATGGGCGGCGAAAGCCAGTAGCCCTGGATCTCATCGCAGCCCTGGGCATCGAGGAAATCCAGCTGCTCCCGGGTCTCGACCCCCTCGGCGACCACGTTCAGGCCCAGCGAATGGGCCATCGTGATCACGGTGGTGGTGATCGAGGCGTCGTCGGGGTCGCTGCTGAGATCACCGATGAATTCCTTGTCGATCTTCAGGGTGGTGATGGGCAGGCGACGCAGGTAGGCGAGCGAGGAATAACCGGTCCCGAAATCGTCGATCGCCAGGGACACGCCGGTGCGGCGGAACGATTGCAGCTTGTCCGCCGTCTGTTCCGCATTGGCCATGATCACGCTTTCGGTGAGCTCTAGCTCCAGCAGGTCCGGGGCCAGGCCGGTTTCAGCCAGCACCCGCTCGACCACCAGCGGGAAGTCGCCGCGCAACAGCTGGAGCGCGGACACGTTGACCGACATCGACAGCCTGTGCAGGCCCGACTGTTGCCAGCGGCGCAGGGTCAGGCAGGCCTCGCGCAGCACCCACTCGCCCAGTTCCAGGATCAGCCCGGTTTCCTCCGCGAGCGGAATGAATACGGCTGGCGGAACGTCGCCGTGCTCGCTGCTCTGCCAGCGCAGCAGCGCCTCGACGCCGACGATGCGGCGCTGCGGCAGCGACATTCGCGGCTGGAACACCAGGCGCAGCTCGCCCCGGTCGAGCACCTTGCGCAACGCGCCAGAGACCGTGGCGCGCTCGCGCAGCGCCACCTCCATGGAATCGTCGTAACGGGAGAAGGTGCGCCGGCCGGCGGCCTTGGCTTGGTACATCGCGGTGTCCGCGCGCTTGAGCAGCTCGGTGGGTACCTGGCCATGGTCGGGGTACAGGCTGATGCCGATGGACGGCGAGATCGCGACTTCGACCCGCTCATCGAGCCGCAGGGGCGCCTCGAACGCCATGATGATTTCGCGCGCCATGTGATCGGCGTCTTCCGGCGAGGCGACGTCCTCCACCACGACGGTGAATTCGTCGCCACCCAGGCGCGCCACGGTCGATTGCTCGCCGACGGTTTCCTGCAGCCGGGTGGCCGCAACGCGCAGGATGCGGTCGCCGGCGGCGTGGCCGAGCGAATCGTTGACGTCCTTGAAGTGGTCGAAGTCCAGGAACAGCACCGCGATCCTGGAGTTCTCCCGGCGGGCGCGAACGATGGCGCGCGAGAGCCGCTCGGACAACAACGCACGGTTGGGCAGGTTGGTCAACGCATCGAAGTTGGCCAGATAGCGCAGCTCCTGTTCGGCTCGCTTCTGGTGGGTGATATCGCTGAACACGGCGACCAGTGTCTGTGGCGGATGCCCGGGTTGGCCGATGGCGAAGAACACCGCCGAGCACAGGAATTCCTCGCCGTCCTTGCGCCGCGCCCACAGCTCGCCTGCCCAGCGCCCGTTGACCAGCACTTCCGCGCGGATCGCGGCGTAGAACTCGCTGTCGTGTTGTGGGCTGTCGAGGAGATCGACTTGACGGCCGAGCACGTCAGCCGGCGCGTAGCCGGTGATCTGGGTGAAGGCAGGATTGACGCTGACGAAGCTGAAGTCCGGATGCATGACGCAGACCGCTTCGCGCATGTTGCGCTCCACGCCGTCGGCGACCGGGTGCGGGCGCATGCCTGCCGGATCTCCGATCTGGTGGGCGACCCCGGAAACGCGAGTGACGCGTCCGTGCGCGTCGTGGGCCGTGGCGCGTCCATGTGCACGGACCCTGCGCCAACTGCCTTCGGCCTCGCGGATGCGCAGGTCGCACACGAAGGCTTCGGCTTCCCCTTTCAGGTGCGAGACCAGGCGCGCACGCACCAGCGCTGCATCCTCGGGATGGATCACGCCGTCCCATTCGGTCTGGCGCTCGGCCACCAGTTGGCCGCCCTGGATGGGATCGAGCCGCATGTGCAGGCGACGCAGCGAGCGGCGTTCCAGATCGAGCTCCCAGAACTGCTCGCCGCTGGCCGACAACGCCAGTTCCAGGCGGCGCTCGGCTTGCTCCAGGCTGGTCGCGTGCTCGCGGCGAAGGCGGGTGCGGTCACGCCATACCCACACCAGCCCCAGGCCGAGCGCCAGCACCAGGAGCAACAGCGCGAGAGTGGAGCCGGATGCAGCCGAACTGGTCAACGCGCTGGGCCTCGCTTCGCACTGCGTCGCAGCCAGTGTAGAGGTTAACGCGGTCGGCCAACGAGGCCGGCCGGCATTGGCTACACTCGCAACCCTCCGTCCACGGACCCTACTTCTTGGCCGAGCGTTTGCCCTCGCTGCAGGAAATCGCGCTGGAATCGCAGTCCGCCGGGCTCGCGACCGACCCCAGCGAACTGCACGGCGGGCTGTGCGGCTGGCTGGCCGGTGGCGGCCGCAACGCTCCCGACTGGATCGCGGCGGTGATGGCAGACGAGAGTCTGGCGCCGGAGACGCCGGGCGGCGCGCTGAGCCGCATGCGTGCCGCGACCGCGGCCCAGTTCGCGGACCGTGATTTCGATCTGCAGCTTCTGCTGCCGGACGACGATGCCAGCCTGGCCCAGCGCAGCGGGGCGCTGTTCGCCTGGTGCCGCGGCTTCCTTGGCGGCTTCGGACTGGCCGCAGGGCGCGCACCGCCGCTGTCGGACGAGGGGCGTGAATCGCTGGGCGACCTGGCCCGGTTCGCTGCGGCCACGGCCCAGGACGACGGCGACCAGGAAGACGAGGAGGCGCTCGCCGAAATCGAGGAATTCGTGCGGGTCGCGGTGCTGCTCCTGCACGGCGACTGTGTCCTTGGTCCGCGCCACCGCCAACAGTTCAACTGACGATCCGCCAGTCGCCGCGCTCCGTGCGGCCACGCCGGCAGAGCGTCATTCCCACGAAGGCGGGGATGCAGGAGTTTGCGTTGCATCGCACGCCCCGGGATCATTCCGTGCCATGACAGGATTGCCCGGACAGGGGCTGGCGATCCGCCTTCGCCGGCCTGAAGAGGAACGATGCACAAACCCATCTCCACGCCCATCTCCGCCTACGCAAGACGCCGCAAGCAGCTGATGCGCATCGCCGGCGACGACGCGATCCTGGTCCTGGCCGCCGCACCCGAGCGCATCCGCAGCCGCGACACGCATTACCCGTACCGGCAGGACTCGGATTTCTGGTACCTGACCGGCTTTTCCGAGCCCGAATCGGTGCTGGTCCTGGTGCCCGGCCGTCGGCATGGGGAGGCGCTGCTGTTCTGCCGCGAACGCGATCCCGACCGTGAGGCGTGGGACGGACCGCGCCTTGGACCCGAAGGCGCGGTCGATGCGCTGGGTATGGACGATGCCTATCCGATCGACGACCTCGACGAGATCCTGCCCGGCCTGCTCGAAGGACGGTCACGCGTGTACTACCACTTCGGGCGCGATACCGACTTCGACCTCAAGCTGATCGGCTGGCTCAACCAGGTGCGCGCGCAGGTACGGATGGGGGCGCAGCCGCCGCATGAATTCCTCGAACTCGGCCATCTGCTCGACGAGCTGCGGCTGTTCAAGTCCAAGGACGAAATCCGCCTCATGCAGCGCGCCGCCGACATCAGCGTGGCCGCGCACGAAGCGGTGATGCGCGCGGCGAAGCCTGGCATGCACGAGTACGCGTTGCAGGCGGAAATCGAGCGGGTATTCCGTCTGCACGACGCCGAGCCCGCCTATGGCAGCATCGTCGGCGCCGGCGCCAACGCCTGCGTGCTGCATTACCGCGCCAACAATGCGCAGGCGAAGGATGGCGACCTGGTCCTGATCGACGCCGGGGCGGAGTATCGCGGCTACGCCTCCGATATCACCCGCACCTTTCCCGTCAGCGGGCGGTTTACCAGGGAACAGCGCGCCCTGCACGATCTGGTCGGCGCGGCGCAGGCAGCCGCACTCGCGCAGGCCAGGCCCGGAGTGCCTTATGAAGCAGGGCATGCCGCGGCGGTGGAAACCCTGACAGACGGCCTGCTCGCGCTGGGCCTGCTGAAGGGCAAGCTCGAGAAGAACATCGCCGACGGCAGCTACAAGCGCTTCTACCGGCACAAGACCGGGCACTGGCTCGGCCTGGACGTGCACGACGTGGGCGACTACCGGCTCGATGGCGAATCGCGGCTGCTGGAACCGGGGATGGTGTTCACCATCGAGCCCGGCCTGTACATTGGTGCGGACGACACAAGCGTGAACGCGAAGTGGCGCGGCATCGGCATCCGCATCGAGGACGACGTGCTGATCACGCGCGACGGCCACCACGTGCTGACGGAAAAACTCGCGCGCAGCGCCGACGAAATCGAAGCCCTGATGGTACGGGCATGAGCGTAGCGCGCCGGTTGGGCGCGCCGCCGGATTCCTGCATGATGGCTCGCTCAGTGCAGGCAGGCGAGGTGAGCGACGTGCGCGCCCATGGTGATGTCCGATTCGTGATTGTGGCGTTGGCCGTGTTTGCGGCGCTGATGCCATGGCGTGCGGCCATAGCCGCGGACGCGATCGTGTCCAGGGAATGGATCTTCGAGGAAGCGCCGTATCCGGAAGCGCATGCCTCCACACTGGTGCAGCTGGGCGACGGCTCCATCGCCGCGGCCTGGTTTGGCGGCACCCACGAGCGGAATCCGGATGTCGCTATCTGGTTTTCGCGCCGGCGCGCCGGCCGCTGGGAAACGCCTGTGCAGGTCGCCGATGGTGTCCAGAAAGACGGCACCCGGCAGCCCACCTGGAACCCTGTGCTGTTCCGGGCACCGCAGGGCGAGCTGCTGCTGTTCTACAAGGTCGGACCGACGCCGCGCGACTGGTGGGGCATGGTCGTCCGTTCTCAGGACGATGGAAACAGCTGGGGCGTGCCGGAACGCCTGCCGGACGGCATCCTGGGTCCGATCAAGAACAAGCCCGTTGTGCTTGCCAACGGCGAGTGGCTGGCGCCGTCCAGCGTGGAGCAGTCCAGCGCCGCGATGGGCGGACCCGATGGCCCGAGCTGGCGCATGCACTTCGAGCGCAGTGTCGATGGCGGCCGTACATGGACGCGCACGCCGCCGGTGGTGTCGCCGTTGCTGATCGACGCGATCCAGCCGAGCATCCTGATGCATGGCGATGGTGTCCTGCAGGCCGTGGCGCGCAGTCGTCAGGGTGCGATGGCCAGCGCCTGGTCGCGCGACAACGGTGCGACCTGGAACGAGGTCGCGGCACTGGCATTGCCCAATCCGAATTCGGGCACCGATGCGGTGACGCTTGCCGACGGCCGGCATCTGCTCGTCTACAACCACGCCGCGCACGCTCCCGACACGCCGGGCCAGGGGCCGCGCTATCCGCTGGACATCGCGCTCTCCGACGATGGCATCCACTGGCGCCGGGTGTTGACGCTGGAGCATGCGCCGCTGCCGCATGGGTACGCGTACCCGGCCGTGGTCCAGACCGGCGATGGGCGTGTCCACGTCACCTATACCTGGAACCGCAAGCGGATTCGCCACGTCGTGATCGACCCGTCGCGGTTGGAGTGAATGGCGTCATCGCGTACGCGGAGGGCTAGGCGGCTTCGGCGAATCCCTCGCGAGTCAGGTTGATCGGGTCGCCCTGCGTACACACCACGTCGTCCTCGATCCGGATGCCGCCATAGGGGCGGAACCGGTCGACATGCTCCCAGTTGACGCTGGAGCCCAGGCCTTTGTCCCTGAGCTCGGCAAGCAGCATGTCGATGAAATAAATACCCGGTTCGATGGTCACCACCATGCCCGGCGTGAGCACCCGGGTCAGGCGCAGATAGGGATGCCCCTCGGGTTTCGGGATCGTGCCGCCCGCGTCCGATGCGGCGAAGCCGGCGACATCGTGCACCTGCAGGCCGATGCCATGGCCGATGCCGTGTGGAAAGAATGCCGAACTCACGCCGGTTTCCACCGCGGCTTCCGGGGACACGGTGATCAGGCCGAAATCGCGCAGGATCTTCGCAAGCGCCAGGTGCGCATCCAGGTGCAGCTGCTTGTAGTCGAAGCCGGCGCGGACCTGGTCGCACATCTTCAGCTGCGCCGCATCGACCGCATCGATCAGCGCCTGGAACCCGTCGCCGGCGTCGGTCGAATAGGTGCGGGTGATGTCGCAGGCATAACCGGCATGCGCGGCGCCGGCATCGATCAGGAAGCTGCGCACCGGCTTGGGGGGCACGCGGCCGAGCTCGGTGTAGTGCAGGACGGCGCCGTGTTCGTTGAGCGCGACGATGTTGGCGTACGGCAGTTCGCTCACGTCCTGCCCTGCGGCCTGGCAGTAGGCCAGGTGGATGCCCAGTTCCGAGGCGCCGGCGCGGAACGCGCGCTCGGCGGCGCGGTGCGCGCGCACGCCCTTGCGCGTCGCCGAGCGCATCATCTCGATCTCGTACGGCGTCTTGTTGCCGCGGTGGTACTCCAGATAGTCGATCACCGGCTGCGGATTGTTCGGCTTGTACGCGCCGTAATTGCCCAGTGCGCTCTGCGGCTCGCCCAGGATCGCGCAACGCTCGGCGTTCTTCGGCAGGTGCTTGAGCGCTTCCTCCGGCTTGCGGATCACCACGATGTCGAAGTGCTCGGTCCAGTAACCGCTCGGCGCCTGCGGTACCACGTGCCAGTAGTCAAGCGGCTGCAGGTAGATCATCTTTGGCTTCTGGCCAGGCGTGACCACCAGCCAGCTGCCCGGATTGCGGGTGAGCGGAACCCATGCCTTGAACTGCGGGTTGACCGCGTACGGATAGTCGCGGTCATCGAAGACCTGGTAGTGCAGCGTGCCGCTGGGCACCACGAGATGGTCGAACCCACCGCGGGAAAGCGCCGTTTGGGCCCGGATTCCCAATTCATCGAGGTGAGTGCGATATAACATCGCCTGATCGGGGATTGTCATCGGGAAGAGCTCTGTGGGGGCAATGTCGGATTTTGACCGATTCCCGCCGCAGCCGCAGGGCGCGCGCGATGGGTTGGTGCGCATGCCGCCATGGGCATGGAGCCTGATCGCGCTGGCGGTGGGCCTCGCCCTGACCTGGTGGGTGGCGGAGTGGCAGCAACGCCGCTATGCGACCGAACGCGAACAGGCCTGGACGCACATGCTCACCTCAAGCCACGATGCGCTGGATCAGCGCCTGCGCGCATGCGCGCTCATGGTCCGCTCGGTGCAGGCCCTGTTCATCGCTTCGCGCGAGGTCACCGCCGAAGAATTCGGCAACGCCTACGCGAACCTGCGCGCGCGGGAAATCTTCCCCAGCCTGCAGGCGATCGCCTTTGCGCGCTACGAGCGGCGAGAGGACGGCGACCACTACATCACCGAGATGGTGGCTCCAATGGCCGGCAACGAACGCCTGCCAGGCCTGGATATCAGGAGCCAGCCGGCCAACCTCTTGGGCGCGGAACGTTCCCGCGATACGGATCTACCGGTACTGTCGGCGCCGTTCCAGCTGGTACAGCTCTCGCCGGCCGGCCAGCCTACCGACGGCGTGACCATGCGCCTGCCGATCTACCGGGCCGGGCCGCCGCCGCGCACGCTGGCCGAGCGTCGGGCGCGCGTGCTGGGCTCGCTGGCGGTCTCCTTCCGGATCGCGGCCCTGATCGAGAGTGCGCTGCCGGCGGACATCCTCTCGGTCATGCATATCGAGGTTGCCGACGTGACCGAGGGCCAGACGCGCCCGCTGTACGACTCGCATCCCGGCCTGCATGGCGACGAGGACGCGGGTGGCCATCTGTCCAGCATCCTCGCCTACGGCGACCGCCACTGGCGCCTGTCCATGCATCCACTGCAAACGGGACAACAGCTGGACTGGCGCGAGTCGGTATGGACGCCGGGCCTGGTCGTGAGTCTGCTGTTGTCGCTGCTGGTGTGGTCCATGACCACCACCCGGCGCCGCGCGCTGGAACTGGGCTGGCGCATGAGCCAGCGCTTCAGGGAAAGCGAAGAACGTTTCCGCAGCCTGAACGAATTGTTGCCCGCGCTGGTGCTGCTGGCGCGCGCCGACGATCGCCGTATCGAATACGTCAACCAGGCCGCACGCGAGCGGCTCGGCGCCGCAATCGGCAGCGATACGGTGCTGGAAAGCGTGTTCGCCGATCCGGACGACCGCGCGCGCCTGTCCGCACTCGGAGAAGCCGGAGGCTGGCGCAACGTGGAGCTGGTCATGCAGTCGCTCAACGGCGACCCGTTCTGGGCCAGCGTGTCGCTCACCCGGATGGAAGTGGACGGCGAACAGAAGCTGCTGATGGTGGCCAAGGACATCTCCGAGCAGCGCCAGCTCACCGAGCAGCTCAGTTACCAGGCGACCCACGATTCGCTCACCGACCTTTATAACCGGCGCGAGTTCGAACGCCGGATCGAGGCTGCGCTGCAGGCGAGGGCGAAGGGCGGGCCGCCGTTCGCGCTGCTCTACATCGACCTGGACCAGTTCAAGCTGATCAACGACACCTCCGGCCACATCGCCGGCGACCAGCTGCTGATCCAGCTGGCCCTGATCATGGCGGAGGAACTGCGCAGCAGCGACGTGCTGGCGCGGCTCGGGGGTGACGAATTTGGGATCATCGCGTTCGAGACCCGGCGCGTGGATGCAGAAGCGCTGGCCGAGCGCCTGCGGGTCCGCATCGAGGCGCATCTGTACGCATGGGAGCAGCGCAGCTACACCGTCAGCGCAAGCATCGGCGTGGTGCTGGTCGACCAGCCGGGCAGCAACCTGCGCGAGCTGCTGGCCCAGGCGGATACCGCCTGTTACATGGCCAAGGACGGCGGCCGCAACCGGATCCACTTCTATGCCGCCGAAGCCGACGACACCATCCAGCGGCGCGGCGAGATGGAGTGGGTGAACCGCCTGCGGCTAGCCATCGAAGAAGGGCGCATGCTGCTGTACTACCAGGAGATGAAGCCGCTGCGGGAAGGCCCGCGCCAGGGCGTGTACCTGGAGCTGCTGCTGCGCCTGCGCGACGAGCAGGGCGCGGTGGTCCTGCCGGGCGCGTTCCTGCCGGCCGCCGAACGCTATGGCCTGGTGGGCACGCTGGATCGCTGGGTGATCGGGCAGGCGATCGCGAACTTCGGCCGCCTGCATGCTTCCGGGCCTCCGGCGCGATGCTCGCTGAACCTCTCCGCCGCATCGCTCGAGGACGAATCGATCGTCGACGACACCCTGGCGCTGCTCGCCGAACACGGCGTGCCGGCCTCGTCCCTGTGCTTCGAGATCACGGAGACCGAGGCCGTGCGCAACCTGGCGCGTGCGGTGCGTTTCATCGGCCGTTTGCGCGCAGCCGGCTGCAGCGTCGCCCTCGACGATTTCGGCGCAGGCATGGCCTCGTTCGGCTATCTCAAGAACCTGCCGGTCGACGTCATCAAGATCGACGGCAGCTTCATCCGCGACCTGGACACCGATCCGATGAGCCGGTCGATCGTCGAGGTGATCGCCGAGATCGGCCACCAGCGCGATCTGGATGTGGTGGCCGAATGGGTCGACGACATCCGGCTGCTCGATGTGCTGCGCAGTCTGGGTGTGGACCACGCCCAGGGGTTCGCCCTGCACCGTCCGGAACCGGTGTTGTTCCAGCGTCGCAGCCGCAGCTGATTGCCGGGCTCAGGTTGGATCTGGCTGGTTGTGCGCGGGCTGGTCTGCAGCGGACTGGCCTGGAGTAGATTGGCCGGGGCCGGTGGGCTCCCCGATCCAGTCGCGCAGGCGCTGCGCCTGGTCCTCGGGTATCGCGATGAACCGCAAGCCGGTCCAGGTCATGCCTGGCGTGCCCTGGTCGTCCTTCCACAGCAGGTGCGCACCGAGCTCGTACTCGGCATTGACGCCGCGGGCATCGACCAGGCGGAAGCGGAACTGGTACAGCGCGTCGTCGGTCAGCGGCGCAGTGGCGATCAGCAGCATGCCCGTTTCGGACAGGTTGGCGATCCGGCCTACCACCGCTTCGGTCATGGCATCGGTCACCAGAACCGTTTCAGAGATCTGTCGACGGCGACGGCGGCGGAATTCGCTACTCATGCGCGCGCCTGCTCGGTGCGTGCGGCGCCACCGCGGCGCGCGAGGCCGCGCAGCGTGCCCAGCGTGGCCTGCCATGCCCGATCGACCAGTCGGGCGCGTTCGATCGTGACCACACGTGCCTGCCCGCGGGCCAGCATCCGTGCCAGGCTGTCGAGCGACTGCTCGCCCACGCGCTGGCCGCGCAGGTTCACGAACAACGCGTGGCCGGTGACCTTGCTGTACCAGGACAGGCGCTTGCGCACGACGTCGCCCTGCTGGTTGCTGACGAACTCGATCCAGGTTCCGAACGGCAGCTCACTGACGCGTTCGTACTGCGCCTGCTCCTCGGGCGTGCGCGGCGCAAGCTTCTGTTTGTCCTGCGCTCCCGCGCGTTCTCCCAGGCGCGTACGCGTCTTGAGCGCGGCGGCCAGTTCGGTCCGCGAGGCCCCGTCGTCGTCCTCGCGCAGGCTGGCGAGGCGACGGCTGATCGCTGCGGCCTCGTCGCCGTGGTATCCGACCCGCGACAATGCCGCTTCGACCTGGGTGGCGAGTTCCGGATCGGGCACGGCACCTTGGTCGCAGCAGGCGGTGACGATCCGCCGGGTGGTTTCCAGCATCTGTCGCCATTCGTCCGAGTCGTCGCCGTGACGCAACAAGGCGAGCGTCAGCGCATCGGCCCAGGCCTGTTCGATCAGCGCCCGCACGAACTTGTGCGGCTTGCGCTGGCCGATCATGCCGGTAATCGTCGCGGCGGCCAGACGCTTGGCGATTTCCAGTTTCTCTTTTCCGCGCGCCGCCTCCACATGCCTGCGTTCGGCCATGTCCGATCGGCGTGCCAGGAGCTCGAGTTCCTGCTGCAACATGCGGTTGCTGGCCTCGAACACGCCCGGATCCTCGTGCGCGTGCTTCACCACGTGATCGACCGCGCGCTGGATCGGTTGCAGCAGCGCAGGGTCGATGTCGTTGTCGTCGAGCCAGCGCGCGCCGGACTCGGCCACCGTGTTGAGGAGCTGGCGCGCGGGGTGCTGGCTGCGGGTGAAGAACTCGTGGTCGTCCAGCGCGGCATGCAGTACCGGCAGCTGCAGGCGCTTGAGCAGGCCTGCGGCAAGGGTGTCGATGCGCACCTCGCGCTCGACCCGCTCATAGAGCATGCCGAGCAGGTCGAAGGTATCGCTATCGGCCTTGGTCAGTTCGGCATCCGGGCCGCGTTCCTCGCGCAGGCGTTGGCTGACCGCGCGCTTGATGCCGTCGATCGTCTGTCCGTCTCCGCCCGCCAATCCCAGCGCCGGGCGCACCTGGGCCAGGGCCGTCGCGAGCTCCGCTGCGGCGGCCGATGCGTCCGGCGCAGCGCGTGACCGCTGCGTCGCGGCCGCGGCCCGGGTCGTGCGCCTGCCGGCAAGCAATTCCTGCAGCCCGGCGAAGCTGCCTCCGCGGTCGACCGAATCCTCCGCTGCATCCAGGCCGAGCCAGGCCGTGTGCGGCCGCGCGCGCGCGCCCGCCGTTTGAGCGCCCGCAGCGGCCGCGTTGCGGCGACGTGCGCGCGGCTTCGCGGATGCCTGGTCATCGGACGGCAACGCCGTGGCGCGCAGCCGCAGCGGCACGTAGGTGAGCGCGGGCAGCACGCCGGATGCGCTCAGCTCGGCATTGAACAGTTCGGCGATCTGGCCGTAATCGGCCATCACCCTGCGCTCGAAGGTGCGCAGCAGCAGCTGCTGCGCATCCGGCGGCAGCTGCAGCACGCTGCTGGCATCCTGAAGGATCGTGCACAGCGACCACGGGCCGAGCGGCAGGCGTTCGGCATCGAACGCCGGCATCGCGCCCAGCACGCCGAAGCGTTGGCCCAGCAGATGCAGCGGCAGGCTCGCCCGCGCTGCACTGCGTTGGGCCACGTCGCGCAGGATCAGTTCGACGTCCATCTCGGTGTCGTCCACCAGCTTCAGGCTGGTGGAGTCGGGTGCGATGGCCGGTTTCGTCGCGGCGGATTCCGCGTTCGGGACAGGCGAACGGTCCAGGCTGGCCAGACCGGCCTCGACACCCAGCATGAAACGCGGGATCAGGTCCGCGCGGTTCAGGCGCATGGTGCGCAGCGTGTGCATGTAGCCCGCCTCGACCGCCGGGTTGCGTGCGTGGTCGGCCAGGCGGAACAGCTGCTGTTCGAATTCGACCAGCATGTCGCCCAGCCTGCGCTCGAACTCGTCCGAGGCAGCACGGAGCAGCGATTCGAGGATGTTGCGCACCCGCGGCGGCAGCCGTGCGCCCGCCAGGGTGCGGATCCCGGTCGATGCAGGGTTCGGACTTCCCGGAACGGTCATCAAGCAGGTTCTGCCGCCATGTCGGACGCATTATGCCTGCCCCGGCCTGAGCCGGCCGGAACAGGCCGGCCTGTCATCGGTCGGGAAGAAACAGCAGGATCACGTCGTTGGTGAAGCGGCGGCCGAGCTCGGTGGGCAGCACTTGTCCGCCTTCGGTCCGGATCCAGCCGCGGTCCTGCGCCTGCTGCAGTTCCGCGGCGATCGCCGCGCGCGGCAGGCCGGTGCGGGCCTCGAACTCCGACAGCGCGAAGCCTGCATTCAGCCGCAGCGCATTGAGCATGTAGTCGAACGGGCGCCGGTCGGGCTGGATGTCTTCATCGCCGCCGATCGCCGCGGTGCCGCCGGCGGCAGCGAGATAGGCCGCCGGATGCTTCAGCTTCCAGCGGCGCAGGATCTGCTGCTGCGCCGCCAGCGTGAGCTTGCCGTGCGCGCCGGCGCCGATGCCCAGGTAATCGCCAAAACGCCAGTAGTTGAGGTTGTGCGCGCATTGGTGGCCGGCGCGCGCATAGGCGCTCACTTCGTACTGGTCGAAGCCGGCGGCGGCCAGCTGCGCCTGGCAGTGCGCCTGCATCTCCCAGGCATCGTCGTGGTCGGGAATCCCCGTCGGTGGCTGGGCCGCAAACACCGTATTGGGCTCGAGCGTGAGCTGGTAATGCGAGACGTGGGCAGGCGCAAGGGCGATGGCACGCTCTACGTCGAACGCGGCCATCGCCAACGTCTGCTCCGGCAGTGCGTACATCAGGTCGAGGTTGAGGTTGTCGAAGCCCGCGTCCTGCGCCAGCTTGACCGCGGCTTCCGCCTCGGCGGCGTCGTGGATGCGGCCGAGACGTCGCAGGCAGCCGTCGTCGAAGCTCTGCACGCCGAAGCTGATCCGGTTGATGCCCGCCCTGCGGTAGTCGGCGAAACGGCCATGTTCGGCGGTACCCGGGTTGGCTTCGAGCGTGATCTCCGCGTTCGGGGCGAAGCGCAACCGCGCCGAGGCCTGTTGCAGGAAGGCGTCGATGGCATCGGCGGGAAACAGGCTGGGCGTGCCGCCGCCAAAGAACACGGTCTGCACCGTGCGCCCCCAGACCAGCGGCAGGTCGTGATCCAGGTCGGCGATCAGCGCGTCGACATAGGCCGAGAAGGGCAGGGCGCCGCGTTGTTCGTGCGAATTGAAGTCGCAGTAAGGACATTTGCGCACGCACCAGGGCAGATGCACGTAAAGCGACAGCGGTGGGTGAAGCAGCGCGTTTGCGGACCACTGGTCCGCGCGCTGCTGAACGCCCGGCACTGGATGTGCGGGCGTTGGCGAAGGGAGGAGATCCTGCGGCACCATGGAGGGCTGCGTCGATTCAGAGAAGCCTGGGAACCACCATTGTAGGAGCGCCGCTTCGGCGCGACTTCCACACCGGTGTGATCGCACCCACAGGCCCGTTTCGCTGTCGATGAATCGACGCCTCGTCGCGCCCGATCCGGCGCCGAAGCGGCGCTCCTACAGCGAAGTGAGCTTTTCGCGCAGCGCGGCCAGGGCCCGCCCGCGATGGCTGATCCGGTTCTTCAGCACCGGATCGAGCGCTGCGGCGCTGCAGCCGTGTTCGGGATCGAAGAACACCGGGTCGTAGCCGAATCCTCCCGTGCCCTGACGCGCATGCAGGAGCGTGCCTGGCCAGATCCCCTCGGCGATCAGGGGCTGGGGATCGTCCGCATGACGCAGCAGCGCCAGCACGCAGTAGAAGTGCGCGCCGCGCTGCGCATCGGGCACGCCCGCCATGGCGAGGAGCAGTTTGTCGATATTGGCGTCTGCGTCGCCATGCGCGCCGGCATAGCGTGCCGAATACAGACCCGGCGCGCCGTCAAGCGCATCGACGCACAGACCCGAGTCGTCCCCGAGCGCAGGCAGTCCGGTGATGCGGGCGGCGTGGCGTGCTTTCAGGATCGCGTTTTCGACGAAGGTCAGGCCGGTTTCTTCGGCATCGGATGCGCCCAGGCCCGACTGGGCGTAAAGCACATGGCCCGCGTCGCCGAGCAGTTCCTGCAGTTCGGCGAGCTTGCCTGCGTTGCTGCTGGCCAGTACCAGCTTCATGGCTGCGTTTCGATACGCGGTTCGATGAGATCCCAGCGGTTGCCGTACAGGTCGCGGAACACTACGACCGTGCCGTAAGGCTCGTGGCGCGGTGATTCCTCGAAGTGCGCGCCGGCCGCCGCCAGGCGCGCATGATCGCGGGCGAAGTCGTCGGTGTGCAGGAACAAGCCGACCCGGCCACCATGCTGGTTGCCCACGGCGGATTGCTGGACCGGACCGGCGGCCCTGGCCAGCAGCAGGCTGAATCCGGTATCGACTGCCGGCGCCATGCGCACCCAGCGCTTGCCGCCGCCGTGGTCGCTGTCTTCGAGCAGTTCGAACCCGAGCGCATCCCGGTACCAGGCGATCGCCTCGTCGTAGTCGCGCACGAGCAGGGCGATCATCGCGATATGCCGCGGGCCCATGCTCACACCGCGAGCGCCTCGCGCTGGGCGGCGAACAGCTGCGCGCATCCTGCTTCGGCGAGCACCAGCAGGGCATCCAGTTCGTCGCGCCGGAACGCATGGCCTTCTGCCGTGCCCTGCAGTTCGATGAAGCCGCCGCCGTCGTTCATCACCACGTTCATGTCGGTATCGCAGGCGCTGTCCTCGACATAGTCCAGGTCCAGCACCGGCACGCCGCGATACAGGCCGACCGACACAGCGGCAACGGCGCCGTGGATCGGATCGCGCACGATCGCGCCCTGCGACTTCAGCACCCGTATCGCGTCGACCAGCGCGACATAGGCACCGGTGATCGCGGCGGTACGGGTTCCACCGTCGGCCTGCAGCACGTCGCAGTCAAGGGTGATGGTGCGTTCGCCGATCGCCGCGCGGTCGATGCAGGCGCGCAGGCTGCGGCCGATCAGACGCTGGATTTCCAGCGTGCGCCCGCCCTGCTTGCCGCGCGCAGCCTCGCGATCGCTGCGGGTGTGGGTCGCCCGAGGGAGCATTCCGTACTCCGCGGTGACCCAGCCCTCGCCCTTGCCGCGCAGGAAGCCGGGGACGCGGTTCTCCACGCTGGCCGTGCACAGCACACGAGTGTCGCCGAAAGAGACCAGCACCGAACCCTCGGCGTGGCGGGTGAAACCGCGCGCGATCGACACGGTTCGCAACTCGGCGGCGGCGCGGCCGCTGGGGCGTGAAAACTCGGACATGCCTGGACTCGCGAAGGGGGCGGCGAGTCTATCAGGGCCGATGCGTCCGCTCGCGTCGACGCGCTACGGGGTGGTAACCGGGCGCTGCCTACTCAAATTCCACTGGCTCGGGCCAGTGTCGATGCCTGGTACGGGGATGCGAGCCACGCGACTGCGTTGGCCCTCTCCCGCACGGCCCTCCACCGCCCGCGCGAACCGCGATGGCATACTGCGGCCCCGCTTCCCAGGCCCGCCGTCCGCATGATCCGCAGCATGACCGCCTTCGCCGCCGGCGAACGCAGCACCGGACACGGCACGCTCGGCTGCGAAATGCGCGCGGTCAATCATCGATTCCTCGAAATCGGCCTGCGTCTGCCCGAAGAACTGCGCGCACTGGAACCGGCCCTGCGCGAGCGGGTCGCCTCGCGCCTGTCGCGTGGCAAGGTCGACCTGGTGATGCGGCTGCGCGCGGGCGAAGGCAACGGCGAGCTGCAGCTCAACCAGGCGCTGGTCGACCGGCTCGGCGGCATCGCACAACAGCTCGACGCGCGTTTTCCGCAGATGCGGGTCCAGTTGACCGACCTGCTGCAGTTCCCGGGCGTGCTCCAGGCCGGTGGCGGCGACATCGAGGCGCTGCAGGCGGATGCGCTGGCCCTGCTGGACGACGTGCTGGACCAGTTCGTGGCGGCACGTGAGCGGGAGGGCGGAAAGCTCGCCGCCGTCATCGGCGAACGGGTGGATGCCATCGCGCGCATCGCCGCCGAGGTGCGCGGCCTGATGCCCGTGATCGGTGCCGGCCAGCGCCAGAAGCTGGAAGCGCGACTGGCCGACCTCGCCCAGCCGGCCGATCCGGGGCGGTTGGAGCAGGAGCTGGTCATCTGGCTGCAGAAGCTGGACGTGGACGAGGAGCTCGATCGCCTCGACAGCCATGTGATCGAACTGCGGCGCGCGCTGGTGCAGCGCGAACCGGTCGGGCGCCGCCTCGATTTCCTTCTGCAGGAGTTCAACCGCGAGTCCAATACCCTGGGCTCCAAATCGGTCGATCTGCGCACCACCAACGCCGCGGTGGAATTGAAGGTGCTGATCGACCAGATCCGCGAGCAGGTGCAGAACATTGAATAGGACCGGGAGTCGGGAGTCGGGGGTCGGGATTCGTAGAATCACCAGGAATCCGGATCGCTCGCGTCTGCGCGCTTTCGAAGCCCCGATCCCCCACCGCGAATCGCTGCCTTGATGCGCGGCACCCTCTACATCGTTGCGGCTCCCTCGGGCGCGGGGAAATCCAGCATCGTCAACGCCTGCCTGGCGCGCGATCCGAACATCTGCCTGTCGATTTCGTTCACCTCGCGCCAGCCCCGCCCGGGCGAGCGTCACGCCGAGCACTACCACTTCATTTCGGCCGCCGAGTTCGAGCGGATGGTCGCCAGCGGCGACTTCTTCGAGCATGCGCGGGTGCACGGCGATTGGAAGGGCACCGCGCGCCAGTCGGTGGAACCGCAGCTGGCGGCGGGCAAGGACGTGCTGCTGGAGATCGACTGGCAGGGTGCGCGCCAGGTGCGGGCGAAGGTCCCCGACGCGGTCAGCGTGTTCATCCTGCCGCCCTCACGACAGGCGCTGGAGCAGCGCATGCGCGCGCGCGGGCAGGACAGCGACGAGACGATCCGGCGCCGGCTCGACGCCGCGCGCGAGGAGATGAGCCATTACGGCGAATTCGACTACGTCATCGTGAACGAGCACTTCGATACCGCCGTGGACGAAATGTGCGCGATCTTTACCGCCAGCCGGCTGCGCAGGGATGCCCAGGTCGCCCGCCATGGCAAATTGATCTCGGCGCTGCTGGTCGACTGAGCGCCGTCGGGCGCTGTCCCGGGATTGTCAGGCGCCAACCCCTTGATTCCAAAGGAAGCCGCTTGCGTCCGCAGGCCGCGGCCCCTAGAATCGCGAGCCCTCCCGAACAGACAGTGGCGGCCCTTGCAGCCGCCGGACAGCCTATGGCCCGGATTACCGTCGAAGATTGCCTGGAAGTGGTCGATAACCGCTTCGAACTCGTGATGATGGCCGCCAAGCGTGCGCGCCAGCTCGCCAACGGTGTCGACCCCCAGCTCGACAACAGCGAAGCCAACGACAAGCCCACCGTGCTGGCGCTGCGCGAGATCGCCGCGCGCCGTATCGACCAGCCCTATATCGACGCCGTCGACAAGGCCGAACGTGAGCGCAAAGAGCGCGAAGCCCTGGAATGGGCCGCGGCCGAGGTCGTGGCCGGCGACGACGACATGAAGGGCGACGACTGAGCTCGCCTGCCCTCCCGCAGCGCCGTAGGCCCCGCAACGCGGGGCCTTCTTTTTAGGGGCCCGGGCCCGCATTCTGGAATTGCCGCGGTCCTTGCGCCCGCGTAGTCTCGGATCCATGTCCCCCGCTGAACCCGCCCTCGCCGACGCCCTGCCGCCCGCGCCGCCAGACGACGCGGTGCCAGACTATGTGCAGTCGCTCGAGCGCGCCGCGAACTATCTCCCCGCCGAACAGATCGCACAGCTGCGCCGGGCCTGGGCGGTCGGGGCCGCGGCGCACGCCGGACAGAGCCGCAGGTCGGGCGAGCCCTACATCACCCACCCGGTGGCTGTGGCGACGGTGCTGGCCGAGCAGCGGGTCGATGTCGAAACCCTGATCGCCGCGATCCTGCACGACACCCTGGAGGACACGCCGCTGTCGCGCGAGTCAATCGTCAGCGAGTTCGGCGAGACGGTTGCCGATCTGGTCGACGGCGTCACCAAGCTGGACAAGCTGCAGTTCGCCGACCGCCAGGAAGCGGCCGCCGAGAGCTTCCGCAAGATGCTGCTGGCGATGGCGCGCGACCTGCGCGTGATCCTGATCAAGCTGGCCGACCGCCTGCACAACATGCGCACGCTCAGCGCGCAGACGCCTGAAGCGCGCGAGCGTATCGCGCGCGAAACCCTGGAGATCTACGCACCCATCGCCCAGCGCCTGGGCATGAACCTGTTCAAGGCCGAATTGCAGGATCTGGGTTTCCGCACCCTCAATCCGGTGCGCCACCAGGTGCTGGAGAAACGGATCCGGACCCAGCCGCTGGTGCGGCGCGAATCGCTGGCCAAGATCGAGGCGCAGCTCGCGCAGCGGCTGACGAAGGAAGGGCTCAATTACCGGCTGATGAGCCGGGTGAAATCGCCCTACAGCATCTACAGCAAGATGCGCGGTGAAGGCAAGAGCTTTACCCAAGTGATGGACGTGTTCGGCTTCCGGGTCGTGGTTCCGACCGTGGCCGACTGCTACCACGCGCTAGGGGTGGTGCATGCCGCGTTCAAGCCACTCGATGGCCGCTTCCGCGACTTCATCGCCATCCCCAAGGCCAACGGCTACCAGTCCCTGCACACGGTCCTGTTCGGTCCGTTCGGCTCGCCGATCGAAGTCCAGATCCGCACCGAGGAGATGGACCTGATCGCCGAACGCGGCATCGCCGCGCACTGGAGCTACAAGCACGGCGGCGACAAGCCCAACAGCGCCCAGACCCGCGCGCACTCGTGGATCTCCAACCTGCTCGAATCGCAGCAGGCCACCGGTTCGTCGCTGGAATTCCTGGAGAACGTCAAGGTCGACCTGTTTCCCGACGAGGTCTACCTGTTCACGCCGAAGGGCGACATCCTGGCCCTGCCGCGCAACGCCACCGCTATCGATTTCGCCTACGCGGTGCATACCGATGTGGGCAACCATGCGGTGGCCGCGCGCGTGGACGGCAAGCTGGTTCCGCTGCGCACCAAGCTCGCCAGCGGCCAGCAGGTCTCGATCATCACGGCGCGCGCCTCCGCGCCCAAGCCGCAGTGGCTGGAGTTCGTGGTGTCGGGCAAGGCGCGTACCGCGATCCGGCACCAGCTCAAGCAGCTCGAGCACGAGGACGCGGTGCAGCTGGGCCACCGCATGCTCGACCGCGCGCTGGAGGCGGTGGGCACCTCGCTCGACCGCCTGCCGCCCAAACAGCTGGACGGGTACCTCCACGAACACCGCTACCCGCGCCTGGAGGCGTTGCTGGCCGACATCGCGCTGGGCACGCGCATGCCGGCGCAGGTGGCCCGGGTACTGGTACGCGAAGCCGACGACACTCCGGACCTGCTGGATCCGGCGCGCCACCCCGACGAAAAGATTCTGATCACCGGCAACGAACGCGGTGTGATCAGTTTCGCCCAGTGCTGCCTGCCGATTCCCGGCGACGAGATCATGGGCTTCCACACCGCGGGCAAGGGCATCGTGGTGCACCGCCTGGAATGTCCGAACGTGGCCGATTACCGCAAGTCGCCCGAGCGCTGGGTGCCGATCGGCTGGGATCGCGAGGTGTCGGGCGACTTCCACGCCGCGCTGCGGATCGAAGTGGACAACCGTCCGGGCGTGCTGGCGCAGGTGGCCGCAGCCATCGCCCAGGCCGACGGCAATATCGATGCGGTGGAGTACCTGGAGCGCGACAGCAACGTGTCGGCGATCCGCTTTGGCATTGAGGTCACCGACCGGACGCATCTGGCCGAAGTGATCCGGCGCACGCGCAGGCTCGCGGTGGTCCATGGCGTGCAGCGCCTGTAGGAGCGAGGTCAGTCGCGAGCCTTATCGCAGCGAGGCTAGAATCAAAGCTCGCGGCTGACGCCGCTCCTAC
This sequence comes from Lysobacter sp. M15, assembly GCF_022662515.1. Lineage (NCBI taxonomy): Bacteria > Pseudomonadati > Pseudomonadota > Gammaproteobacteria > Lysobacterales > Lysobacteraceae > Lysobacter > Lysobacter sp. M15. The sequence goes on along the minus strand of NZ_JAKPBV010000015.1, from coordinate 76,267 downwards.
AGAAGCAACATATGCCCCGCCAACCCATCCACACTCCGGACGCTCCGGCCGCCATCGGCCCGTACTCGCAGGCCACCCGCGCCGGCAACACCGTGTTCTTCTCCGGCCAGATCGCGCTCGATCCTGCGACCGGCAACCTGGTCGAAGGCGACATCCAGGCACAGGCGCGGCGTGCCTTCGACAACCTGAAGGCGGTCTGCGAGGCCGCGGGCGGGTCGATGGACGACATCGTGCGTGTCGGCCTGTACCTCATCGATCTGGGCGAATTCGCCGCGGTCAACGCGGTGATGGGCGAATACTTCTCGCAGCCGTATCCCGCGCGGTCCACGGTCGAGGTTTCCGCGCTGCCGAAGGGTTCGCTGTTCGAGGTCGACGCGATCATGGTGCTCTAGGGCGCGTTCGACGCATGCGCCTCAGATTGCAAAGGCCATCGCTCCGAGCGCAGGTCCCGCACCGTGCGGCATTGTCCTAGGCCGATCGGCGCCTGGGCACGGTTCCGGTTCCGTCTCGATCCGGTCATGCTTCGCGGATGTCGAAAAGTCCTGGTGGCGCTGCCGTCGACCTGAACCAGCAATCCCTGACCTGCCTGCGCGGGGTCGGCGCCAGCGTCGCGGAGAAACTGGCGGCGCGCGGACTGTCGACGCTGCAGGATCTCTGGTTGCATCTGCCGCGGCAGTACGAGGACCGCACCGCACTGACCCCGATCCGCGCGCTCCAGCCTGGCGTCGCGGCGCAGATCGAGGGCGTGGTGGAGGCGGTGGAACGCGGCTTCCGCTATCGCCCGATGCTGAAGGTCGCGGTCGGCGACGATTCGCAGGCGACGCTGCTGCTGCGCTTCTTTCATTTCCGTGCGCAGCAGGCGGCGCAGTTCGCGCCCGGAACCAGGGTGCGCTGCTACGGTACGCCGCGCGCTGGCCAGCACGGCCTTGAAATCGTGCATCCCAGCTACCGGATCCTCGACCAGGCGGAACATGCGCTGGGCGAGCAACTCGACCCGGTTTATCCGGCGGTTGAAGGCATCGGGCCGGCTACCCTGCGGCGGCTGATCGCGCAGGCACTCGAACGCCTGCCCGACGATGCCGCCCTGGAGCTGTTGCCGCCCGGAACGCTGGGCGAACTCGGCCTGCCATCCCTGCGCGAAGCCCTGCTGGTCATGCATCGACCGCCGCGCGACGCCGATGTCGGCGCGCTGCTGGCCGGGGTGCATCCTGCCCAGCGCCGGCTGGCGATCGAGGAGTTGCTGGCGCACCAGCTCAGCCTGCGTCGCCAGCGCATCGCGCTGCAGCGCCACGGTGCGCCCGTGCTCGATGGCGCGTCCACGCTGGTCGATCGCCTGCAGGCCTCGTTGCCGTTCTCATTGACCGGCGCGCAGCAGCGCGTGTTCGCCCAGATCCGCAGCGATCTCGCACAGCCACGCCCGATGCTGCGCCTGATCCAGGGCGACGTGGGTAGCGGCAAGACCGTGGTCGCGGCGCTGGCGGCGATGCTCGCTGTGGAGCAGGGCAGGCAGGCCGCGCTGATGGCGCCCACCGAACTGCTGGCCGAGCAGCATTTCGGCAATCTGCGGGCCTGGCTCGAACCGCTGGGGATCCGCATGGCCTGGCTGGCGGGCAAGGTCGGGGGCAAGGCGCGCACCCAGGCGCTGGCCGAGATCGGATCGGGCGTTGCGCAGGTCGTGGTCGGCACGCATGCGCTCATGCAGGAAGGCGTGGCGTTCCATAACCTGGCCCTGGCGATCGTCGACGAGCAGCACCGTTTCGGCGTGCACCAGCGTCTGGCGCTGCGCGACAAGGGCGCATTGGGGGACATGGTGCCGCACCAGCTGGTGATGACCGCCACGCCGATCCCGCGCACCCTGGCGATGACGGCGTATGCCGACCTGGATGTTTCGGCGATCGACGAACTGCCACCCGGGCGCACGCCGGTGCGCACCGTGGTGCTCAGCGCGGAGCGACGGCCCGAGCTGATCGAACGCATCCGCAGCGCGTGCGCCGAAGGGCGGCAGGCCTACTGGGTATGCACGATCATCGACGAAAGCGACGAAGTGGTGGCGCAGGCCGCGCAAAGCACGTTCGAAGCGCTGTCGAATGCGCTTCCCGGCCTGCGCGTGGGTTTCGTCCACGGACGGATGAAGGCCGGAGTGAAACAGGCCACGATGCGCGCGTTCAAGGCCGGCGAGCTCGACCTGCTGGTGGCGACCACCGTGATCGAGGTGGGGGTCGATGTGTCCAACGCATCGTTGATGATCATCGAGAACGCCGAGCGTCTGGGGCTGGCGCAACTGCACCAGCTGCGCGGGCGCGTGGGCCGCGGCAGCGCTGCGTCGACCTGCGTGCTGCTGTACCAGGCGCCGCTGTCGGCGCTGGCGCGCCAGCGCCTGGAAACCCTGCGCCAGACCAGCGACGGCTTCGTGATCGCCGAAAAAGACCTGGAGCTGCGCGGTCCCGGCGAACTGCTCGGCACCCGCCAGACCGGGCTGGCGAGCTTCCGCGTGGCCGACCTGGCGCGCGACGCCGCGCTGCTACCGCAGGTGCGCATCCTGGCCGAAAGCCTGATGTCCGAAGCGCCCGAACTCGCCGACCGGATCATCGCGCGCTGGGTGGGAGGCGCCGCGCGGTATGCCTCCGCCTGAGCCACGCAGGCTGGTCGATCCTTGTGCGGCCCGATCGTAGGCTGCGCAAGGCGCTAGGCTGGCCAGATTCCCGTTTGTACATCGCCTAAGAACCATGACCCAGAAGATTCCGCTTCTCATCGATACCGATCCGGGCGTCGACGATGCGCTCGCATTGCTGATGGCATTCGATTCCCCAGCCCACGAGGTCGTGGGCCTGACCATCGCGGCCGGGAACGTCGGGTTGCAGCACACCGTTCGCAATGGCTTGAAACTGTGCGAGGTCGTCGGACGCGGGGACGTGCCGGTGTTTGCCGGCTGCGCCGCGCCGCTGCTGCACGGCGCGCCGGATGCGGCCTACGTGCACGGGCAGGATGGTTTCGGCGATGCCGGCTATGAACCCGCGGCACGCGAAGCGGCAGCCGAGCACGCCGCCCTGGCGATCCTGCGGCTGTCGCACGTCCACGCCGGACGCCTGCTGCTGGTCGCGCTCGGCCCGCTGACCAACCTGGCGCTGGCGCTCAAGCTCGACCCGAGCTTGCCTGAGCGCGTCGGCCGGCTGGTGGTGATGGGCGGCGCGGTCACCGCGCAGGGCAACATCACCCCGGCGGCGGAGTTCAACGTGTATTTCGACCCGGAGGCGGCGCGGATCGTCTTCGACGCCTTCCCCCGGCTGGACCTGTGCGACTGGGAGGCCACGCTGCGCCACGGTCTGGCACATGCCGACGTGGATGCCTGGCTGGCCGCCGGTGGGGAGCGCGCGCACTTTTACGACCGCATCTCGGCGCAAACCCGGCGCTGGTCGGCCGAACGGCGCGGCGAGCGCTGGCATTCCGCCGACGGGCTGGCGATGGCCTTTGCCCTGGACCCGGAAGGCGTGATGGAGGCTGTGGACCGGCCGGTCTCGGTCGAACTCGAGGGTGCCCTGAGCCGCGGCACCACCGTGGTGGACTGGAACCGCCAGCTCGGACGCCCCGACAATGCCCGGATCCTGATGGCCTACGACCAGGGTCGTTTCGAGGCCCGCGTGCGGTCCGCGCTGGCAGACTGAGCCCCAGGGGGCATTGCGCCGGAAAGCGGGCGCGGGCTAAAATAATCGGCTCCCAGTCTTTCCGGTGCCGCCATGAAGGCCGACATCCATCCCCAGTATCGCGAAGTCGTCTTCCAGGACGTCACCTCGGATTTCAGGTTCCTGACCCGCTCGACCCTCTCCAGCAAGGAGACGATCAAGTGGGAGGACGGCAACGAGTATCCGCTGGTCAAGGTCGAAGTCTCTTCGGCATCGCACCCGTTCTATACCGGCCAGAACAAGGTCATGGACACCAGCGGGCGCATCGACAAGTTCAAGCGGCGCTACACCAAGTAACGCGCCTGCACGGTGACACTCGTTGCAGCGACGGCCGCCTTTAAGGCGGCCGTTTGCGTTTCGGGGTCGGTCAGGCGCACGTTCGGCCCATTGAAGCAGCCGCCCGCAGGGACTGTGGGATAATTTGCTGCGTCGCGGCACGACCGCGGTTGCCATCTGCACCAGTCAGTCGGGGGATGCGGGCCAGTCTCGGCAGCTCCGGCACCAACAGGAGCGAGCTGTGTCCGGTTCCAACGCGTCTGTCCCGAACGAAGTCACCCTGATTGCCGGCGCGAAGTCGGTCACCCTGCCGGTACTCAGCGGCACCCTCGGCAACCCGTGCATCGACATCGCGAAGCTGCCGAAGGAAACCGGCTGTTTCACCTACGACAACGGTTTCACCGCCACCGCCGCGTGCAAGTCCGCGATCACCTACATCGACGGCGATGCAGGCGTGCTCATGTACCGCGGCTACCCGATCGACCAGCTGGCCCGGCATTCCAGCTTCCTCGAAGTCGCCTATCTGCTGATGCACGGCGAGTTGCCGGCGAAGGCGCAGTTCGAAAAGTTCGAAAGCGACGTCACCCACCACACGATGATGCACGAGGCGTTCAAGAACTTCCTCGGCGGATTCCGCCACGACGCGCACCCGATGGCGATGCTGGTCGGCATGATCGGCTCGATGGCCAGCTTCTATCACAACGACCTGGATTACGAGGATCGCGAACAGCGCCACCTCGCTGCGATCCGCCTGATCGCCAAGGTGCCGACGATCGCCGCCGCCTGCTATCGCTACTCGATCGGCTGGCCGACCCGCTATCCGCGCAACAACGTCGAATACGTCGAGCGCTTCCTGCACATGATGTTCGAGGTGCCGAGCGAGCCGCTGCAGCTGCCGCCGGTAGCCGCCAAGGCGCTCGACCTGCTGTTCATCCTGCATGCCGACCACGAGCAGAATGCCTCGACCTCGACCGTGCGCCTGGTCGGATCCACCGGAGCCAATCCATACGCCTGCGTCGCCGCCGGTGTGGCCGCGCTGTGGGGCCCCGCGCACGGCGGCGCCAACGAGGCTGTGCTGAAGATGCTGGGCGAGATTGGCCGGCCGGAACAGGTGCAGTCGGCGATCGACAGGGCCAAGGACAGGGAGTCCGGCTTCCGCCTGATGGGCTTCGGTCACCGCGTGTACAAGAACTTCGATCCGCGCGCCAAGATCATCCGCGAGATGACCCACCAGGTGCTCGATGAGCTGGGCATCGACGATCCGATGCTCGAGGTCGCGATGAAGCTTGAGGAGGCTGCGCTCAAGGACGACTACTTCGTGCAGCGCAAGCTGTATCCGAACGTCGACTTCTACAGCGGCATCATCTACAAGGCGCTGAAGATCCCGACCGAGATGTTCACGGTCATGTTCGCCATCGCCCGCACGGCCGGCTGGGTGGCGCACTGGCTCGAGCAGCAGGACGACCCGGAGAACAAGATCGGCCGGCCGCGGCAGATCTACACCGGCGCGGCCGAGCGCGACTACGCTCCGATCGAAGCGCGCTGAGCCCGACGGACAAAACCAGGGGAGCCATGGGGCTCCGCCGCCGGACCTATGTGATTGCCCGGCCCGGATAGCTGTGCTACACAGCGAGTCGTGTGCGCTTCCAAACAAGAGTCAAGACGCTCACGAGACACCTCGACAAGGAAATCGTCGTAGCCCGTACGCACAGACGGGCCGGTTTAGGAAGAACCATGAAAGTGATGCGGATAGTCATGTATGCAGCGATGCTGCTTTTCTGCGCGGGTCACGCAACCGCACAGGGCAGTCGGCGTGCCAATGCGCGAGCCGATGCATGGTTGGGGCGGGACGCCGGCGAGCTTTTGCTCCAGCTTCGTGTGGATGGCGATCGCGTGCAGATCACCGAAAACGATGAATCGGGCGAAACCGCCTACACGTGGAGTACCTGGAATCCAGCATGGACCGAAGAAGTGGTCACGGCCGTCGATACCAGGCCGATCGGCGCCACGGCCGGTGGCGGCTTGTTGCTGGGGCAGACGGTCTATACCGAGGATGTGCATCACGCTGCTACCCATCGCTGCGATGTCACGTTCTTCGCGGACTCCGATGGAGTCATCAGAAGGTGGGAATACACCGGTAATCGCTGCACCTGGGATATCCAGAAACCCAAAGACTAGAGACTCCCACCGCAGCTCAATCTCGATCCATATCCAAAGAACAGGGAGGTTCCAAGGTTCCACCATGAAGACGTATTGGATTTTCGCGTTCACCCTGGCCGCGATGCTGATGATCAATGGTCAGGCCGATGCAGCTAGCGGTCGAGCAGGAACGATTGTCGATCTGCAGCCGATCGAGAATCGAGGCGACGATGAATCTGGCAAGACCAAGAAGGGAAGGATGATCGGAGGAAAGCTCGGAAGCGTTCTGGGTGGGCTTGTCGGGTCCCGAATGGTGGGTTCGGATAACAAGGTCGTCAGCGTCGCAGGCGGATCGACGATGTCGGGAGGTGAGGCTATCGGAAGTGAACTTGCTGCGAAGGCAGTGGGTCCGGGCGCGACCACGCGATTCATGGTCAAGGTGAAGCTCGACACCGGGAAGACGCTCACCGTGACGCAGTTCAGCCAACAGATCGAGGGGCTCAAAATCGGCAGTCGGGTCCGCGTGGAGGGCAAGGGAGACGATGCCTTGATCTTTGCGGAATAGCGCCGGAGGTCTGGGTTCAGGAGCCACCCAGGGGTGGATCGCTAGCGATCACGCGCGCCCGGTGTGGTGCCGCAGGTATCGCTGAGCAGCAGAAGGTCGCGTAGCTGATGTGCCGACGCCCGCCGCATCGGCCGCTCATCGACATTCGACAATGGCGCCTGGCGTAGGGCGTCGGCGGGCAACACGGTCAGGTCGAAGGTCAGATCTTCGGCACCGAACAACCATACGTCCGCGTCCACGCTGCGTGTGCGGTCCAGCCGGAGGCGACGGGTGCGCGCCTCTGCAGGAATGCCGTGGTCTTCGAGGAATCGGGGCACGGCCTTGGCGTCGTCGGTGTACAGATGCAGCGACACTGCGGAATTGGCATCGGCGGTGCCATCGAGGACAGGTCCGACCAGGCGCGGGTCGAAGCTGTCCAGGAATTCGAGCGCCCGCAACGCCGCTTCGCGACGCTGACGCAGGCCCTCGGCCTGAATGTCTCCCTGGAACAGCCGTTGATACTCGCGCAGCGCATCCTCGATCTCGCGGTTGCGCGGCAGCGACGCATCGTCGTGGATGCCAAGCCGCGCTGCGGCCTTGAGTTTGGCCTGGTGGTAATCGCGGATGCCGCCTTCGGCCATCAGCCGGGCCGCTTCGTGGGCCAGGCGATGCCGGCGTTCGCGGGTGCGGGTCAGGGCGTGCTGGTGCGCGTGCTGGCGAGCGTGAGGCATGACGCGTCTCCGTTCGGACCCGCCCCGACTCTAACCGATGCGCCGGAACAACGCTCGTGACGATGCCGATGGATGAGCAGGCCTGGCACGGTCGGCGGTCTGCGTGTCCGCCGCGCTGCACCCGACGCAGGTTGCCCGCCAAGCATTAGAAGATATCGAACGACTCCTCCGCCGGAACCTGGTCCTCCGGGCCGTAGTCGACATAGGTTTCCATGCGTTCCAGGTCCTCGGCCTTCACCCATTCGACGATGCCGCCGCCATTGCTGGACTCGATAAGCTGGCCTCCGGCGCCCACCGTGACCTTGACCATTCCCTCGGGCGGGTCGTTTGCCGCGAGTGGCTGGTCCTTGAGCGCCACGCGCATATAGTCGATCCAGATCGGCAATGCGGCCTTGCCGCCGTACTCACGGTAACCGAGCGACTTGAAGTCGTCGCGGCCGACCCACACGGTGGTCACATAAGGGCCGCCGAAGCCGGAGAACCAGGCGTCGCGGTGGTCGTTGGTGGAGCCGGTCTTGCCGCCCACGTCCTCGCGGCCGAGCACCTTGGCCGCGGTACCAGTGCCGCGCTGTACGACGTCGCGCATCATCGAGACCAGCTGGTAGGCCACGCGTGCGTCGATGGCCCGCGGCGCGATCACGGTGCCGGGCGGCAACGCGGTCGGCTTCTTCACGTCGGCGGCCTTGGCCGCTGCCTTGTCCTTCGCCCGCTCGTCGGCCTCGGGACGCGGGGCGCCGGCTGGGCTCAGATCGAAACCGGCGACCTCGTTGGACACCCGCACCGGCTTGCCGGCGCGGCCGATCCCGCAGGTGTGGCACGCAGTGGCCGGCTTCTCCTTGAAGATTTCCTGGCCGTTGCGGTCGGTGACCCGGTCGATGAACCAGGGAGTTACCCGATAGCCGCCATTGGGAAACGTCGCATAACCGCCGGCGACCATGATCGGTGGCAACGAAGCGGTGCCCAGCGACATCGACAGATTCGGTGGCAGCAGCGCCTCGTCCAGGCCGAAATGGCTGATGTAGCGCCGTGCGTATTCCACGCCGATCGCGTCGAGCAGGCGCACCGACACCAGGTTGCGCGACTGCACCAGCGCCTCGCGGATCCGCATCGGTCCGGCGAAGTTGCCACTGTCGTTCTGCGGCCTCCACATGTGCCCGCGACGGTCCTGGAACACCACAGGTGCGTCGAGCACGATCGAGGCCGGGTTGAAACCCTTCTCGAACGCCGCGGCATACAGGAACGGCTTGAACGAAGACCCCGGCTGGCGCCGCGCCTGGGTGGCGCGGTTGAACTTGTTGCCGGCGAAGCTGAAGCCGCCGACCAGGGCGCGGAGCGCGCCGGTGTCGTAGTCCAGCGACACCAGGGTCGCCTGTCCGCGAGGCAGCTGGTCCACGCGCCAGCGCGGTCCTCCGCCTGGTGCGACATTGCCCTCGGCATCCTTGGGAGGCTCGATGCGCTTGACCCGGGCCAGGTCGCCACGCTTGTACAGGGCGGCAGGGTTGCGGCCGGGCCAGGGACTGGTGCTGGACGCATCCAGGCGCAGCTCGCTGCCATCGGGAAGCACTACATCGGCCGTGCCATTGCCAGTCCGCAGCACGATCGCGGGCAACAGCCCGCCCTGGGCGGGGATGCCGCGCAGGCGTGCGGCGGCCGTGGCCGCATCCTCGTCTTCTCCCAGCTCGAAGTGCTGCTCCACCGGACGCCAGCCGTGGCGGTGGTCGTAGGTCGCCAACCCGCTGCGGACCGCCGCATCGGCCGCTGCCTGCAGTACCGGATCGATCGTCGTGGTGACGTGGTAACCCTTGGTCAGGACGTCGCCACCGAACCGCGCGATCATTTCCTGGCGCACCATTTCGGCCACGTACGGCGCATAGACCTCCACCGGGCGCTCGTGCGGGGTGGCGTGCATCTCCACAGCCTGCGCGGCACGTTCGGTTGCCGCGTCGATGAAGCGCAACTCGCGCATGCGGGTGAGCACATAGTCGCGGCGTTCGCGCGCACGCTCCGGGTTGCTGAGCGGATTGCCGCTGGAAGGGAACTTCGGGATCGCGGCGAGCGAAGCGATCTCGTCCAGGCTCAGCTCGTCGAGCGATTTGCCGTAATAGAACTCGGATGCGGCGGCGACGCCGTAGGCGCGATTGCCGAAGAAGCTCTTGTTGAGGTACAGCTCCAGGATCTCGTCCTTGCTCAGTTCGCGTTCCATGCGCACCGCCAGCAGCATCTCCGACAGCTTGCGCGTATAGCTGTATTCGGAACTGAGGAAGAACTGGCGCGCCACCTGCTGGGTGATGGTCGAACCGCCGGGGACGCGCTTGTCGTCGGTCGTGGCCAGCAGCCAGATCGCACGGCCGACGCCCTTGTAGTCCACGCCGTGGTGCTTGTAGAAGCGTGCGTCCTCGATCGCGATGAAGGCGTGCTTGACCTGTTCGGGAACCTTGCTGATGTCGACCGGGTAGCGCCTGGTCTCGCCGAACATGGCCATCAGCCGTCCGTCGTTCGCATAGACGTAGAGCGGCTCCTGCAGCTCGACGTTGCGCAGGCTGGATACGTCCGGCAGCTTGGAGGAGACGACCCAGTACAGGACGCCCAGGCCGAGCGCACCGACCAGAACGGCACCAAGCGAGCCCAGCAGGACCCAGCGGAGCAGGCGGCGTAAACGGGACATCGAGACCGGTGGCGGCTTGAACGAAGGACGGCGAGTATAGAGGAGGCGTCGCCGCGGACCTTCGACCGGAAGCAGTGCCGGAGCGCGTTTGGGGGGCTCGGGGTGTGACGTTGGCGACGGTTTCGCAGTTGCCAGTTGCCAGCGCGTGAAAAGTCCGTTATTTAATGCGACGGGGAACGATGTGCGCGTAAGCGCCCGTCACAAGGGGAGAATCGTGGGACTGATCACAAAAAGCCAGGCACCCCTGGTCGGGGTCGACATCAGTTCGACCGCAGTCAAGCTGCTGCAGCTTTCCCGGGCCGGATCGGGCGTGGGCTACCGCGTGGAGCATTACGCCGTGGAGCCGCTGCCGCCCAATGCGGTGGTCGAGAAGAACATCGTGGAGGTCGAGGCGGTGGGCGATGCGATCCGCCGCGCCCTGGCCCGCTCCGGCAGCCGCGCCAAGTTCGCCGCCGCCGCGGTCGCCGGTTCGGCGGTGATCACCCGGGTCATTCCGATGGCCGCCGACCTGGACGAGGACGACCTCGAATCCCAGATCGAGCTGGAGGCGGTGAACTACGTGCCGTATCCGATCGAGGAAGTGAACCTCGACTTCGAGGTGCTCGGGCCGATGCCCGGCAACCCCGAAATGGTGCAGGTGCTGCTGGCCGCCTCGCGCGCGGAGAACGTCGAAATGCGCGCTTCGGCCCTTGAGCTCGGCGGGCTGACGGCCCGGGTCATGGACGTGGAGGCCTTCGCCGTCGAAAACGCGTTCGCCCTGCTGTCCGACGGCCTGAACCTGCGCCGCGACGGCCTCGCCGCGCTGGTGGACATCGGCGCGACCATGACCACGCTCAACATCCTGCGCAACGGTCGCAGCCTGTACAGCCGCGAACAGGTGTTCGGCGGCAAGCAGCTGACCGACGAGGTCATGCGTCGATACGGCTTGAGCTACGAGGAAGCCGGTCTGGCCAAGCGCCAGGGCGGGTTGCCCGAGAGCTACGAGGTCGAGGTGCTCGAGCCGTTCAAGGAGGCACTGGTCCAGCAGATCAGCCGCCTGCTCCAGTTCTTCTACGCCGGCAGCGAGTTCAACCGGGTCGACCAGGTGGTGCTGGCCGGTGGCTGTGCGTCGATTCCGGGCGTGGCCGAAATGGTGGAAGAGCAGCTGGGGGTGCCCACCACGGTGGCCAACCCGCTGGCGCACATGACCCTGGGCCCGCGCGTGCAGGCGCATGCGCTGGCCCAGGACGCTCCCGCGCTGATGATCGCCTGTGGTCTGGCCTTGAGGAGCTTCGACTGATGGCACGCATCAATCTGCTTCCCTGGCGCGCCGAGCGGCGCAAACAGCGGCAGAAGGACTTCCTCACCATGCTTGGGGCTTCGGCCCTGGGTGCGGCGCTGGTCGCCTTCCTGATCGTCAACTACTACAGCCGCCAGATCAGCGGCCAGAACGAACGCAACCAGTACCTGCAGCAGAAGATCGCCGAGGTACAGAAGCAGATCGACGAGATCGCTGCACTCGACGAGAAGAAGGCCAAGCTGCTCAAGCGCAAGGAAATCATCGAGGACCTGCAGTCCGACCGTTCGCAGATGGTGCATCTGTTCGATTCGCTGGTGCGGACGATTCCCGACGGCGTGGTCCTCACCTCGGTCAAGCAGGAGGGCGACAAGCTCTCGCTCGAGGGCCGCAGCCAGTCCAACGCGCGGGTGAGTACCTATATGCGCAGCCTGGAAGGCGCAGGCTGGATGACCAAGCCCGAGTTGTCGATCATCGAGGCCAAGGAAGGCGATCCGGGCCTGCCCTTCGTCTTCAGCCTGAGCGTCACGCTCGCCAATCCCAATGCGCCCAAGGACGCTGACGGCGACGGTGTGCCCGATGACGAGCAGGCGCCGGCGGTGCCGGATGCCACCACGCCGGCACCGGCCACAGCAGGAGCCGCGTCATGAGCCAGCGCAAGATGTCGCTGAAGGAACTGGACTTCAACAACACCGGGGCCTGGCCGCGGGAGTGGAAGATCGGTTTCTGCGTGCTGCTGGGCGTGCTGATCATCGGCCTGACCTGGTGGCTGTTCGTGCGCGACAAGCGCGCCGAACTCGAAGCTCTGGTGCGCACGGAGACCGAACTGCGCGGCGAGTACGAAACCAAGCGCGGTCGCGCATCCAACCTCGAGCCGCTCAAGCAGCAGCTTGCGCAGATGGAGCAGCAGCTCCAGCAGATGCTGCGGCAGCTGCCGAGCAAGACCGAGATGCCCGATCTGATCGTGGACATCTCGCAGACGGCGCTGGCGACGGGCCTGGCCAACGAGCTGTTCCAGCCGGGCACCGAGACGCCGAAGGAGTTCTACGCCGAGAAGCCGATCGCGCTGCGGATGGTGGGTACCTACCACCAGTTCGGCGCGTTCGTCAGCGGTGTGGCTTCGCTGCCTCGGGTGGTGATCCTGACCATGCACGACATCGCGCTGCGGCCGCGTGCGCCCAACGCGACAATCACCGCCAACAGCCAGGCGCTGGAGCTGGCCGGTACGGTCAAGACCTATCGATATCTGGACGAGGAAGAAGCGGCCCAGCAGGCTGCGGCGCAACCGGCGACGCCGGCACAGGGGGCGCAATGAGCATGTCGATGTCGTCTGCGCTGCGTCTCGCCCTCGCGCTCGCCGGGCTGGTTGCGGTGGCCGGATGTGGCCGTAGCGTGACCAGTTCTTCGGACGTGGCCGACAAGGAGAGCAACCTCGAGGCCTGGGTGGCGGAAGTGGACAAGCGTCCGCCGCCACCGCTCGATCCCTTGCCGGTGATGCAGCAGTTCGAATCCTTCGAATACGCCGCGCAAGGGCTGCGCGATCCCTTCAGTCGTGCTTTCCGCGATGTGGGCGGCAGCGGCCCGCGTCCCGATGCCAACCGGCCCAAGCAGGAGCTCGAAAACTTCCCGCTCGACAGTCTGGACATGGTGGGTACCATCGGCAGCGGCCGGGGACTCACGGCGCTGATCAAGGCGCCGGACAAGATGACGTACAAGGTGCGGCCCGGTAGCTATCTGGGTCAGAACGACGGACGCGTGACCAGCGTGAGCGAGGATCGGGTCGACCTGGTCGAGCTGGTAACCGATGGGGCGGGCGGCTGGCTGGAACGGCCGGCGTCGATTGCGCTCGAAGACCAATGATTAGGGGACAGGCATGATGACCGTGAAGACCAACCTGCGTGCGAGCCTGACTGGCGTGGCCTTGGGCCTGATTGCCGCCAGCAGCGCGCTGCACGCGACGCCGGCGCCTGTCGTGGCCACCATGGGCCAGGTCGCACCCGCTGCCGGGCTCGACCCGGCCAAGCAGTCGCCGGGCGCGGTGGCCGTGTCCGGGATCGACTTCAAGCGCGGCGATGGGGGCGCGGGGCGCCTGATCCTGCGCTTCAGCGGCGATGGCGCGATGCCGGACATGCGCACCCAGGGTTCGCAGGTGATGATCGATGTCGGCAACGCACAGCTGCCGGCGAACCTGCAGAAACCGCTCAACGTCACCGACTTCGCCACGCCGGTGCAGCGCATCGACGCCAACCGCAGCGGCAGCGGCACCCAGATCGTGTTGAGCACGACCGGCCCGTTCGAATCGATGGCCTATCAGACCGGGCGCGATTACGTGGTCGAGATCGTGCCGCGCGCCGCGAACGTGCCTGCGCGCGCCGTGGGCTCGGCCGCGGCCGGCGTGGCCGCGACAGGACAGGTCGGCGTGGTGCCGCAGGTCTATACCGGCAAGCGTCTGACCTTCAACTTCCAGGACGTGTCCGTGCGCTCGGTGCTGCAGATCATCGCCGACGAAGCCAACCTCAACATCGTCGCCGCCGACACGGTGCAGGGCAATGTGACCCTGCGCTTGCTGGACGTGCCGTGGGACCAGGCGCTGGACATCGTGCTGCAGGCCAAGGGCCTGGACAAGCGCCGCAGCGGCAACGTGGTCTGGGTAGCTCCGCAGGCCGAGATCGCCAAGTACGAACAAGACATCCAGATGGCGCGCATCAATCTGGACAACGGCGCCGAGCTGATCACCGAATACATCCCGCTGAGCTACTCCAGCGCCGAGGACATTGCCAAGCTGCTGACTGACGAAAGCAAGAACAGCACGGGCGGCGGCGGTGGAGGGGGCGTCGCAGGCGGCCAGGGCGGCCTTAACCAGCGCGGCTTCCTGTCGCCGCGTGGCAGCCTCAGCTTCGATCGCCGCACCAACACCCTGCTGGTCATCGACATCCCCAAGCGGGTCCAGGACATCAAGAACATCGTCGCCGTGCTGGACAAGCCGGTGGATCAGGTGGTGATCGAGGCGCGGATCGTGATCGCCAACGAGTCGTTCGCGCGCGAGCTGGGGGCTAAGTTCGGATTGAGCGGGCGCAAGGATGATGTTCTTTTCAGCGGCAATCTCGCCAGCAACTCGCAGATGCTCGCCGGGCAGGACGCACTGGATGTCGCGTATGCGGAGGCACTCCGTGCCTGGCTGAACGAACCGGAGGCCACGCGCGGTCAACCTCCGATCCGCAAATCCCAGCGGCCCGTGCGGGGCCTCAACGTCAACCTCCCGTCCTCGCTCTCCAACGCCGGCTCGCTGGCGCTCTCGATCCTTAATGCGGGTTACATGCTGGACATCGAGCTTTCCGCACTGCAGACCGAAGGCCGCGGCGAAGTAATTTCCAATCCGCGCATCGTGACCAGCAACCAGAAGGAAGCCGTGATCCGCCAGGGTGAGGAAGTCGGTTACCTGACCATCACGGGCAGCGGCACCGGCGCAAGCCAAGTCCCGCAGGTTCAGTTCAAGGAAGCCCTGCTGGAGCTCCGGGTGACGCCCACGATCACCAACGACGGCCGCGTCTTCCTGAACATGAACGTCAAGAAAGATGAAGTCGCCGGCTTCGTCGACACCGGGTTCGGTGAAGTCCCGTCCATCGCCAAGCGCGAAGTCAATACTGCGATCCTGGTCGAGGACGGGCAGACCGTCGTGGTCGGCGGCGTGTACGAATTCAAGAGCCAGTCCGATCTATCGAAGGTGCCGTTCCTCGGAGATATCCCAATCCTCGGGAATCTGTTCAAGAAGCGCGGTCGCTCCAAGGACAAGGCTGAGCTGCTGATCTTCGTCACGCCGAAGGTGCTGCGGGTCGCCCAGCGGCTCTGAGGGGGCTGCTGTTAGAACTACGCAAACGGGCCGGAAACGGCCCGTTTGCTTTTGCAGCATCGGAGCATGCTGACGTCTCCCGTGCACGGCACTGGAACCCTTGTGCCTCCGCCGGGTCAAAATGGCCCCGACGGGCCTTGCCGTCGCCTCGAGACCGCCACCCCATGGATAGCCGTAGCGACGAGCTTTCGACCGGTACCAATGCGCGCCTGCACGACGCGTTCATCCGGCTCCGAGAGGACCTGTCGTCTGAGATCGTGGGCCAATCCGCGCTGATCGAGCGGCTGTTGATCGCGCTGCTGGCCGACGGCCACCTGCTGGTGGAAGGTGCACCCGGGCTGGCCAAGACGAGCGCGATCCGGGCGCTGGCGGCGCGGCTGGAGGCCGATTTCGCGCGCGTGCAGTTCACCCCCGACCTGTTGCCGGCGGACCTGACCGGGACCGAGGTCTGGCGCCCGCAGGACGGACGTTTCGAATTCCAGCCCGGCCCGATCTTCCACCCGGTCCTGCTGGCCGACGAGATCAATCGCGCGCCAGCTAAGGTGCAGTCCGCCCTGCTCGAGGCCATGGGCGAACGCCAGGTCACCGTCGGCCGGCATACCTACCCCCTGCCGCAGCTGTTCCTGGTGATGGCGACGCAGAACCCGATCGAGCAGGAAGGCACATTCCCTCTGCCCGAGGCGCAGCTGGACCGGTTCCTGATGTATGTACGCATCGGCTACCCCGAGGTCGAAGCCGAAACCGAAATTTTGCGCCTGGCCCGCAATCGCGCGCGCGCCGCGATGCACGCATCCGGCGAACCGCCGGAGCGGCTGCCGCTCGCAGACGTGTTTGCCGCACGCGAGGCGGTGCTGGATCTGCACGTCGCGCCGGCGCTGGAGCGCTATCTGGTGGAGTTGGTACTCGCTTCGCGCGATGCCGGCCGCTACGACGCCGACCTGGCGCGGCGCATCGCCTGGGGCGCCAGTCCGCGCGGTTCGATCGCGCTGGAACGCTGCGCGCGCGCGCGGGCCTGGCTCGCCGGTCGCGATTTCGTCACTCCGGACGACGTGCGCGCCGTCGCGCCGGACGTGCTGCGCCATCGCGTGCTGCCCAGCTACGAAGCCACGGCCGAAGGCTGGGATGGCGAGCGCCTGGTCGCCGAACTGGTCAAGCAGGTACCGCTGCCATGAACGCCCGTCATGGTTGACGGCGTCGTGCCGACGTTGGCCGAACTGGTCGCATTGCGCGGTGCGGCGCAAGGGCGCCGGCCGCCGAAACGCGGTCGTCACGGCACCAGCGGACACGCACTTTCGCCGCTGCGCGGACGCGGCATGGAATACGCCGAGTCACGCGAGTACGCGCAGGGCGACGATGCCCGTCATATCGACTGGCGCCTGACCGCGCGTAGCGGCAAGCCGCATACCAAGCTGTTCCAGGCCGAGCGCGAGCGTCTGACCCTGGTGGTCGCCGACACCGCGCTGGCGCTGTATTTCGGCACCCGCACCCGATTCAAGTCGGTGCAGGCGGCCCGCGCCGGCGCGGTCGCCGTGTGGGCGTCCGTGCGCGACGGCGATCGGGTCGCGGCGCTGCGCGGTTCGCTGAAGGAAGCGCCGGTGCCGCCCGCGGCGGGTCCGCGCGGCGCGTTGCGGGTGCTCGATGCGCTGACCCGATGGTATGCCGCCGCGCCGGAGGAAGACGCCGGGCTCGGTGTCGCCCTGGATCATGCCAGGCGCCTGCTGCGCCCGGGTTCACGCCTGGTGGTACTGGCCGATCCGGCCAGCATTGCGGCGCTGCCGGCCGAGCGCTGGCCGGCGCTCACGATGCACAACGAGGTGATCGTGCTGCTGATCACCGACCCGCTGGAGCAGCGACCGCCGCAGGCGAGCCTCCCGTTCGTCTCCGGCGGCCGTGGTGTCGAGTCGCATCGCGTGCAGCTGGACCTGGCCGTGTCGGGGCAGCGCCAGCGCTGGCGGCAGGAGTTCGTGGCCCCGGTGGAAGCCGCGCTGGCGCAGCTGCCCGCGCGCGGCGTGCGCGTGCAGATGCTGTCCACGGACGCCCCCAGCGAGTCCTGGCTGCCCCTGCTCGGCCGCGCGCGGGCGGCATGAACCAGGCAGGATGACCCAGGACGCGACGATGCAGACGGACGGACTCGTACTGCGCGACATCCATGCCGCAAGCGCGCCGTCTTGGTGGCCGCCGGCGCCGGGCTGGTGGCTGCTGCTCGCGGTCGTGGCCGCCGCCGCGGCGATCCTGCTGGTATTGCGCCTGCGTCGACGCAGACGCGAACGCGCGATCGCCAGGCTGTTCGATGATGCGCTGGCCCAGGCCGACTCGCCCACCGCCCAGATTGCCGCCATGTCCGAACTGCTGCGGCGCGCCGCACGCCGTCGCGATCCCAATGCCGACACGCTGCAAGGGGAAGACTGGCTGCATTTCCTAGATGCGGGTTTGAAGCAGCCGGTGTTTGCCGCCGGGACAGGGGCCGTACTGGTCGAAGGTGCGTTCCGTCGCGACGTGTCCGAAGCCGATGTCGCTGGCCTGCGAACGATTGCGCGCATGCGTTTCCTGCAGTGGATGGGCGCCGGGCGATGACCAGCTGGCTGGCGCAATGGCTTCCGCAGGATTTCGACGGCTTCGCCTGGCCATGGCTGCTGCTGGCGCTGCCGGTGCCGTGGCTGCTGCGCAGGCTCCTGCCGCCGGTAGCCGATGCGTCGGCGGCGGCGCTGAAGGTTCCATTCGGCAAACGTCTCGATGGCATCGCCGGTCGCGCGGGCCCGGCGCGCGCGCGCGGGGTCGGCCTGCTCGCATGGCTGGCCTGGGGGTTGCTGTGCATCGCTGCGGCGCGGCCGCAGCTGCTCGGGCCGATGCTGCAGCCACCGCAGGCGGGGCGCGACCTGATGCTGGCGGTCGACCTGTCCGGCAGCATGGGCGAGGAAGACATGCAGCTGGGCAGTGACGTGGTCGATCGGCTGACCGCGGCCAAGGCGGTGCTGGCCGATTTTCTCGATCGCCGCGCCGGCGACCGCGTCGGGCTGATCGTGTTCGGCCAGCGTGCCTTCGTCCTCGCGCCGCTCACCCTGGATCGCGACACCGTGCGCCAGCAGCTGCAGGACAGCATGGTCGGCCTGGCCGGGCGCGAGACGGCGATCGGCGACGCCATTGCCCTGGCGACCAAGCGCCTGCGCGCGCTGCCTTCGGGCCAGCGCGTCCTGGTGTTGCTGACCGACGGCGTCAACACCGCCGGCGCGCTGGAACCGCAGAAGGCCGCGGAGCTGGCGCGCGACGAAGGCGTGCGCATCCACACCATTGCTTTCGGCGGCTATGGCGCAGGCCTGAACGTATTCGGGGTGCCGTTGCGCATGCCCGGCGGCGACGACATGACCGACGAAGCCGGCCTGAAGCGCATTGCCGATATCACCGGCGGGCGCGCCTTCCGTGCGCGCGATACCGATGAGCTGGTCGGCATCTATGCCGAGATCGACCGGCTCGAGCCGGTGGAGCGTCCGGGCCAGAGCGTGCGCCCGCGCATCGAGCGCTACGCCTGGCCGCTGGGGGCATCGCTTGCCCTGGGATTGCTTGCGGCGGCCTGGCCTCGGCGGAGGCTGGCATGAGCGCCCTGGGCATCGACGGCCTCCACTTCCTGCGCCCGCTGTGGCTGCTGGGCCTGCTGGCTTTGCCGCTGCTGGCCTGGGGCTGGCAGTCGCGGCGCGGTCAGCAGAGCGTGTGGCGCGAGGCGGTGGATCCGCATCTGCTGCCGCACCTGCTCGAGGCCCGCGTCTCCACGCAGGCACGCACCGGCCGCTGGCTGGCCCTGCTCGGGCTGGCGCTGGCCTGTATCGCGATGGCGGGACCGAGCTGGCGCCGCGTGGAGCAGCCCCTGTGGCAGACGCGTGCGCCGCTGGTGGTGGCGCTCGATCTGTCCAGCGCGACCCTGGCCGGTGATCTGCCCCCTTCGCGCCTGGCGCAGGCGCGCGCCAAGATCGCGCAGCTGCTCAAGGACCGACAGGGCGGCCAGGTGGCGCTGGTGGCCTATGCCGAAGATGCGTACACCGTGGCGCCGCTGACCGACGACGTGGCCAATATCGCGCTGTTCCTGGACGCGCTGGATCCGGATGTGATGCCCGAGGACGGCAGTCGCGCGGGCCGCGCGATCGCATGGTCGCAGCGATTGCTGCGCCAGGCCGGATTCGACCGCGGCGACATCCTGCTGCTGACCGGCGAAACCGATGCCGATGCGCGGGATTCGGCCGCCCAGGCAGCCACGGCGGGCTATCGCGTATCCGTGCTGGGTATGGGCAGCGCCGCTGGCGCGGCCTTCCGCAGGCCCGACGGCAGCATCGGCCAGGCGCGGCTGGATCCGCGTTCGCTGCAGGCGGTTGCCCGCGCCGGCGGGGGTCGCTACCAGGTATTAACGGCCGGTTCCGGCGACCTGGACGCGCTCGGCGTGCTGGATCCGGTGCAGGCCGGTGCGCGCTCGGCGCAGGGCGAGAAGCAGGCGACCTGGTTGGACGAAGGCTACTGGCTGCTGCCGCCACTCCTGTTGCTGGCGGCGCTGGCGTTCCGGCGCGGTGGGGTTCTGGCGGTCTTCGCGCTATGCCTGTGCCTGCCTGTGCCGCCGGTGCATGCTGAGGACGACGCGTCGAATCGCTCCAGCCTGTGGCGGCGCCCGGACCAGCAGGCCTACGCGCGGATGCAACAGGGCCAGCAGGCGTATCGCAAGCAAGATTTCGCCGCTGCCGCCCGCGCGTTTGCGGACGTGGACAACCCCGATGGCGCCTACAACCTCGGCAACGCGCTCGCCAGGCAGGGCCGGTACGAAGAAGCCATCGCCGCATACGACCGCGCGTTGGCAGGGCGGCCGGGCATGGAGGATGCCCTAGCGAACCGCAAGGCGGTCGAAGCGGCAATGAAGCGCAAGCCCCCGCAAGGCGCGAACAAGAACCAGCCGAATCCGCGGCAATCGCAACCGGGGCAGTCGCAGGCGCGCCCCGGCTCGCAGGGCGATCCTGGCGAGGGCGGGCAGGACGCGCAGCAGGCGCGCAAGCCGCCGCAGCAGGACAGCCAGCAGGAAGGCAAGGCAGACACGGGCTCGCCGGCAGAGCCGCCGACGCAGGATCCGGCCCAGCAGCGTGCCGCCGATGCGGCCCAGCGCCAGCGCATGCAGCGCGCGCTGGAACAGCAGAGGCAGACCAACAGCGGCCAGGACGTAAAAGGAAAGCCGGACCGCGCCGAACAGGCTGCGCAGCGAGAGCGCGGTATCGCCAACGAAGCCTGGCTGCGCCGCGTGCCCGACGATCCGGGCGCGCTGTTGCGCGCCAAGTTCCAGCTGGAATACGAGCGCCGCCAGGCGCGAGGTGAGGACTGATGGCGCGTCGTTTGCTGCGTTGTGCGTTGCTGGCCCTATGGTTGCTGTCGAGCCCCGCGTTCGCCGAAGTGCGCGCCTGGCTCGACCGCGATCGCATCGGTGCGGGCGAGACGGCCACGCTCAACATCGAAACCGACCAGGCCACGGCGGCGACCCCCGATTATTCGCCGCTGTATCCGGATTTCGAGGTGACCGGCAACACCAGCAGCCGACGGGTCGAAATCGTGAACGGCGCCAGCCGCAGTCGCGTGCTGTTCGCCGTCGCGCTGCGGCCATTGCGCGGAGGGGTCATTGGCATCCCTGCGCTGGCGGTGGGTGGCGAACGCACCCAGCCGCTGCAGCTGCGCGTTTCGGCGGCCGCGCCCGCGCCGGCGCGCGCGGGCGGCACCGTGTTCATCGAGTCGCAGGCCGATGCGGATTCGCCGTACGTGCAACAGGCCGTCGGCTACACCGTGCGCCTGTACTACGCGACTTCGCTGATTTCCGGCCAGCTCGACCAGGATGCCCCACAAGGCGCCACGCTGCAGCGGGTAGGCGATGACCTGCAATTCCAGCGCGAGGTCGCCGGCAAGCGCTATACCGTCGTCGAACGACGCTACCTGCTGATTCCCGAACGCAGCGGTGCGCTCGCAATTCCCGGTGCGCGCTTCCGGGGGGTCGGCGTGGGCGGGTTCTTCGACGACCTGTTTGGCGATGGCCGCCGCGACCTCGGCGCACGCGGCGCGCCGCGCACGCTGCAGGTGCGGCCGATGCCGGCGAACGCACCGCAGCCCTGGCTGCCGTTGCGCGGGCTCAACCTGCAATATCTCTCCACGCCACAGGCCGCACGTGCGGGCGAAGCGGCGAACATCACGGTGGAAGCGCGCGTGGACGGCGCCAGCGCCACCCAGCTGCCCGAGTTGCAGCTGGGCAGCGTCGCCGGTGCGCAGGTCTTTGCCGATCCCCCGCAGATCGCCGAGTCGTTCGAACAGGGCCGTCCGCAAGTGCGCGTGGTGCGCAAGTTCTCGGTGGTGCCGTCACGCCCGGGTCCGTTGCGCGTGCCCGGCCCGCGGATGGACTGGTGGGACGTGCAGGCCGGAGCCCTACGCACGGCGTCGCTGCCGGACGCGAGCTTCGACGTCGCGCCTGGGACGAACGCTCAGGCTGCGGATGTCACGGCAGCGCCGGCAACGGAGCATCCGCGCCAGCGCTGGATCGAGGTGCCGTTCGTACAGGGCGCGGTGCATGCCTGGGCGCTGGCCACGGTGGTGTTCGCATTGCTATGGCTGGCGACGCTGTGGTGGGGCCTGCATCGGCGGACGCACGCCACGACGGCTGAGCAGGCAAGCGACCCGGCGCCCGCCGCAGCGGCCAGCACACACACACGCACGGTCGACCTCAAACAGGCGCTTGCGGGCGGCGATCTAGGCGCCGTGGCCGAGGCACTGCGCGCCTCCGCGACGCCAGCAGCCCCCGATCTGGATGCGGTCTGCGACCGGCTCGAGGATCGTGCACAGGTGACCGCCGTGCGTGCGTTGCAGCAGGCGCGCTGGGGCAACGGCGATCCGGATGCTGCGCTGTCGCAGTTGCGCCATGCTTTCAAGCGTGCGCCCGCATGGCGCAGGGCGGGGAAGCGCGCCGCACCGCTGCTGGCGCCGCTGTATCCGGGTCGCGATTGACGGTTGAGGCGCTCGCCAGCGCGAGCCCGAGCGTACGCAGCCCGTGATGTGATCGCACCCCGGCGCGGTCGGTTAAGCTGCCGCGGTTCGATCCACACGGAGTTCCGCATGTCCGCATCCGCCGCCAAGCCGCGCATGCCGCTGCACTGGAAGATCGCGATCGGCTTCGTCGCCGGCCTGGCGCTCGGCCTGCTGGTGTACTACAGCGTGGGCACCGAGGCGCCATGGGTGCAGACGCTGACCCGCTACGTCACCCAGCCCTTTTCCACGCTGTTCCTCAGCCTGATCTTCATGCTGATCGTGCCGCTGCTGTTCTCCGCGCTGGTGGTGGGCGTGTCGGAAATGGGCGACATCCGCTCGCTCGGGCGCATCGGCTGGCGCACGCTGGCATACACCGTCCTGCTCTCGGGCATCGCGGTGCTGCTGGGCCTGGTGATGGTGAATGTGTTCAAGCCCGGTGCCGGCGTCGACCCGGTGCAGGCACAGCAGCTGCTGAGCGAAAGCGCCGAACGCGCGCAAGCCATCGTCAAGGACAGCGCAGAGCAGCCCAAGGGCATGGACATGCTGCTGGCGATCGTGCCGCAGAACGTGATCGGCGCGGCCTCAAGCAACGCCAGCATCCTGGCGCTGATGTTCTTCGCGCTGATGTTCGGTATCGGCATCGTGATGAGCAGGGAGACGCCGGCGATCGCCACGCTCAAGCGCGGCATCGAGGGCCTGTTCGAGGTTTCGATGACCCTGATCGGGCTGGTGATCCGGCTGGCGCCGTACGCGGTGTTCTGCTTCATGTTCAACCTGGCCGCGCTGTTCGGCTGGGACCTGGTGTTCCGGCTCGGCGCATACGTGCTCGTGGTGGTCGGGGCGCTGGCGATCCATTTGTTCGTGATCTATCCGATCGCGCTCAAGGTGTTCGGCAACTACTCGCCGGTCCGGTTCTTCCGCGGCTCGCAGGAAGCGATGCTGATGGCGTTCTCCACCGCCTCGTCGAACGCCACGCTGCCCACGGCGCTGCGGATCGCCGATAGCGAGCTGGGCCTTCCGCGACGGATCTCGCGCTTCGTGCTGACCATCGGCGCCACCGCCAACCAGAACGGCACCGCCCTGTTCGAAGGCGTGACGGTGCTGTTCCTCGCCCAGTTCTTCGGCGTGGAGCTGTCGATCGGCCAGCAGGTCATGGTGATGCTGGTGTGCATCCTGGGCGGCATCGGCACCGCCGGCGTGCCATCGGGCTCGCTGCCGGTGGTGGCGTTGATCTGCGCCATGGTCGGCGTGCCGCCGGAGGGAATCGGGCTGGTGCTGGGCGTCAACCACCTGCTCGACATGTGCCGCACCACGGTCAACGTCACCGGCGACCTGGGCATTGCCGCGCTGGTGTCGAAGGGCGAGGCCGACGCGCCCTCCCTGGCCGACGAAGGCGATCTGGCCGTTTGAGCCGGTCGGTCGCCCGGCCATGGGACAATAGGCCGCCCGCACCGTCCGCGGGACATTCCCCATTGCCTAGTGACCCATGACGACGCCCAGCCGCCGCGACCTTGCCAACGCCATCCGTTTCCTCGCCGCCGACGCGGTGCAGGCCGCCAACTCCGGCCATCCGGGCATGCCGATGGGCATGGCCGACATCGCCGAAGTGCTGTGGAACGACTACCTGCAGCACAACCCGGCCAATCCCAAGTGGTTCAACCGCGACCGCTTCGTGCTCAGCAACGGGCATGGTTCGATGCTGCAGTACGCACTGCTGCATCTGTCCGGCTACCCGCTGACGATCGATGACCTGAAGCACTTCCGTCAGCTGGAGTCGAAGACCCCGGGCCATCCCGAGAACTTCATGACCTGCGGGGTTGAAACCACCACCGGGCCGCTGGGGCAGGGCTTCGCCAACGCGGTCGGTTTCGCCCTGGCCGAGAAGCTGCTGGCACAGCGCTACAACCGTCCCGAGCTGGCGATCGTCGATCACCGCACCTGGGTGTTCATGGGCGACGGCTGCCTGATGGAAGGCATCTCGCACGAGGCCGCCTCGCTCGCCGGCACCTGGGGCCTGCACAAGCTGGTCGCGTTCTGGGACGACAACCACATCAGTATCGATGGCAACACCGATGGCTGGTTCACCGACGATACGCCCGCGCGTTTCGAGGCTTACGGCTGGAACGTGATCCGCAACGTGGACGGGCACGATGCGGTCGAGATCAAGACCGCGATCGATACCGCATTGAGGTCCGACAGGCCCACCCTGATCTGCTGCCGGACCACGATCGGCTTCGGCTCGCCGAACAAGGCCGGCAAGGAATCCAGCCACGGCGCACCGCTGGGCAAGGACGAAGTCGCGGCCACCCGCGCCGCGCTCGGTTGGACGCACGGCGAATTCGAGATCCCGCAGGCGATCTACGATGGCTGGAAGGTCGGCGATGTGGGGCGGTTTCGCGAAGCGCAGTGGAACGAGCTGTTCGACGCCTACGCGGCGCGGTTTCCGCAGCAGGCGGATGAACTCACGCGCCGTTCGCACGGCGATTTGCCGGAAGGTTTTGCTGCGGCCGCCGATGCCTACATCGCCAGGCTGCAGGCCGATGGCCCGGTGGTCGCCTCGCGCAAGGCCTCGCAGATGGCGATCGAGGCCTTCGCGCCGCTGCTCCCGGAACTGGTCGGCGGGTCGGCGGACCTTGCGCATTCCAACCTGACCCTGTGGAAGGGCAGCAAGTCGGTCGCCACCGATGATGCGGACGCCAACTACATCTACTTCGGCGTGCGCGAATTCGCCATGACCGCGATCAGCAACGGGCTGGCGCTGCATGGCGGCTTCATTCCCTACGATGCGACCTTCCTGGTGTTCAGCGATTACGCCCGCAACGCGGTGCGCATGAGCGCACTGATGGGCGCGCGCGCCATCCACGTCTATACGCACGATTCGATTGGACTGGGCGAGGACGGCCCCACACATCAGCCGATCGAGCACCTCGCCAGCCTGCGATACATCCCGCATAACGACCTCTGGCGCCCCTGCGATGCGGTGGAATCGGCAGTGGCGTGGAAAGCAGCCATCGAACGCCGTGACGGTCCCAGCTGCCTGGTCTTCAGCCGCCAGAACCTGCCGCACCAGCCACGCAGCGATGCCCAGCTCGCCGACATCGCGCGCGGCGGCTACGTGTTGAAGGACAGCAACGGCACGCCGGAGCTCATCCTGATCGCGACCGGCTCGGAAGTCGGCCTGGCGATAGACGCGGCCGCGCAGCTCGGCGATCGGGTGCGCGTGGTATCGATGCCCTCGACCGATGTCTTCGACCGCCAGGATGCCGCGTATCGCGAGGCGGTGCTGCCGAAGGCAGTGCGCAAACGCGTCGCCATCGAAGCCGGCGTCGGCGACTTCTGGCGCAAGTACGTTGGCCTGGACGGGGCGGTGATCGGCATCGACCGCTTTGGCGCTAGCGCCCCGGCCGAAAAACTGTTCCCGCATTTCGGCTTCACGGTCGACCACGTCGTGCAGGCGGCGAACGCGCTGTAGCGGGGGACATAAGCTGCGGATGGCGACTGCGCTCGACGCAGCGCCGCCCGTGGGCCAGGTCTAGTCGGCAGCGTCGTGGGCAATCGCCCGCAGGCGGTAGCGCAGCCGGTACAGGTCCATGCCCTGTCCGTCAGCACGTTCGGCGGAGAGTGTGATGGTGTCCGGGGTCGACCAGTCGAGCATCGCGCCGTAGCTGTCGTAACGACGGCTGTTGGCCGGCGATGGCAGCCGTTCGCCTGCGAGGTAATGGCCGGCACGCGGCGAGGAGACGAACATGTCGACGCGGTCGCGGCGGAAATCCTGTGCGCGTGCGAACACGACGGTTTCGCCATCGTGCAAGAACGTGGCATCGAATTCGTTCGCCGCAGTGTTCACTGCGCCGGGCACACGCTGCGCAAGCGCAAACCCCGTTCCCGCGCGCGCTGCCACGAACAGGTCGTGCCCACCGTTGCCGCCGGAGCGGTCGCTCGAGAACAGCAGCCGGTCGCCCAGCGGTGCGAGCATGGGCGCGAACTCGTTGGCCGCGCTGTTCACGGCTGGGCCCAAATGCTCGACCGCGCCAAAGCCGGCACCCGTCACCGCGACGCGGTACAGATCGTCGCCGCCCATGCCGCCGGGCCGGTCCGAGCAGAAATAAACGAAGCGGCCATCCGACGAGAACGCCGGATCGAAATCACGGGTAGGCGAATTGAACGCGACGGGCGATGCCTCGCCCCAGACGCCGGTGGTGCGGCGCGACATCCAGATGTCGTAACCCCCCGCGCCTCCGGGGCGGTCGCGGCTGAACCAGAGTGCGGTATTGCCGTCGGGGCTCAAGGTCAGGCGGATCTCGGCGTGCACTGTCGAAGCGATACCAGGCGCGAACGGCGTTGCTTCGCCCACAATCTCCAGTACCGGCTCCGCGGCTGGTCTGGCGACGCCGGCGCTGGCCACGACGGTAAGCGCCAGGCCGAGCAGGAGATTGCGCATGGGTTGGGCTGGTCTGGTTGTCCGGTGCACGAATCGTCCTCAGGACTGCCGCGTGAAGTCGCTGATCCAGTTCGATTCCCAGGTGGCCCCACCATCGGTCGAACCGGCCTGTTCCCAGCGCGCCGAATGCGGCGTGATCCGCGACCAGATCACGCGCGTCTTCACCGGACGTCCCTCGTGGGTGTCGTCGCCGACGAAGGTGCCGATGCCATCGGCAAACCCGCCGCGTACCGGGGCGCCGATCGCGCCAGGGAACCTGCCGTCGAGCCACCAGCTGAGCCACTGTTTCGTCGATGGATCGAAGGCGCGGATTCCGATACCCCGCACCGGGCTGTCGGGAAAGCGCATCAGGTTGTCGCCCACGTTGCCGTGGCCGCCCAGCACCGGCCAGTTGACGAGAGTGCCGTCGAATGCGTCCCAGGCCTGGCTCCCGGCGAATCGTTGCCGCAAACGCCGGTGGCGGACCTGCCAGCGGCCCACCAGGAAATCGAAGTCGTGCGGCGCGTCGTCGCGCAGGGGCAAGAACGCGGGCTCGGCCGCGGTGCGGGTGAACCAGTTGCGCCAGTTCACTTCCCAGCTCGCGCCGTTGTCGGGGGAGAACGCCTGCTCCCACCAGGGCCGCGGGCCGTTGATGTCGCGCCAGCGGAAGCGCATGACGATGGGCTTTCCGCGCAGCGTGTCGTGGCCGATGAACGTGCCGGTGTCGCCCTGGAAGGTGCCGCGCACCGGCGGGTCGATCCGGGTCGGGTCGCGACCGTCCAGCCACCAGATCGACCACGAACCGGCTGCGGCATCGAACGCGCGGATGCCCAGGCCGCGATAGGCATCGCCAGGTAATTCGACGATGTTGTCGTCGATCGTGCCCAGCCCGTCCATGGTCAGCCACATCGCGCTACGCCCGGGAAATTCCTCCCAGGTGTGGTCACCCGCAAGGCGGTGTTTGAGCCGCCGATGCCAGACCTTCCACGTACCGCGCAGCCAGGCCCAGTCGCGGGCATGCGTCATCGCCGGGTCCGCTGCCCAGGCAGGCGCGCACATGGGCACGCCGAGGGCTGTCAATCCTCCCGTCGCGGCCAGGGACGCGAGAAAATTCCGTCTGCGCATGCTGTTCTCCCGTTGTTCCGATGCGCTGGAGCGTGGCAAGACCATCGGCCCTTGACCACCCGAAGTCGACCCGCCAGCCTAAGTCAGACTTATGGTCGACGATCGGCGTCTCCCTTCGCTTGCCTCGATCCGTGCCTTTGAGGCGGCCGCGCGCGTGGGCAGCTTCGCCGCCGCAGCGCAGGAACTCGACACCACCGCGGCGTCGGTCAGCTACCACGTCCGCCGGCTGGAAGCGCAGACCGGCATGCAGTTGTTCCGGCGTCATGCACAGCGCGTCGAGCTCACTGCGGCCGGAGAGTTGGTGGCGGCAGAGGCTACCCGTGCCTTCGCCCTGCTGCGGGCGAGCTTCGCGAAGGCGGCGGACGTCGATGCGTTGCGACTGTCGGTCACCACCCTGCCCACGCTGGGCACGAGTTGGCTGACGCCCAGGTTGGGCCGCTTCCGCGCCCGGCATCCGGACATCGCGTTCGAACTCGATCTCTCGCCCGAGCCCCAGGACCTGGCGTCGGGGCGGTTCGATGCTGCCATCCGCAATGGCCATGGCGACTGGCCTGGGCTGGCGACTGTGGAACTGTTCCCCAGCGTGTTCATGCCGCTGTGCGCGCCGGCGATGCTCGGCGCCTGCGCGGATCTGGCCGATCCGCAGGCGCGACCCGAGTTGCCGTTGCTGGGTCGGCCCGACTGGTGGGCGCTGTGGTATCGCGCGCTCGGTGCCGATTGCGTGCCCCGCCCTGACCGCTTCGGCACCACCTTTTCGGCCGAATACCTGGACATCGCCGCAGCGATCGCAGGGCAGGGCATTGCGATGGGTTCACCGGTGCTGTTCCGTGACGACATCGAAGCCGGGCGCCTGGTCCCCGCGCATCCGCTGGTGGCCACCGACGGACGGCGCTTCTGGCTGGCCTATCCGGCCGTACGCAGGCAGGCGCACAAGATCGCCTGTTTCAGGGAATGGTTGTGCGACGAGGCGGCCACCGCACTGCGTGCGATCCGATTGCGCCTGCCCCGGTTGCCCGGTCCCAGCGCGCCGTGATCGCGCCGATCTGCCAGAATCCGCTCGCCGCGATCGCAGATCACAGGGCGGCGCGTGCCACATGCAAGGGACTTGCACATGAACGAAGACGACCAGCGGCTTTCCCTCACCATGAGCCTGCGGAAGCTGCGGGCAATCGACGAGGCGATGGATGTCGTCGAATCGCACTTGGAGCGCCTGCTCACGGTCGACGAGGAATGCGACGAGGACGATGAGGAGTTGCCGGGACGGCCGACCCTGCGCTCGTTCCAGCCGATGCCGGAAACCCGATTGCAGGGCGATGCCGAGCGGTTCTGCCGCGAGACGCTGATGCGTCTGGTGCTCAACCCGCAGCTCGACGCCGAGGGCATGGGCGTGGCCGACGCCGGCGAGATGCTGCGCGCGCTCGACCAGCTGCGCCCGCGGTTGGAGCGCCTGCAGCGGTTGGGCGACCGCGCCTCGCACGCGCATTCGGCGCTGAGCGAGAGCCTGATGACCGCGGCGACGCTCGGCTACGCGCTGCTGGAATCGGCCGACAGGCACGAGGGCCTGGAGCGGCTGCGCGCCGCATGGCAACCGCGGCGGCGCCGGAACCGCTGAGGCTGCGCGCGTCGCGGCCGATGGCCGCGCACGGCGCGAAATGCGCGCGAACCCGCGGCCGTAGCGTGGCACGGCGACAAGCGATCGCTTGAACACGGCCCGCCTCAGCCGCGTGTGCTGTTGAGCGCGTACGCCACCAGCCGGGTCAGCAGCTTCTCGCGCAGCCCCTGCGGCTTGTCCAGCTGCATGCGCGCCAGCGCTTCGCGGTCGGCGGTCCGGCCCGCGAAGGTCGAGCGGAACAGCGTCATTGCCTTCGCCCAGGGCGTGGCCGTATTGGCCCTGAGCCAGCCCAATGCCTTGACCAGGCGCTGTTCGGCCGCGGTGAAATCGCTGCCCAGCGGATAGTCCGGCAAGGTGCCGTCGGCGCGCAGCGACGCCAGGGCATCACGCAGGCGCCCAGGCGTATTGCGTTTCCACGCGTCGGCAGCCTTGAAGTCCTTGTCCAGCTTCAGATGGGTCTTTGCGCGATCGAGCAGCTGCGTTTGGAAACGCGCATCGCTGATCGCGGACATGGCGATGACGCAGTCCTCGTCGGCCATGCCGCGCAGGTCGGCGATGCCGTATTCGGTGATGTAGAGATCGCGCAGATGGCGCGGGATCGTAGTGTGGCCGTAGTTCCAGCGGATGTTGGGCTTCGGCCTGCCCCCCTCGTCGCGCGTGGCGCGCAGCAGTAGCGCCGAACGCGCATCGGGCAGGGCGTGCGCCATCGCAACGAAGTTGTACTGGCCGCCGACGCCGGAGACCACGCGGCCGTCTTCCAGGCCGTCGGACACCGCGGCCCCGAGCGCGGTGGCCATCATGCAGGTGTTGAAGAAGCGCGCGTCGCGGCGCTGCAGGCGTTCAAGCGTTTCGTTGCCGCCGTAGAGCTCGTTGACCTCGCTCACTCGGCGCATGCCGATGCCGCGCCGGGTCCTGGCGTCCAGGTTACGCAGCCAGTCGTAAAAGTCGGGCGAGCCCAGGAAGAACGCGCCATGCAGAAACTCGCCGTCGCGTTCGAGCAGCTTCTTGTCCGACAGGTCGGCGGTGCCGTCGGCGACGCGCCGCATCAGCGCTTCGTTGTCCACCACCTTGCGCCGGATCACGCCGGATTCGACCAGGCGCTTGAAGCCCTCGTTGATCATTTCGCTGCAGCCGTACAGCCCGCGCTCGAACGGATCGAGACCCCCGCTGGCGACCACCGCGCCATTGCGTTCCAGTTCCGAATCCAGCGCCTGCAGCACGCGCCGGTAGGCGGCGTTGTCCGTATGCCGCAGCGCCAGCGCATGGCAGAGCGCATCGGCCAGTGCGCCGATCCCGATCTGCAGGGTGCCGCCGTCGCGTACCAGCGCGCTGGCGTAGAAGCCGATGGCGTAGTCGGCGTCGCTGACCGGCTGGCGTGGCAGCGCGAACAGCGGCGGGTACGCGCCAGAATGCAGCGGAGGCGGCAGGACCACCATGTCGAAGAAGCCGGCGTCCACCGCGGCCACGCCGTCCAGCCACGGCAGCTGCGGGTCGATCTCGGCGACCAGCACCGGCCGCGGCAGTCCACGCGCGACGATCGCGTCGATCGCATCGAAAGTGAGGTCGGTATTGGACGACAGCGACAGCCGGGTGTCGTCCGGGTTGCTCGCCACTTTCTGCACCAGTACGTTCATGCCGCGATCGGCCAGTGCACGTGCCACATGCGTGTAGTTCAGGCTGGAGTAGCGTCGCTGCGCCTGCGATGAGCCCAGCAACGCGCCGGACTGCAGGTAGAACTCCTCGACGTGGACATGCGCCGGCAGAGCGTCGCGCTTCTGTGCCTGCACGTAGGTCAGGCGCGGGAAGTCATCGCCGTACAGGCGTGCCACGAACGGCGCGAGGAAACGCTTTTCCAACGCGCTCGACCCTGAGGGGGGATCCAGCGACAGCGCCGTGTAGAGCGTCAGCGACCGCGAGGGGTCGGCTTCGATGCGTGCGTACAGGGCGTTGAGGAAGCGGTGCGGCTTCCCGATCCCCAACGGCGCGCCGACCCGGAGCGGGCCTTCAATGCTGGCGAGCAGGGAGGCGACCGCATCGTCGAGGGAGTCGAAGAACGCCGGCAAGCGGGACTGCGTCATGCCGGCATCATCGTCGCTGTCCTGTTAATTTTCACTCAGGCGAACAGCAACTTCCCCGCCGCAATCAGCAGCACGATCCCCAGGGCGTAGCGCAGGCCCCTGACCGGCAGCCAGCGCAGGCCGAGCTGGGTGCCGATCAGCGCGCCCAGCGCGACCGCGCCCAGCCACAGCGGCAGGGCCTGGGGCAGGGTGCCGCTGGCATGCATCAGCCCGGCCAGGCCGGTGAGCGAATTGATCCAGACGAATGCGACCGAAGTGCCGCTGGCCTCGCGCGTGGGCATCCAGTGCGCGAACAGCAGGATCGGGGTCAGGAAGATCGCGCCGCCGGTGCCGGTCAGGCCCGACAACAGGCCGATCGCGGCCCCGATCAGCAGCGCCGCAAGCCACGGAACGGTGCGCCCCGCATCGTGCGCGTCGCTGGCTTCGGCGCGCGAGGCGCTGCGGAACACGCCGATCGCCGCCGCCAGCAGCACCAGGCCCAGCAGCAGCGAGTAGCTCTCCTTCGGCAATCTGATCTGTGCGGCGAAGAACGCGGCCGGTGCGGAGGCGAGTACGAAGGGCAGCACGTTGCGCCAGCGCACATGCCCGCCGCGCCACCAGCGCAGCAGGCCGATGCCGCCAACCAGCAGGTTCAGCGCGAGCGCTGTCGGCCGCACCTGTTCGGGCGCGAAACCGAGCAGCGCCATCGAGGCGATGTAACCGCTGGCGCCGGCATGGCCGACCGAGGAATAGAGCACGGCGACGGCGAAGAACAGCGCGGTCAGCAGCAGTTCGATCTCGCTCATCCCGCAGCCCGGCGTCCGCGATGCGACATCGACGGTTCGGCACGCACGGTTACCGTCATAGCGTGTCCAGCGGCACCTTCAGATAGCGCACGCCATTGTCTTCGGGCTGCGGTAACGCACCGGCGCGGATGTTGACCTGCACCGAAGGGATGATCAGCGCCGGCATCGGCAGGGTCGCGTCGCGCGCCCGGCGCAGGGCCACGAACTCGGCTTCCCCGGTGTCCGCCCGCACGTGGATGTTGCCGCGCTTCTGCGCGCCGATGGTGGTTTCGCAGGCGGGGGCGCGGCCACCCGGGCCGTAGTCGTGGCAGATGAACACCCGGGTTTCGTCGGGCAGTGCGTACAGGCGCTGGATCGAGGCGTACAGCATCGCCGCATCGCCGCCGGGAAAATCGCAGCGCGCGGTGCCGCCGTCGGGCATGAACAGCGAATCGCCGGTGAACAGCGCATCGCCGACCAGATAGGCGCTGCTGTCGCTGGTATGACCCGGCACGGAGAGGACCCGTGCCTGCAGGTCGCCGATGCGGAAGGTTTCTCCGTCCACAAACAGCCGGTCGAACTGCGATCCATCGGCGCGAAACCCGGGGTCGAGGTTGTAGATGGCGCGAAACGTGTCCTGCACCCGCACGATGCCGGCGCCGATCGCGAGCACGGCATCCGGGTAGTGGTTCGATTTCAGCCAGTGCGCGGCGGAAAGATGGTCCGCGTGCGCATGGGTTTCCAGCAGCCAGCGCACCTGCAGGCCGCTGGCGGCCGCGGCGTCGACCAACGCCTGGGCGGAGACGAAAGTGACGCGGCCGGAGGCGCCGTCGTAGTCCAGCACCGGATCGACGATCGCCGCCTCGCGCGTGGCCGGATCCCAGGCCAGATAGCTCCAGGTGCCGGTACCGGCGTGATGGAACGGGGCGACCGTCGGCTTCATCGCGCTGCGTTCGCGGACCCGAGCGTCTCGTTCAGCACGGTGGCGAGCCGGTACGCCGCCTGCCTGACGCGTTGCTCGGCCAGCGGTCGCATCGCGTCGGGATAGGTCTGGTCCATCTTGTGGCCAGGCGGGTACAGGCCGCGCGCGTCGATCAGCCGGCACGACTCGCCGGCCCAGGCCAGCGGCGGCGACAGCGGCTGGTCCGGCAAGGGCGGCCAGGGCAGGGCGTCGAGCTTGTCGGCGTACTGCGGCAGGGTGAGACCGCGCTCGCCGAGGACGTAGTAGTCCCAGACCGCATGCAGGTTGGTACCCATCACCCCGTCGACGTACTTGTCCTTCGCATAGGCTTCGGGCGCAAGGCCGGTGCGCAGGCTGATCTGGTAGCCGTTGCCGCCGGCATCGGTGCGGTTGCCGGCGTGCATCGGCTGGTGCACGTCGCCGACGAAGTGGACGATGAACTTCAGCGCGTCGCGCCGGGCCGCGAGCGGCTGGCTGCCGTCGGCCAGGATGGCGCGCTGGCGTTCGATCGCGGTGACGACGCAACCTTCGCTGCAGTCGCGCGCGACATCGAAACCGCACCCTCCGCCCCTGGCATTGATGTAATGCCATTTCGAGGTCAGCTTGAAGCGCGGCGGATCGCTGTTGCGCAGGTCGTCGGCCCAGGTCGCCACGCCGGCCAGGCTGGGATCGGGCTCGTCGGCCAGCAGCGCCTGCACCTGTGACAGGGCCTGAGGCGTCAGGTGGCGCTGGGCCAGTTCGCCGACCAGACGATGGCCCAGCGCGCTCCACGCGCCCACCGGGCCGGCCAGAAGCAGCAGGATCAAAACGGTCAGCGACAGCAGGCGCACTGGGCGCCGTGAACGCGTCGGCGGGGCCTGGATCGTGCCTGGGATTGCCGGGGTCTGGTCCATGCCGCCACTTTACCGGAGCAGGCCCCCTGCTCCGACTGGAACGGGGGCGATTCACCGCCGGGCGAGCGTCAGAACTGGAACACGTAGGCGACGCCGTAGGCGAGCGGATCGATCTGCACCGTGCCCAGGTCGGCGCCGTCGAGCTCGACGTCCGTGTCGATGTCCATCCAGCGCACATCCACCCGCACCGCGCCGCGTTCGCCAATCGCAAAATCCAGGCCCGCATGGGCGGCCAGGCCCCAGGAATCGTCCAGGGTCAGCCGGGTGCCTTCCAGCGCGCCGCGGGTGTCTTCGCTGAAGAACATCGTGTAGTTGACGCCAGCGCCAACGAACGGCCGCACCCTGCCCGCGTCGAAGTGGTATTGCAGCGACACGGTCGGCGGCAGCTGCTTGGTCGAACCGACCGTGCCGACACCGACGATGGCGATGTCGTGTTCGAACGGCCACGAGGCCAGCACCTCGATGCCCAGGTTGTCGCGGATGAAGTATTCGGCGGTGATGGTCGGCTTGATGTCGTCGTCGACCTCGACCTCGAGGGTGTTGCCGGCGAGCGATCCGTTGTCGGACTTCGGGTTGACCTGGTGGACGCCGACACCGAACGTCCAGTCGCCGGCGGACTGGGCGAGGGCCGGTGTGGCCAGGGTGCCGAGCGCGAGCGCGGCGCAGAGTGGGGGCAGTTGCTTGGACATGAGTGGCCCTCGTGGGCGATGTGAACTGGCGCCAGTGTCCATTTCGCCGGCGTGCCGGATTTGACTAGAGTCAATCCGGCTGTGCGCCGGGCGGAGTAGCGCAGCCGCAGCCCTGAAGCCGCCAAAAACCGCGTAAAATCTGTCTTTTCCCCTGTCCCTCCCCCTCACAGGAACTTCCATGGCGATCAAGGTAGGCATCAACGGCTTCGGCCGCATCGGACGTAACGTGCTGCGCTCGGCAGTGGAGAATTTCGCCGACGACATCGAGATCGTCGCGATCAACGACCTGCTCGAGCCGGACTACCTGGCCTACATGCTGGCCTACGATTCGGTGCACGGCCGCTTCAAGGGCGAGGCGAAGATCGAGGACGGCGCGCTGGTGGTGAACGGCAGGAAGATCCGCCTGACCCAGGAGCGCGACCCGGCCAACCTGAAGTGGGACGAGGTCGGCGCCGAGGTGGTGATCGAGTCCACCGGCCTGTTCCTGGACAAGACCACCGCGCAGAAGCATCTGGATGCCGGCGCCAAGAAGGTGATCCTGTCGGCGCCGTCCAAGGACGACACGCCGATGTTCGTCTACGGGGTCAACGACAAGACCTACAAGGGCGAGGCGATCATTTCCAATGCGTCGTGTACCACCAACTGCCTGGCGCCGCTGGCCAAGGTGCTGCACGACAAGTGGGGCATCAAGCGCGGGCTGATGACCACGGTGCATGCCGCCACGGCCACCCAGAAGACGGTCGATGGACCCAGCAACAAAGACTGGCGCGGTGGGCGCGGCATCCTGGAGAACATCATTCCCTCGTCCACCGGCGCCGCCAAGGCCGTCGGCGTGGTGATCCCGGAGCTCAACAAGAAGCTCACCGGCATGAGCTTCCGCGTGCCGACCAGCGACGTCTCGGTGGTCGACCTCACGGTCGAGCTTGAGAAGCCGGCCAGCTACGACGAGATCAAGGCCGAGATGAAGGCGCAGAGCGAGGGCGCGCTCAAGGGCATCCTCGGCTACACCGAGGACAAGGTGGTGGCCACCGATTTCCGCGGCGACGCGCGGACCTCGATCTTCGACGCCGACGCCGGCATCGCTCTGGATCCCACCTTCGTCAAGCTGGTCAGCTGGTACGACAACGAGTGGGGCTACAGCAACAAGTGCCTGGAAATGGTGCGCGTGGTCGCCGGCAAATAAGTCGCAAGGCCGCGTCCGATCGTCGAAGCCCCGCCAGTGCGGGGCTTCTTCGTTTCCGGTCAGCCGAAGCTGCGCATCAGCGGCCAGGCCTTGGCCCAGTCGATGCGCAGGTTGCGGCAGAGGTAGATGTCGGGATGCCCGCTTTCCTCGTTTTCCACGCCGTGGGGTATACGGACGCGGCCCGCCAGCGTGCAGTCTCCGGGCGTGTCGCTGATGCCTTGGGCATCGTCGCCGAGCACGATCACCGTGGTCGGGGGCGGATCGCCGTAACCGCGGTACCAGTAGCTGTTGATGGCGCTGATCGCGCGTGGCAGGCCCAGCCGCGGTCCGTAGAGGTTGATCGCACCGGCTTCGCCGTAATTGTTGGCGTAGATCGCCGCATGCTTTCGCTCGGCTTCGGGCAATGCGTGGTAGACCTGCGCCACCTGGGCGACGAGTTCCGGCCAGCCCACCTGCTCGGCGAAATTGTCGTGCACGCTGCGGCTGATGCGCCAACCGGCCGAGCCGATGGGCGAGACCGGCAACGCGATCGCGACCGCGGCGGCGAACGCCGCCGGCAACACCACTGCCGCGCCGGCGCTGGCCCAGCGTCGGAAGGCCGGGCGCAATCGCGACATCCCGGCTTCCAGCGCCACCGCGCCGGCCGCCAGCAGCATCGGATATGCGGGCGCCAGGTAGTAGTCGCGCGCACCGGCCAGCCAGAACAGCAGCAGGGGCACGGCGTACAGCCACGCCAGCACGCGACCGCGTATGGCCTGCTTCGCCAGCGCCAGCCAGGCCAGGCCTGCTAGCCACAACGGCACCAGCAGCGGGCCCGCGCCGACCAGCAGCTGGCCGATCAGGAACCCCTCGGTGCGACCAATGCGCATATCGCGCGCATGGATGTGGGCAACGAAATCGAGATAGACGAAATCATGCCGCCACTGCCACCACGCATTCGGCGCGAACACCAGCAACGAGAGCGTCACGCCTCCCCACAGCCACGGGCTGCGCAGATCGCGGCGCAGCGGCGTTGCCAATACCGCGGCGACGATCCCGGCCGCGCAGAACAGCATCGTGTAGCGGGTCATCATGCCCAGGCCGATCACCAGTCCCAGTGCGAGCCACCAGCGCCGGTCGCCACCGGTGGCCAGCTTCAGCAGGAGCCAAGCGGCCAGCACCCACCACAGGTAATCCGGACTGGTGTACTGCAGCATCGAGCCGGCCAGCATCGAGAACGGAACGCATGCGATGACGAACGCCGCCAGGCACTGCGCGGTCCGGTTTCCGCCCAGCTCGCGTGCGATGAGGCCCGCCAGCAGCGTTGCCAGCGCCTGCGCCAGCGCCGACGGGAGCCGATACCCGAACGTCGTCTCGCCGAACAGTTGCATCGACACATGCGCCAGGAATGGCGTCAGCGGCGGATAGGCGACATAGCCCCAGGCCAGCTGTCGGGCGTCGTCCAGCACCGCGAGTTCGTCGCGATGGAATCCATACTGGCCGTTCGTCGCGACATGCAACGCCAGACGCGCGAGCGCAAGCGCGAGCAGCCAGCGCCAGGCGATCCGCGGCAGGGTCGTGATCGGCGCTGAATCGGCTGGCATCGGGCTCCTGGTTCATCGGCGCCGGTGATCCAGGCCAGCCACCAGTTTGCCTGCGTTTCGCGCGCCGCGGACAATGGCGACCCGATCCCCCATCACGAGCCTCCTGATGTCCATCCTCCGCATGACCGACCTCGATCTCGCCGGCAAGCGTGTGCTGATCCGCCAGGATCTCAACGTCCCGGTCGCCGACGGCAAGGTCACCGCCGACCAGCGCATCACCGCTTCGATCCCCACCCTGCGCATGGCGCTCGATGCCGGCGCCGCGGTGATGGTCACCTCGCATCTGGGGCGGCCGAAGGAAGGGCAGTGGAGCGAAGCCGACTCGCTGGCGCCGGTGGCCGCGCGGCTGTCCGAGCTGCTGGGCCGGGAGGTGCCGTTGCTGCGCGACTACTTGGGTGGCGTGGAGATCGCCCCGGGCCAGCTCGTGCTGCTCGAGAACTGCCGCATGAATCCGGGCGAGGGCAAGGACGACGAGACCCTGTCGAAGCAGTACGCGGCCCTGTGCGATGTCTTCGTCATGGATGCCTTCGGCACCGCGCACCGCGCGCAGGCTTCCACCCACGGCGTCATCCGCTTCGCGAAACAGGCCGCCGGCGGCCCGCTGCTGATGGCCGAGCTCGATGCACTGGCCAAGGCGCTCGAGCATCCGGCGCGGCCGCTGCTGGCGATCGTCGCCGGCAGCAAGGTGAGCACCAAGCTCGAGCTGCTGTCCTCTCTGGTCGGCAAGGTCGACCAGCTGATCGTGGGCGGCGGGATCGCCAACACCTTCATCGCCGCCGAGGGCCATGGTGTCGGCAAGTCGCTGGTCGAAGCCGACCTGATCGACACCGCGCGGCAGATCATGGCCGAGGCGAAGGCGCGCGGCGCGGAGATCCCGGTTCCGACCGATGTGGTCGTGGCCCCCGAGTTCAAAGCCGATGCGCCTGCCACCGTGAAGCCGGTGGACGCGGTCGGCGCCGACGACATGATCCTGGACATCGGTCCGGACACCGCGGCGCGCTATGCCGAACTGATCCGCAAGGCCGGCACCGTGGTCTGGAACGGACCGGTCGGGGTGTTCGAGTTCGACGCCTTCGGCAAGGGCACGCAGACCCTGGCCCGTGCGATCGCAGATTCGAGCGCGTTCTCGATCGCCGGCGGCGGCGACACCCTGGCTGCGGTCGCCAAATACGGCATCACCGACGACATTTCCTACATCTCCACGGGCGGCGGCGCGTTTCTGGAATTCCTCGAGGGCAAGACCCTGCCTGCCGTCGCTGCGCTGCAGGCGCGGGCGTCTTGAAGCCTCGGAACTGACGATGGACGGCCGTCGAGCAGGTCGCCGCTGCGTTGCCGCCGTACACGTCGGTGCTGCGCTCCGCAAAACCGTCACATATAACCTGTGCGTAGCACGCCATGACAATCACGCGAAGACAGCTGCCGGCGCTGCGGCTTGTGCTAGCGTGATCGGTGGAGGGAACACACGATGACCGAACACCGACGCCGCACCAAGATCCTCGCTACGCTAGGCCCCGCGACCGATGCGCCCGGGGTGCTCGATGCACTGCTCGCCGCGGGCGTGGACGTGGTGCGGCTCAACTTCTCCCATGGCGATCCGTCCGCCCAGGTGGCGCGCGCGCAGGCGGTGCGGGATGCGGCCGCACGTGCCGGACGCGAGGTCGGCATCCTCGCCGATCTGCCGGGACCGAAGATCCGGATCGAGAAATTCGCCAACGATCGCGTCAAGCTGCGCCAGGGCGAGCGTTTCGACCTGGTCGCCAGCGCGGACGCACCCCTGGGCGACGAGCACCAGGTGGGGGTCAGCTATCTCGGCCTGCCCAACGATCTGAAACCCGGCGATGTGCTGCTGCTCGATGACGGTGTCGTCCAGCTGCAGGTCGAGAGCATCGAAGGCGAGCGCATCGCCACCCGGGTGCTCAACGACAGCGCGCTGTCCAATCGCAAGGGCCTGAACAAGCAGGGCGGCGGACTGTCGCTGGGCGCGCTGACCGAGCACGACGAAACGCTCATCGGCGTGGCCGCGCAGATCGGCGTGGATTTCATCGCCGTGTCGTTCTGCCGCAACGCCCAGGACATGCACGACGCGCGCCGCATCGCGCGCAGCCACGGCAGCGATGCGGCCCTGGTGTCGAAGATCGAGCGGGCCGAGGCGATCGAGAACCTGGTGGAAATCGTCGAGGCCAGCGACGTGGTGATGGTCGCGCGCGGGGATCTGGGCGTGGAGATCGGCGATGCCGAGCTGCCCGGCCTGCAGAAGAAGATCATTCGCGAGTCGCTTGCGCAGAGCAAGGTGGTCATCACCGCCACCCAGATGCTGCAGTCGATGGTCGACAGCCCCATTCCGACCCGTGCCGAGGTGCTGGACGTCGCCAATGCGGTGATCGACGGCACCGATGCGGTGATGCTGTCGCAGGAAACCGCGGCCGGCAATTACCCGGTGCGAGCGGTCGAAGCGATGGCGCGCATCTGCGTGGGCGCCGAGCGCCAGTTCGAATCCGACACCAATTTCGAAAAGGCCGCGCGCGACCTGGAGCGCGCCGACCAGGCCATCGCCATGGCCACCATGTTCCTGACCGAGCACATCGGCGTCGGCGCGATCGTGGCCATGACCGAATCCGGTGGCACCGCCCGCTATCTGTCGCGGTTCCGTTCCAAGGCGCCGATCTACGCGTTCTCCCGCCATGCCGGCGCGCGTCGACGCATGGGCCTGATCCGCGACGTGTTCCCCATGGACTACGACAGCCGCGGCCAAACCCCGGGCGAGGCCGGTCGTGGCAGCATCCGGGTGCTGGTCGAGGCCGGCCTGCTCGGGCCCGGCGAGCGCGTGGTGTTCACCAGCGGCGAACGCATGGAG
Organism: Lysobacter sp. M15; assembly: GCF_022662515.1. Lineage (NCBI taxonomy): Bacteria > Pseudomonadati > Pseudomonadota > Gammaproteobacteria > Lysobacterales > Lysobacteraceae > Lysobacter > Lysobacter sp. M15. The sequence goes on along the minus strand of NZ_JAKPBV010000015.1, from coordinate 35,918 downwards.
ACCCACGGCGCCACCAACACCCTGCGCCTGCTGCAGGTGGGCGAGGACGGAAGGGCGGAGGGGCTGGGCGAGCTGTAAACCAGCGAGGCGCGCGACATTGTGCTTGTCTCGATGCTCTGTCCGTCGGCCGCGTAAGGCCGTCCTCCGCCGATAAGACCCTTGAAGGCTGCTGCCTTGCATGCGGTTCCGCTGGTGCGGACCTGCGGTTGGGGTGGTCGCTATAATTCGGGTCCCTTTCCGCCGCCCGGACGCCTTCGCCATGAGCATCGAACAACTCGCTGAAACCGCCCGCGCCATGGTCGCGCCGGGCAAGGGCATCATCGCCATCGACGAATCGGCCAGCACCTGCCAGAAGCGTTTCGACGGGGTGGGCATCGAGTCCTCCGAGGAAAACCGCCGCGCCTACCGGGAGCTGCTGCTGACCGCGCCCAACGCCAACCAGTACCTGTCCGGTGCGATCCTGTTCGACGAGACCATCCGCCAGTCGACCAAGGCCGGCGTGCCGTTCGCAAAGTACATGGCCGACAACGGCATGATTCCGGGGATCAAGGTCGACAAGGGCACGCATCCGCTGGCGGGCTTCCCGGGCGAGCTGATCACCGAGGGTCTGGACGGGCTGCGCGATCGCCTGAAGGAGTACTACAAGCTCGGTGCGCGCTTCGCCAAGTGGCGCGCGGTGATCAACATCGGCGAGGACATCCCCTCGGGCACCTGCATCGAAGCCAACAGCCACGCGCTGGCGCGCTATGCCGCGCTGTGCCAGGAGCAGGGCCTGGTGCCGATGGTGGAACCGGAAGTGCTGATGGACGGCGATCACGACATCGAGACCTGCTACGAGGTCACCGAGGTGGTGCTGCGCTCGCTGTTCGATGCGCTGTACAACCAGAACGTGATGCTCGAAGGCACGATCCTGAAAGCCTCGATGGTCGTCCCCGGCAAGGATTGCGCGGAGCAGGCGAGCGTGGAAGAAGTGGCCGAATCCACCCTGATGTGCCTGAAGTCGGCGGTGCCGGCGATCCTGCCGGGCATCGTGTTCCTGTCCGGCGGTCAGAGCGACCATGACGCCACCGCGCATCTGGATGCGATGAACCGCATGGGCCCGAATCCGTGGCCGCTGAGCTTCTCCTATGGCCGTGCGATGCAGCAGGCTGCGCTGAAGCTGTGGGCCCAGGACATGGCCGGCAATTTCGCCAAGGCCCAGCAGACCGTGTACGAGCGTGCCCGCGACAACGGCCTGGCCGCGCTGGGACAGTGGGAAGCCGCCGCCTGAGCGAGGCGCATGCGGCTTGGGAAAGCCATCGAAACGCCGGCCTAGCGCCGGCGTTTTTTTGTATGCGTTTGCGCCTGCCGAGCCGCTTCAAGATTGGCGATGTTGCGCTGCGATACCGCGCGGGAAACTCGTTGCACTGCAACATCCCGCGCCCATCCTGGCTCGCGACGAAAAGCCATTTGGACTCTGTTTTCAAGGACTTTTCTGCGTTTCCGCCACCCGGGGCCGGATACTGCCGGGGGGTATATTGGCAATGGGCGACTGGCGTGCTTAGGCTAGCCCCGGCCGCCATGCGTGCGATGCATGCGCCGACTGTCAGTGCCAGTGCTCGTCAGCTCACAACTTCAGGGAGTGTCTGTCATGCGTTCCAGAGCATCCCGCCTCTTCACCCCGGTTCTGGCCGTTGCGTTCGTGCTTGCGCCGGCAGCATGCAAACGCCAGGAATCGACACCTGCCGCGCAGGCGCCGGCCGACACGTCGGCTGCGCCCGCGACCGCGGTCGATACCGACCAGGAATTCCTCGCCAACGCCGGCAAGCCCGAGAACTGGGGCGGCATCGGTCGCGATTTCGCGCTGACCCGCCATAGCCCGCTGGCCGACATCACCCGCGAGAACGTCAAGGACCTCAAGACGTCGTGGGAGATGAAAAGCGACGCCACGCGCGGCCACGAGGGTCAGCCGCTGGTGATCGACGGCATCATGTACACCGTCAGCGCGTATCCCAACATCGTGCGCGCCATCGATGTCTCGCAGCAGGACCAGGGCAAGGAACTGTGGAAGTACACGCCCCAGCAGGATGAGCGCTCGGTCGCCGTCGCGTGCTGCGACACCGTCAATCGCGGGGGTTCCTACGCCGACGGCAAGTTCGTCTTCAACAGCCTGTCGGGCGACGTGATCGCGCTAGACGCCAAGACCGGCAAGGAAGCGTGGAAGGTGAAATTCGCCGACCCGGCCAAGGGCGAGACCCTGACCATGGCGCCGATCATCGCCAGCGGCAAGGTGATCGCCGGCATCTCCGGCAACGAATTCGGCGTGCGCGGCCGCGTGGCGGCGTTCAACCTGGCCGACGGCAAGACCGTCTGGACCTGTCATGCCACCGGCGCCGACAAGGACATCTGCCTGGGTGCCGACTTCAACAAGGCGCATCCGGAATACGGCCAGCTCGGCGACCTGGGCATCAAGACCTTCCCGGGCGACGAATGGCAGCGCGGCGGCGGCGCGGCCTGGGGCTGGTACAGCTACGACCCGCAACTCAAGCTGGTCTACATCGGCACCGGCAACCCGGGCTTGTGGAGCCCGAGCTATCGCTGCGGTGCGCAGCCGCAGACGCAGGAGGCCTGCAACAACGGCGACTGGGACAACAAGTGGTCGATGACGATCTTCGCCCGCAACGTCGACACCGGCGAGGCCGTCTGGGGCTACCAGATGACGCCGTTCGACCAGTGGGACTACGACGGCATCAACGAGCCGATCCTGGTGGACCTGGACGTGGACGGCAAGAAGGTTCCCTCGCTGGTCACGTTCAACCGCAACGGCTTCGCCTACGTGCTCGATCGCCGCGACGGCACCCTGCTGCGCGCGCATACCTACGGACCGGTGGACTGGGCCGAACGCATCGACATGAAGACCGGCCGTCCGGTCAAGGTGGCGGCGCATTCGCCGCTCGAGGTCGGCAAGATGGTGTCGTCGTCGCCGTCGGCCATGGGCACCAAGGACCAGCAGCCGTGTTCGGTCGATCCGGCCAAGCCCAACGTGTTCTTCTGCGGCACCAACAACTGGTACATGGAGCTGACCCCGCAGGAACGCGGCAAGACCATGCAGGGCATGCCGTACGTGTTCGCCAACGTGATGATGAAGCCGCACAAGCCCGGCGCGCTCGGCATCATCAAGGCCTTCGACGTGATCAGCGGCAAGGAGGTCTGGACGATCGAGGAGAAGTTCCCCACCTGGAGCGGCACCCTGGTCACCGATGGCGGGCTGGTGTTCTACGGCACGCTCGATGGCTGGTTCCGCGCGGTGGACAAGGACAACGGCAAGAAGCTGTGGGAAACCAAGCTGCCCTCCGGGATCATCGGCAACCCGATCACCTACAAGATCGGTTCCGACCAGTACGTGGCCGTCTATTCGGGCATCGGCGGCTGGATCGGCCTGCCGGTGACCGCCGGCCTGGATCCGTCGGATCCCTACGGCGCGCTCGGTGCCGCAGGCCTGGCCTTCAGCAACGACTTCCAGAGCATCCCCACGGGCGGCATGCTGCATGTGTTCCGCCTGGGCGCCAACGGCGTCCCGGCGGCGGCACCGGCGGCGGATGCGCCAGCCGGGCCGGCCACAGGCGCGGCAAAGGCTGCGAAGCGCAGTTGATGTCGTCCAAGCAGATCGCATGGAGCGGCGCCCTGGCGCGTCCGCTCCACGCCACCCCCAGCCTGTCCAAGGGGCGATCCGCCGCACTGTTGCTCGCAATCGCCCTGGCCGCCTGCGCAAAGCAGGAACCAGCACCGGCCGCATCGCAACCCGAAGCTGCTGTCGACGTCAAAGGCGCGACTGGCGCGGCGCTGCGCATCTGCGCCGACCCGGGCAACATGCCGCTGTCCAACCAGGCGGGCGAGGGCTATCAGAACCGGATCGCGCAGCTGCTCGGCAAGTCCATGGGCATGCCGGTGGAATATTACTGGCGCACCTATTACGAACGCGGCCTGGCGCGCGGCACCATCAACAGCGGCAAGTGCCACGTGCTGATGGACATGCCCGAGGATTACGAACAGGGCCTGACCACAAAACCCTATTTCCGCTCCACCTATGTCCTGGTGAGCCCGCGGGACAAGCCGTTGAGACCGGCATCGCTGGACGATGCCGCGCTCCGGCAGGCACGCATCGGCGTGTTCCAGAGCTCGCCCGCGCGCGCGGCGCTGTATGCGCACGGCATCAAGGGCGAAGTGCAGTACCTGTTCTACGATTCGGCGCGCCATCCGGAAGAGCATCCTGCGCGGCTGGTGCAGCAGGTTGCCGCCGGCGAGCTCGATGCGGCCGAATCCTGGGGGCCCGTCGCGGGCTATTACGTCAAGCAGTCGGGACTGACGATGGTGCCGCTGAACCGCCTGACCGATACGGTGCTGGAGTATTCGCTGTCGCTGGCCGTGAATCGCGACAATGTTGCGCTTCGCGACCGCCTCGACGCTGCACTTGCCCGGAACCGCGATGCGATCCGCGCGATCCTGGAAGAATTCAACGTGCCTCTGGTGCAATGCGCCGATTGCGTGGTGTCCGGTTCGCTACCCTCGCACGGGCCGTATCCGGAGCCGCCGCCTTACCGCGATACGCCCGTGTCCGATCCGCGCGAGCTGGCGCTGATGCAGCAGCGCGTGGGTACAGGTGCCTCGCCCGATGAGGAAATGCAGAGCGCGATCAAGGCCAACGATCCCGCGCGGGTGGCGTGGCTGCTGCGCAACGGCGCGCGGCCGGATGCGCTGGACACGCAGGGGCGCACTCCCCTGCAGCAGGCGATCCGCCTGCGCCAGCTCGCCGTCGGTGCTGCCCTGCTCGACGGTGGCGCGCAGCTGGAAGCGCGCGACGGCGACGGCTGGACCGCGCTGATGACTGCGTTATGGGTTGGCGACAGCGAAACCGCGGACTGGCTGCTGACCCGGAAACCGCGCCTCGACGTGCAGTCGAAGGACGGCTGGACCCCGCTCACCGTTGCCATCCGCAACGGCGACGAATCGCTGGTGGCGCGGCTGCTGGATGCAGGCGCGGATCCGCGCGCGGTCAACCCCGCCGGCTTCACTGCCCTGATGTTCGCGGTGGTCGCCGATCTGCCGAAAACCGTCGACCGGCTGATCGTCGAGGGCGTGCCGGTCGACCATGCGAACAAGGCCGGCGTCACTGCGCTGATGCTGGCGGTGGCCGCGCACAAGCCCGAGCTGGTGCGCAAGCTGATTGCTGCCGGTGCGAATCCTGCGCTGCGCGATGCGAAGGGCCAGAGCGCGCTGTCGCTGGCGCAGCAGGCGCGCGATCCCGTCCTGCTCGCGCTGGTGTCGGGAGAAAGCAAGCCCGCGCCATAACGCGCCTGCGACGTTCGATGCGCCAATCATGCTTTCCGTTTTGACTAGTTGTCCCCCGACATTTCCAGGAATGCCCATGCCCACGTCTCCCCAGAATCTTCGATGTCTGCTGCTCGTCGGCCTGTTCGCAACGGCGCTGGGCGCCTGCGGCAAGTCGGAGCCGCAAGCCTCGTCCCCGCCCGATACCACTGCGCGGGAATCTGCGGCGGCGCCCGCCACCGCGCCCGCACCCCCGGCCACCGACCAGGGTCTGACGCCGGGCGAACAGGCGGCCGCGCGCGGCATCGCGCCGGATACGGCGATTCCCGCGCCCACGGGCCCGGCCAAGCCGATCCCGCAGATCGAGCCGATCGAGGCGACGCCGCAACTGGTCGAGGAGGGCAAGAAGCTCTATTTCACCGCCGGCTGCAACGCCTGTCACGGCGGCACCGGTGGCGGCGGGATGTGTCCTTCGCTCATCAATGACATCTGGGTCTACGGCAGCGACGACAGCACCCTGCATACGCTGGTCAAGGAAGGCTCGCAGGCGATGCAGACGACCTACGGGCACGCGCGCGTGGGCAAGGAAAACGTGGTCGGCCTGATGATGCCCTTCGGCCAGGTGCTGACCGACGAGGAGATCAACAAGATCCTGGCCTACGTGCATTCGATCAATCCCACGGCGGGCAAGGTCAAGCCACCCGCGGCCGACGCAGCGGGCGCGCGATGAGGTCGCGTCGGCCCGCCAGCGGAAGGGCGCGCAATGCCCGGGTCTGGCGCGTCATCGCGCTGGCGGCGGGCATTGCTTTGCTGATGGCCTGCAAGCCGCAGGCGCCGGCCGCGGCGCCCGCCACGCACGTGGTGATCGCCTATGTCCCGAACCAGAAGAGCGGCACGATTTCGGTCATCGACACTTCCACCGACCGGGTCGTGCGCACGCTCTCGGGCGGCGATGGACTCGGCAAGCGCCTGCAGCAGATCGCGCTCACTCCTGACCACAAGCAGCTTTACGTAGTGGATGCCGAAGGGCATCGCCTGCTGCTGCTCGACATCGCCAGCGATACCGTGCAGCGCAGCGTCGACATCGGGCAGGGCGCCGAAGGCGTCGGCGTCTCGCCGGACGGCAAGCAGCTGGTGGTCTGCATCGAAGGCCAGAACCAGGTGATGTTCATCGACGCGGCCACGTTCGCACTGGGCGCGCACGTCGACGTGCAGGGCAAGGCGCCCGAGCACTGCGTCTGGACGCCAGACGGCAAGTCGGTGCTGACCAGCAACGAGGCTTCCGACACGATCGACGTGATCGACGTTGCGAGCGCCAGGTCGGTGGCCAGCATCGCCACCAGCGGCCACCCGCGCGGCATCGCCTTCGCCGAAGGTGGCGGCAAGGCCTACGTGGCTCAGGAATCGGCCAACGTGGTCGACGTGATCGACCTTGGCGCGCGCAAGCGCATCGCCAGCATTCCCGCGGCACTGCGCACCGCGGGCGTTGCGATCTCGCCCGACGGCAAACGCGTGTACGCCTCCAACGGCGGTGCCCACAGCGTGACCGCGATCGACGTGGCCAGCGGCAAGGTGGTCGCGGAAATCCCGGTTGGCGAGCGGCCGTGGAATCCCGCGGTCACGCCCGACGGCGCCAAGGTCTACGTGGCCAATGGACGCTCGAACAGCGTCAGCGTCATCGACACCGCCACCCTGCGTAAGGTTGCGGACATCCCCGTCGGTGAAATGCCATGGGGCGTCATTATTCGGTGAGGCGTGTCGTTGAGCACGTAGTCGGTCGTCTGGGCATCGACGCGGGCGCCATCGCGCGGTGCGTGCTACCCGCGTCCCGCCCGAGTGGAAGAAGGCCAAGTGCGCGACGTCGCGTCAGACGCAGCGCGCCAGTTCAAAGTCCGGCGCGCAGGAACCGTTAAATCCCCGATGGCTCATTCGTGCCACCGCCATTCCAGCCCGAGCAACCAGCTGCGTCCGGGTCCGGGTTCGAAGTAGCGACCGTTGCCGTCGTTGACGATCGCCGAGCCCACGTAGTCGCGGTCGGCAAGATTGTCCACGCGCACGAAGGCACGCAGCGCGCCGACCTGTGATTGCCAGCGGTATCCCGCTTCGGCGCCGAACAGCGTGTAACCGGGTGCGCGCGCGGTGCCGAAGTCGTTGACCACCATGTCGCCGCTGTGGCTGGCGTCGACGCCGGCGTTCCAGCCCTGGGCCGGTTGCCAGCGCAACGACAGCGATGCATCGTCGCGCGGCACGCCGGGAATCCGCGCGCCGGATTCGATCGGCGTGTCCGGGCTGGTGCAGCGCGCACTGCAGCCGAGGAAATCCGAGGTGAAGCGCGCATCGATATGACTGTAGGCGAAGGCCAGGCGCCAGTCGTTGGCGAAGCTCCAGTCGACGGCGAGTTCGGCGCCGCGCCGGCGCGAGCTGCCGATGTTCTGGTAGGTGGTGCGTCCACCGCCGCTGGTCGCGACCGCCAGTTCGTCGTCGCTGCGCGTCTCGAACCACGCCAGCTGCGCCTGCAGCCCGCCGCGTCGCCACTTGGCGCCCAGTTCGGTGTTGTCGCTGGTCGCCGGCTGCAGGTCGAACGCCAGGCCGCTGCCGCCATCGGCGCGATAGGCGACCTCGGTGATGGTCGGCGTCTCGAACCCACGCCCATAGCTCGCATACAGGTGCAGCGCTTCGCTGGCGCGGAACATCAGCCCGGCGACCGGCGTGGTCTCGGAGAATTCGACGCGGCCGCTGTCGTCGGGATTGCCCGGTGCGATGTAGTCGTCGTCCACGTCCATCCGCACCTTGCTGTGGCGTGCGCCGGCGAGCAGGCGCCAGCGTTCGGCGAGGTCCCAGTCCAGCTGCGCGTACTGGTCGAAGCTGCGCACGTCGATGCCCTCGTCGCGACGCGGGCGTCCGATCACGCCGAGCGTCGTGCCGACGAAATTCTCGAACCCGCGCCGCCGCTGATCGAGCCGGTCGGCGGCCAGGCCGGCGCTGAATTCCAGCGGCCGTCCGCCCAGTTTCATCCGTCGCGCCCAGCGCAGGTCGGTACCGCCGAAGCCGGTGTCCAGGTCGACCACGCCACCGGCATGGCGCGGTGCCTCCTGTGGGGCCAGCGGTATCGACAGGAACTGGGTGATCGCGCGCGTGCCGCCGTAGCCCATGATCCGCAGCGCATCGCGATCCGACATCGGCAGGTCCAGAATCGCGCCGCCGACCGCCTGGCTGGTGCGCTTGCGGGTATTGAACTCGCTCGCCGGGGACGCGGTCTGGTGCGGATCTTCCTGGAACTGCTCCCAGGTCAGACCCAGCGGGTCCTGGGTATCGGGTTGCCGCAGCACGTTGCCGAGCAGGGTGAGCTTGCCGCCGTTGCCCAGTTCGATGCCGACCTTTGCATTGAGGGAGTCGCGGCGCGCGCGGCTGTGCGCGCGATAGCCGTCGGTCTGGAAGTGGCTGTAGTCGAGGTTGGCGTCGAAGCCGTCGCTGGCGCCGCGGAAGTTGACCCCGCCGCGCAGCGTGCCGTCGCTGCCGCCTACCGCGCCCACCCGCCACTCCGACGGCTGCACGCCATCGGCGGTGAACAGCTGGATCACGCCGCCCGACGCGTTGCCGTAAAGCGCCGAGAACGGACCGCGCAGCACCTCGATGCGGGCCGCCGAATCCAAGTTGAAGTGCGAGACCTGGCCTTGTCCGTCCGGCTGGGTCGCGGGGATGCCGTCGGTGTACAGGCGCACGCCGCGGATGCCGAAGGTCGAGCGTGCGCCGAACCCGCGGATCGCGATCTGCGTGTCCTGGGCGTAGTTGTGCCGGTCGCGGGCCACCACGCCGGGTACGCCGTCGAGCAGTTCGGCCGGGCTTGCGCCCAGGCGCAGCGCATCGTCCACGTCCACCGAGTCGATCGAGGCCGGAACCTCGAACGGATCGGCTTCGCTGCGGGTCGCCGTGACCACCACCGCATCGAGCAGCGGCGCCTCGCCCTCGACGCGTGGGGCTTCCTGCGCAGCCGCAGGATTCGCAGCCAGCAATGCGGGCACGCACAGCAGCGTCAGGACAGCCAACTGGCGCGACGGTGCGGACATGCGCGACTCCTGGGCGGGGTAGGGCGATGATAGCCCGCACATCCATGTGGGTGCCCACGTCCCGGCTTCTCCTGTGGGAGCGAGCTTGCTCGCGACTGCGTTTGACTTAGGCGCGAAAGGCAATCGCGGCCAAGGCCGCTCCCACATAATGTCAACTCCCAGCAGCTGAGCGTCTATGGCAGGAACAGTCTTGCTGCGAATGCGCGCGCGAATGTCGGACCGTAATCGCGGGCAAGCCCACTCCCACACGAGTGCGCGTTAACGACAGCGCCTGGTCAGGCGGCGAGCTCGCGCTGGTAGCGATCGGCCATGGTCGCGTCAAAGCAGCAGAAGATCAGCTGCAGCGGTCGCGGCCCGGCCCAATGCCGCGCTTCGTGCACCGCGACCGCGACCGCGGCCGCGGGTGGATACCCGTAGATGCCGCAGCTGATCGCAGGGAAGGCGATCGAGACGATGCCGCAGTCTCCGGCCAGCCGCAGGCTGTTGCGATAGCAGGCCGCCAGTTGCCGCGGCTCGCCGTCGCCACCGCCCCGCCAGACCGGGCCGACGGTGTGGATCACGTGCCGCGCGCTTAGCGCGAAGCCGGCGGTGATGCGCGCCTCGCCGGTCGGGCAGCGCACCCCGGATGCGGTTTCGGGCAGCGCGCGGCAGGCCGCCAGCAGTCCCGGTCCCGCCGCGCGGTGGATCGCGCCGTCCACGCCACCGCCGCCGAGCAGGGTGGCGTTGGCGGCATTGACGATGGCATCCACTTCGAGCGTGGTGATGTCGGCGATCTGCACCTGGATCCGCATGGCGCGAGCATGGCGCCAGGGAGGTTGGGGCCGCGTGCACAGCGTCGGCGTATGCTGCAGGCTTCTCCGCGTTTACGGAGCCGCACATGACGTCCGCAAACCCGCTCCCTGGCCAGGTGGTTGCCGCGCTGATGCGCGGCGACCGTATCCAGGCCGTGCGGCTGCTGCGCGAAGTCGGCGGGCAAGGGTTGAAGGAGACCCTTGCGGCGGTGGAGGCCTGGTCCGCGCAACAAACCGGAGGAGGTCCGAAAGCCGACCTGCACGCGATGCGCGCGGCCCTGCACAAGGGCAAGGTGATCGACACGCTCAGGCAATTGCGCGAAGCCAATCCCGCGATGGATCTCCGGCCCGCGAAGGCGGCCGTCGACGCGATGCGCCACGGCGCAGCGGCGCAGACTGCGGCCGATGCCGTGCGTCACCGCTCGGTATCGGCTACGGCAACGCGCCCGCCCACCGTTACCGAGGGCGATCATGGCGGTTACGCGATCGTGCTGCTCGCACTCGCAGCGGCGCTCGCGGCGCTGGTGTGGTGGTTCGTGTCGGCTTGAGCGCCCGCTTTCAACGCCCTGGCGCCGCTGGCTAAGGCAGGCCAGCCAGCCAGTCGTCGTCGGAGCCTTCGTTGACGCCTTCGAACAGCGGCGTGGAGAAGTAGCGTTCGCCGGTATCGGGCAGCATCGCGAGGATCACGTCGCCGTCCCGCGCCTGCGCCGCCACCCGCAAGGCGGCCGCCACCGTCGCGCCGGCGGAGATGCCGACGAAGATCCCTTCCTCCGCCGCCAGCCGCTTCGACGTGGCGATGGCGTCGGCATCCTCGATCGACAACACCTGCGCGGCGGCGTCGCGGTTGAGCACGGCCGGCACGAAATCCGGCGTCCAGCCCTGGATCTTGTGCGGCGACCAGTCCTTGCCCTGCAGCAGCGGTGCGGCGGCGGGCTCGCAGGTGGTCACTTTCACTTCCGGCCGCGCGACCTTGAGCACTTCGCCCACCCCGGTGAGCGTACCGCCGGTGCCCCAGCCGGTGACGAAATGATCGAGCCGTTGCCCGGCGAAGTCGCGCAGGATCTCCGCCGCGGTGGTCTGACGGTGGTAGGCGGGGTTGGCCGGATTCTCGAACTGACGCGCGAGGAACCAGCCGTGCTGCTTCGCCAGCTCCTCGGCCCTGCGCACCATGCCGCTGCCGCGCTCGGCGGCAGGGGTGAGGATCACCTTGGCGCCATAGGCGCGCATCAGCTTGCGGCGTTCGATCGAGAAGGTCTCGGCCATGGTCGCCACGAACTTGTAACCGCGCGCGGCGCAGACCATCGCCAATGCGACACCGGTATTGCCGGAAGTCGCTTCCACCACCGTGTCGCCGGGCTTGAGCAGGCCCTTGGATTCGGCATCGAGGATGATCGCCAGCGCCAGCCGGTCCTTGACCGAGCCGCCGGGATTGAAGGATTCGACCTTCGCGTACATCGTCACGCCCGGCGGGGCGATGCGATTCAGGCGGACCACGGGCGTGCGGCCGATGGTGTCGAGGATGCTGTCGTAGATGGCCATGGTCGGCTCCGTTGGGGGACGGACATTCAGACGCGTTGCAGCGCCGTTACAGGCCAGAGTGCCGCGTAACGCGCGCGCGCGCCAGCGGTTGACCGCAATGCCGCGTTCCACGGGCAGGTCGGATGGCATACGTCCCGTCCACGGGCGGCCGCTAGAATCCCGGGATTCACTCACGCCGTGCGCTGCACATGCCCGTTTTCCGAGTCCGCCGCACGTTGCTCCTGCCCGTTGCGGCCGCGGCCCTGCTGTCCCTGGGCGCCTGTGGCGACCGCGCTGCCGGCGCGCAAGAACAGCGCGCGGACCGCGATCGCCCGATTCCGGTCGTAGTGGAAACCGTGCGCGAGCAGCCGTGGATCGACAGCCTGCGCGCGCTGGGCACCGTGCAGGCCCGTGAATCGGTCACGCTCACGGCCAAGGTGAGCGAAACCGTGCAGCAGGTGCATTTCGAGAGCGGCCAGGAAGTCAGGCGCGGCGCGCCGCTGATCACCCTCAGCGGCCAGCAGCAATTCGCGGCGCTCGCTTCGGCCGAGGCTGCGGCCAAGGAAGCCGAGCAGCTGTATCAGCGCCAGAGCCAGCTGGCCCGGCAGCAGCTGATCGCGCGCGCCTCCCTGGATACCCAGCGCGCCATGCGCGATGCAGCGCGCGCGCAGGTGGCGGAGATCCGCGCCAATCTGTCCGATCGGGTGATCCGCGCGCCGTTCGGTGGCGTACTCGGCATCCGCCAGGTCAGCCCCGGCGCGCTGGTGACGCCGGGCACGGTGATCGCCACGCTCGACGACGTATCGCGCGTATACGTGGACTTTCCGGTACCGGAAACCGAGCTGGCAGGGGTCGCGCCCGGACAGGCGTTGGCCGGACGCAGCGGCACCTATGGCGAGCGCGAGTTCGACGGCACGGTGAACACCGTCTCCGCGCGCCTGGACGCCGGCTCGCGCGCCGCCATCGTGCGCGGTGATTTCGCCAACCCCGATCACGCGCTCAAGCCGGGCATGCTGGTCGAGGTGCGTCTGGCCCGCGGCCAGCGACCGGCGCTGGTGGTGCCCGAGATCGCCGTCCAGCAGCTCGGCAGCGAGACCTTCGTCTGGCGGGTCAAGGCCGACAGCACCGTCGAGAAGGCGGACGTCGTAGTGGGCGGGCGCATTCCCGGCAAGGTGATGCTGCGCGAAGGAGTGAAGGCGGGCGACCGCATCGTGACCGAAGGCGTGGGCAAACTGCAGGCCGGCGCAAAGATCGCGGCAGGTGCGCCGGCCGCTGCCGCCGCGAATGGACTCCAGACCGCGACACGGCCCGCCGGCAGCGCGGCGCGGTAGGGCGCGCGGATGAAGCTGTCGGACCTGTCGATCAAGCGGCCCGTGCTGGCCGTGGTGATGAGCCTGCTGCTGATCGTGCTGGGCATCATGTCGTTTCTGCGCCTGACCCTGCGCGAGTTGCCGGCGATCGATCCGCCGATCGTGTCGGTGCAGGTCGATTACCCCGGCGCGTCGGCGAGCGTGGTTGAGACCCGGATCACGCAGACGCTGGAGGACGCGCTTTCGGGCATCGAGGGCATCAACACCATCGACTCCAGCAGCCAGAACGGCAGCTCCCGGATCAGCATCGAATTCCTGGCTTCGCGCGATATCGAAGGCGCCGCCAACGACGTGCGCAACGCGGTCAGCCGGGTCGCCGACCGGATGCCGGAAGAAGCCGATCCGCCCGAGATCAGCAAGGTCGAGAGCGATTCGGACCCGATCATCTGGTTCAACCTGCGCTCCTCGACCATGGACACGCTGCAGCTGTCCGACTACGCCCAGCGCTACCTGGTCGACCGGTTCTCCAGCCTGCAGGGCGTGGCCCAGGTCCGCGTGGGCGGCAGCCAGCGCTACGCGATGCGGATCTGGCTCGACGGCGATGCGATGGCGGCGCGCGGGCTGACCAATGCCGATGTCGAACAGGCCCTGCGCGCGGAAAACGTGGAACTGGGCGCCGGCCGGATCGAGTCCGCCGACCGCGACTTCATCCTGCGCGTGGCCCGCGACTACGCCAGCGCCGAGCAGTTCGCGCAGATGCCCGTCGCCAAGGGCGCGGACGGCTACATCGTCAGGCTCGGCGACGTGGCGCGGGTGGCGCTGGAATCGTCCGAACGCCGCGCCTACTACCGCAGCAACGGCGAGCCGGCGATCGGCATCGGCATCGTCAAGACCTCCACCGCCAACAGCCTGGAGGTGGCGGAGGAAGCGAAGGCGGAAGCCGAGCGTATCGGGTCGAGCCTGCCCGAGGGCACCGGCATCTACGTCGCCTTCGACACCACCACCTTCATTTCCGCCTCGGTCGAGCGCGTCTACGAGACGCTGATCGAGGCGATCGTCCTGGTCCTGATCGTGATCTGGCTGTTCCTGGGCAGCGTGCGTGCGGCGCTGATCCCGGCGGTGACGGTGCCCGTGTGCCTGATCGCATCGTTCATCGCGCTCTACGCCTTCGGTTTCTCGATCAACCTGCTGACCCTGCTGGCGCTGGTGCTGTGCATCGGCCTGGTGGTGGACGATGCGATCGTGGTGGTGGAGAACATCCAGCGCCGGGTCGACCTGGGCGAGCCGCCGCTGGTTGCCGCGCGCCGCGGCACCGCGCAGGTGGCGTTCGCGGTGCTGGCGACCACCGCAGTGCTGATCGCGGTGTTCCTGCCGGTGGGATTCCTGCAGGGCAACACCGGGCGCCTGTTCCGCGAGCTGTCTGTCGCGCTGGCGGCGGCGGTGGCGATCTCCGCGTTCGTGGCGCTGACCCTGACCCCGATGATGGCGTCGAAGCTGTTGCACCCGCATACCGGCCCGCACGCGGTCAAGGAGAACCGCGCCAGCGCCTGGTTGAATGCGCGCTTCATGCGCGTGGCCACCGGCTATCGCGGCGTGCTCGACCGCAACGTGCACCGCACCTGGCTGTTCGGCGGATTGATGATCGCTGCGCTGGTGGCATTGGTGCTGTTGTTCCGGATGCTGCCCAGCGAGCTGGCGCCGGCCGAGGACCGGGGCTCGTTCCAGCTGTCGATGGAAGGCCCCGAGGGCGCCGGCTTTGATTACACCGTCCGGCAGATGCAGCAGGTCGAGAAGATCCTGGCCGGCGAAGTCGGCGAGGACAAGCCGATCGTGCGCGCCAACCCGCGCGTGCCCGGGAGCTTCGGCGTCAGCGAGGAAATGCATACCGGCCGCGCTAGCATCTTCCTTGCCGATTGGGACAAGCGTGAGCAGAGCACGGCTGAAGTCGCCGCGGAACTGGAGAAGAAGTTCGCCGGCCTGACCGGCGTGCGCGTGCGCACCCAGGTCGGCGGTGGTCTGGTGCGCACCCGCGGCCAGCCGTTCCAGATGGTGTTGGGTGGGCCCGATTACGCCGAACTGGCGCAGTGGCGCGACATCATGCTGGCGAGGATGGAGGCCAACCCCGGGTTCGTGGGCCCGGACTCCGACTACAAGGAAACCCGGCCGCAGATGCGGGTGGTGATCGACAAGGCGCGCGCCGCCGACCTGCGCGTGTCGGCGACCGCGATCGGCACCGCGCTGGAAACCATGATGGGCGGGCGCCGGGTGACCACCTTCGTCGACAACGGCGAGGAATACGACGTGATGCTGCAGGCCGAACGCAGTGGCCGCGCGTCGGTTGCCGACCTGGACGCGCTGCAGGTCCGGGCCGGCAGCGCCAGTACCAGCACCGGTGCCGGCGCCACCGCGGGCACCACCGGCACCGCATCCGGAACGACGCGGGCCCTGGTGCCGCTGTCGAACCTGGTCACGCTGCGTGAGATCGCCGAGCCGGGCACCTACAACCGCTTCAACCGGCTGCGTTCGATCACCCTGAGTGCGCGCCTGGCCGAAGGCTATCCGCTGGGCGAGGCGGTCGCATGGGCGCAGGAAACCGCGCGCACCAATCTGCCCGACTACGCCCAGATCAGCTGGAAGGGCGAGTCGCGCGAGCTGCAGCAGTCCGGGAGCGAGGTGCTGATCACCTTCGCGCTGGCGCTGCTGATCGTGTACCTGGCGCTCGCGGCGCAGTTCGAGAGCTTCCTGCATCCGCTGGTGATCATGCTGACCGTACCGCTGGGCGTGCTCGGTGCGCTGATCGGCCTGGCGGTCACCGGCGGCACGATGAACCTGTTTTCGCAGATCGGCATCGTGATGCTGGTGGGCCTGGCGGCGAAGAACGGCATCCTGATCGTGGAATTCGCCAATCAGCTGCGCGATGAAGGCCGCAGCATCCACGAGGCGATCATCGAATCGTGCGCGGTGCGCCTGCGTCCGATCCTGATGACCTCGATCGCGACCATCATGGGCGCGCTGCCGCTGGTGATCTTCGGCGGTCCGGGTTCGGCCAGCCGCGCCACCATCGGCATCGTGGTGGTCTTCGGCGTGGCGTTTTCCACCCTGCTGTCGTTGTTCGTGGTACCGGCCTTCTACGCGTTGCTGGCGAAGTACACGCACTCGCCCGAGGCGCTGGCGCACGAGCTGGAGCAGCTGGAACAGCGCACGCCACCGGTTTCGGGCCATGCCTGACCCCGCGGACGAGCGCTTCGCCGCGGAGCTGCGCGGCAGCGGGTTTAGATTGCGCCGCTGGCGCAGCGACGACCTGGAAGCGCTGCTGCGCCACGCCGACGACGCCGAGGTCGAACGCGGCCTGAGCGACCGGTTTCCTCATCCCTACACGCGTGCCGACGGCGAGGCGTTTCTGGCCGGCAGGGTGGTCGACCTGCGCAATCCCGTGTTCGCGATCGAGGTCCACGGCGAGGCCTGTGGCGGGATCGGCGTGCGCCCGCTCGAGGGCGAGCGCCGCATCGGCGCCGAACTCGGCTACTGGATCGGGCGGCGCCACTGGGGTCACGGACTCATGACCCGGGTCGTTGGGATGTTCGCGCCATGGGCGATGGAAGAGCTGGCCCTGGAACGGCTGCAAGCGACCGTGCTCGACTCCAACCCCGCATCGGCGCGGGTGCTGGAGAAGAACGGCTTCGTGGAAGAAGGTCTGCTGCGCCGCGCGGTGACCAAGCATGGCCACGTGCACGACTTGCGGATGTTCGCCATGGTCCGCCAACGGCTGTCCTGACGGAGCCCTGCCGGGACTGCGGGCGGCACACTGTCCGCGGAAACGTGGACAATACTGTCTGGAAGCGTTCGAGCAGACCGTCATGTCAGGGATCGACGTGCCAAGAACACGGACAGGCATTGCGATCCGGGCCGCGCTTGCCGCGAGCTGGGGCCTCGCAATCCTTTACGTTGCGGTTGCATTGGCAGCGATGTGGCACGCACCTCGGGTGCCCTATGCGGATGGCTGGGGCTTCCTGGGTCATTTCGCCTCCAAGCCTGTCGTACGGGAGATTCTCAGGGAGGACAACGGGCACCATGAGGTTCTGCCGCACGCCGTGCGCATGTTCGAACTGCGCGTATTCGATGCCCAGCAGTGGCTGCAGGTGGGCGTTGGAATCGGTCTGCTTTTGGCAACGCTGGCGTGCGTCTGGAGCGTTCTTCGTGTGATATCAGCGCCAGATCGGCGTGCCGCTGCCATGCTCGTCGCCGTGCTTGGGCTCTGTTGGCTGGGCAACATCCGTACGTTGGGCCATGCCAATGAGACCGTCCATGCTTATCTGGTGACGCTATGCGTCACGCTTGGGATCGCGATGCTGGGATCTCGGGGCGGAGAACCGCCAAGCGTGCGCGCAACCGCGACCGCAGCGTTACTTGGCGTGATCGCCGCCTTCAGCTTCAGCAGCGGCCTGGCGGCGTTTGTCGCCTTACTCGTCGTCGCTTTGCTGCTGCGCGCGCGAGCAATCGTCCACCTTGTTCTCGGCTTGACACTCGCCGGCACGATCATACTGCGACGCTGGAGCAACGCCGGCATAGAGACGGCCATGCTGCAGTTCGCACCTTTATCCCAGCTCGATCTCCTGCTGAGATGGCTCGCAGGCCCTTTGGTCTACGCAATCTGGCCCGTGACCGATCCCGCGCTGGCGGCGCACGTGCCAACGACCCCGTTGCGTACGCTGGCCGAATGGATGGCGAGGACCTGGCATGAGGCTTTCGGTCCGGTCATGCTCGCGCGGTGGCCGCATTTGCTCGTTGGTGTTCTCGGAATCTGCTGGTTGGCGTCGGTCACTTGGCGCGCGCGCCTCGGAACGTCGCGCCCGGGCATGCTGGGCCTCGGTATGGCGTGGTTCGCCTTGGCGGTCGGTGGCATGGTCGCGGTAGGGCGACTGCACTATTTCGACCTGCATCCCGACCAGTTGCTCGCCCAGCGTTACCTGGTCTGGTCCAGCTTGTTCTGGGCGGGCCTGGCAATTGCGACGCTTGCGAATGCGCCCCGACCACGAAACGTGATTCTCGTCGTGCTCGTCATCGCCGCAGGCCTCCTGCCAAGCCAGTTCTGGATGTGGCGGCACGGCGAGTCCATGCGTGAGGTCGCGAACACCACATCTGTTGCCGTTGCGGTTGGCGTAGTGGATCCAACGCTCGAACTGGGCGAGACCGCGCCGAGCGAACTTATCCATGTGCTGCCGGCGATCCAGGGTGCCGGTGCAGCGATGTTTGCCTGGCCGGAAACGGCATTGCTAGGCAGTTCGATCTATTCATCTCGCCGACATTCGGTACCTATCGCCGGCGTGTCGATCGATCCTGTCATGAACCTGTTGGGACCGCCCGGTCGCCGCGTGCGCTTCCATGCGGCATCCGACGAGGCAAAGTTGGTTCTGGTCGACGCCGATGGCGTCGCCCGCGGCATTGCGATCCCAGACCCGGAGGCAGGCGGCTGGCTGGGATGGATGCGGGGTGCGGAGCAAGGCGGGCCGGTGCGGGCGTTCTCGCTACGCTGAATCCAGTGCTCATTCCTCCGGCGGCGTGACCGGCTTGGCTTCGCTGCCGAATCCGCCGTCCGCTTCGGCCGCAAGAAAGGCGAATACGGTGTAGGCCGCCGCGTTCTGCGCCAGCGCTTCGGGATCGATCTTGTCGAGCGTGTCGTCGGGGGTGTGGTGCAGGTCGAAGTACTCGGTGCCGTCCTGTCGTAGCGATGCCCAGGCCACGCCGAGCGCCGCGCTGGGGCCGGCGTCGGAGCCAGGGCCGCCTTCGCCCGGGGTGTAGGCGATGCCCAGCGGCGCCAGCGCTTCGGCGATCTGTTCCGACGCCCGTTGTGCGGGCCCTTCCTTGGCGCTGCTGGTGTTGAACGCGTAGATGCGCCCGGCACCGAAGTCGCTCTCGGCGATGATCTGGTTGCTGGCGATGCTCTGTGCCTGCGACTTCGCGTAGACCTCGCCGCCGTGCAGGCCCTGTTCCTCGTTGGCATAGGCGATCACGCGGATCGTGCGCAGCGGCTTGTCCTTGCGCTGGCCGATGAGATGGCCCGCCGCCATGGTGATGCCGATGCCCGCGGCATCGTCGATCGCGCCGGTGCCCTGATCCCAGGAATCCAGGTGCCCGCCGATCACCACGACCTCGTCCTTGCGCTTGCCCGTGATCTCGCCGATGACGTTGTGCGAGGTGTACTCGCCGTCCCAGCCGCAATCGAGTGCGACGCGCACGCGCGTGGCACCGCGCGCGACCAGACGCGAGAGCTGTGCCGCGTCCGGCACCGACAACGCCGCGGCGGGGATCGGCTGCAGACCTTCTTCGAAGCGGGTGATGCCGGTGTGCGCGACGCGATGCGAATCGGTGCCGGCCGAGCGCATCAGGAATGCACTGGCGCCGGCGCGCACGGCGGCCGAAGGACCGCCGCCGCGCACGCGGCTGCCGGTGCCGTAACCGCGGCCATCGCGCGCCCGCTCCATCGCGAAATCAACGAACGCAATCTTGCCGGCGAGCGAACCGGCCGGCGCGGCCTGCAGTGCTTCGAGCGAATCGAAGCGCACCACTTCGCCCTCGACGGTGCCGCCCGGGCTGCCGCCCAGCGCAGCCAGTATCAATGGCTGCGCGTACGCGCCCAGCACCTCGCCGTGTTCGCTGCGCCGCTCCCATTTCGGGAAGGTCACCGGCTGGGTCCAAACCTCGTCGTAGCCCAGCGCCTCGAACTTGCGCCGGGCCCATTCCACGGCGCGCGCATCGGCCTCGCTGCCGGCCAGGCGCGGACCGATCTCGGTGGTCAGCGATTCGGTCACCTTCCACGCGGTGTCGTCGGCCAGCGCCTGTTCGCGCAGCTGCGATGCGGCCTGCAGCGCTGCGTCGGGAATGGTGGTTTGCCCGGGCGTCTGCGCGAGGGCGGGCGAGGCAACAAACAGGGCAAGCAGCAACGGCGCAAGACGCATGGGGGTTCCTTCGGCGCAAAAAGGCGAAGCCGCGAGCGTAGCAGCCCGCGGCTACGCGCCTGCTGTGCAGGAAGTCCTGCGCGCGACGATTACTGCTTCAGCGAATCGCGGATCTCGCGCAGCAGCAGCACTTCTTCAGCCGGTGCTGCCGCTGCCGCCGGCGTGCGCATGCGGTTGTAGGCCTTGAGCACCAGGAAGATGACGAAGCCGATGATCAGGAAATCGACCACGGTCTGGATCAGGAGGCCGTAGCGGATCGCCGACTCGGCCGCGGTTTCCTTGCCGGATGCGTCCAGCTGGGCCGGCGCAATCACGTACTTCCAGTCGGAAACGCTCACGCCCCCGGTCAGCAGCCCGATCAGCGGCATGATGATGCCATCGACCAGCGCGGTGACGATCTTGCCGAAGGCCGCGCCGATCACGACGCCGACGGCGAGATCCATGACATTGCCCTTGGCGATGAATTCCTTGAATTCGCTGACCATGCCCATCGCAACGTTCTCCCGGGGGACGCCGCAGATCGCGGCCGGATCGTAGCCTACAGCAGCTGTGGACGGCCCACGATGCGTCCTTCGAGCGCGACGACATCGCCCAGGCGGGCGATGAAGACATCGCCTGGCTGCAATGCCGCGACTCCAGCCGGCGTACCCATGAACACGAGGTCGCCTGCACGCAGCGCATAGAGTCTGGACAGTTCGTGCAGGATGTCGGGCACGTCCCAGATCAGGTCGGACAGGCTGCCGTGCTGGCGACGCGCGCCGTTGACCTCGAGCGTGATCGACAACGTAGCGAGCGCGGGCATATCGTCTTTTGCAACCAGTTCGCTGACCGGCACGGAATGGTCGAAGGCCTTGCCGGTATCCCAGGGCAATCCCTTGGCCTTTGCGGCCGCCTGCAGATCGCGACGGGTCAGGTCCAGGCCGATGCCGTAGCCGAAGACCAGCGCAGCCGCATCGCCCGCATCGAGCACGCCCGCAGGCGCATCGTTTCCGATGGCCACGACCAGTTCCACTTCATGATGCAGATCAGCCGTGCCGGGCGGGTAGGGCACCACGCCGTCGACGACCAGGGCGTCGGCTGGCTTGAGGAAAAACACCGGTTGCCCGCGGTCGGCCTTCGAAGCCGGCGCGCTGGCGCCCATCTCCCTTGCGTGATCGGCGAAGTTGCGACCGACGCAGTAGATGCGGTGCACGGGGAAAGCGGCGCCACCCCGCACCGCCACGCGGGGCAGCGGTAGCGCCGGGACGACATCCCGGTCGGCGGACACGCGGGCTCAGCGACCCGAAGGCAGAGCGGTCTTGCCGACCAGGCGATACTCGGCCTCGACCGCGCGTGAGTCGCGTGCGGGCCGGGCGATCGGCTGGCCGCGCGTGCGCAGCAGCCGCAGCAGTAGGCCGCCGGCAAGCATCGCCACACCGACAAACAGGCCGATCACCACCAGCACTGCAAGCAGCGCCAGGCCGACCAGGCCGACGGCGATCCGCAGCAGCGGATGGCGTGGCTTGCGGGGGGCGAACAGATTGCGCACGGCATCGACGTGCTCGGGACGGAGGCGATGGGCAAACATGGCGGGGGCGGTGCCACAATCGGCGCAGGGCCGGGATGCGCAGTATCCGGCTGCGACCCGCGCCGAATGTAAGGAGTTCGTTAACCGATGGCCGGATCGTGTCCGCTGGCAATGCTGGACAGGCTGCAGGACGGCGCCCTGCTCGAAGTCGAAGCGGTGCTCGGGGGCGACGCCGAATCGCTGATCCTGCACCGGCGCGGCGACGCCGTGCGCGCCTGGCTCAACGTCTGCCCGCACGCCGGGCGCCGCCTGAACTGGGCGCCGGGGCAATTCCTGCTCAGCCGGGACGGTCTGCTGGTGTGCGCGGCGCATGGCGCATCGTTCGAGCTTGAGCAGGGCAGCTGCGTCGCCGGCCCCTGCCGCGGCGACGCCTTGCGCGCGGTGCCGGTCGAAGTGCACGACGGCCAGGTCTGGCTGGGCGGGCCCGCACCAGGGTCGGAACCGTAGCGCGGGCTGTGCCGCCTCAACAGGTCGGCTGCTGCCGGCATCGCCCACCGCGCTACCTACGAAAACAGCCGCAACCACCATTGCGAGAACAGCATGTTGACCATCACCACGACCACGGCGGTGTAGATCAGCGAGAGCGGCCCGCCGACGCGCCAGAGTTCGCGCGCGGAATAGTTGGCTGGGCCGGCGACCATCGAGATCACGGGATTGGACTGGGTCATGAAGTTGTTGGACGCCGACAGCGCCACGATCAGCGCGAACGCGGTGGGGTTCGCGTCCGCCGCCAGCGCCAGGTTGATCGCCAGCGGCACCATCACGATGGTGGCGCCCACATGGCTGATCACCAGCGAGAACGCGGTCGTCAGCAGGCCAACGGCGAGCTGCAGGATCCAGTCCGGCAGGCCCTGCGGCAAACGCTCGATGGTGTGGCCCGCGACCCAGGCCGCGGCGCCGCTGGAATCCATCGCCCAACCCAGCGGGATCAGGCAGGCCATCAGGAACACGGTTTTCCAGTTGATCGCCGCGTAGGCCTCGTCCATCTTCAGCACGCCGGTGACCAGCATCCCGGCCACCCCGGTCATCAGCGCGACCGAGGCGGGGATCCGCGAGGACAGCGCGAGGAGCATGGTGATCGCGAAGATGGTCATCGCGATCTTGAATTTGTGCGGACGCTGCTCGCCCTTCGGATAATCGGTGACTACCACGAAATCCCGGCTGGCCGCGGTCCGCGCCAGATCCTGCCAGATGCTGTGCAGTACCAGCATGTCGCCCGCGCGCAGTTTGGTATTGCGCACGTCATCGCGCAGCACTTCCTTGTCGCGGTTGATCGCCAGCAGGCTGATGCCGTGCTTTTTGCGCAGCTCGAGTTCGCCCGGGGTCTTGCCGATGAAGGTGGACGTGGGTGGCACCACCGCCTCGGAAATGCCGGCCCGGCTCGGGTTGAACAGGTCGCCGAACTCGCGCAGCCGTGAATTGAGCTTGAGGAAGTGATTCTGGGCGAAATCCAGCGCCTGCTGGCGCGAGCCCATGGCGCCGATCACGCTGCCCACCCAGATGCGGCTGTCGGCGGGCGGTGCCAGACGCGACTCGTTGCCGGTCTTGAGCGCCAGCAGCAGCGGCGCGCCGTGTAGCGCCTCGGCCTCGCCCATCGACATGCCCACCAGCGGGCTGTCGGCGGTCACCGTCAGCTCGAACACGTCGCCTTCGATGCCATAGGACTTGGCGAAATAGCTCTGGGTCCGCGCCGGGGTCACGCCGCCATCGCTGCCGTCCTCGGCCAACAACTTCTCGCCGAAGAAATGGAAGTAGGCCAGCGATGCCAGCAGCAGGGCCACGCCGATCGGCAGCGGCGCGAACATGTTCATCGGCTCCAGCGTGGCCACGCCCGAGGGCAGGTTGGCATTGGCCGATACCAGCAGGTCGTTGAGCAGGATCAGCGGCGAATTGCCGACCATGGTCAGCCCGCCGCCCATCAGGATCGCCGCCGCGATCGGCATCAGCAGGCGCGAGAGCGGCAGGCCGGTACGCGAAGACAGGCGCGAGGCGACGGGCAGGTACAGCGCCATCACCGAAGGGTTCTGCATCATCGAAGAGTTGAGCCCGGCGATGGCGCTGGTGAACAGCAGCAGCCGCTGCTCCACGCCCTTGGCGCGCCGCAGCAGCCACGCGGCCAGGCGATTGAGCGCACCCGTGCGATCCAGCCCCGTGCCCAGGATCATCGTCGCGATGACGCTCATCACCGCGTTGCCCGAGAAGCCGTTGAACAGGTCCTCGGCGCCGACCAGGCCGGTCAGGCCCAACAGCACCAGCACCACCAGCGCGACCAGGTCGGGGCGCACGCGCTCGAACAGGAACATCACCATCGTCAGCGCCACCAGCCCGAGCACGAGCTTCATGTCGCTGGTGAGGATGAGGGTGTCCATCAGGCGGCGGGATTCGGGATTCGGGATTCGGGATTGGTGAAGACGGATGATCCGACACGGTCAGGACTTTCCGGATCCCGAATCTCCAATCCCGAATCCCGGATGTAAAGCAGGTCCCATACCCCGTGCCCCAGACGCTGGCCGCGGCTTTCGAAATGGGTCTGCGGCCGCCAGGGGGGGCGCGGCACGTGTCCACGCGGGCCGGCGATGTTGCGCAGGCCGGGGGTTGCATCGAGCACGTCCCACATCTGCTCGGCGTAGTCCTGCCAGTCGGTTGCCAGGTGCAGGCGACCGCCGGGGCGCAGCTTGCGGGCGAGCAGGGCGGCGAATGCCGGGTTCACGAGCCTGCGCTTGTTGTGGCGCTTCTTGTGCCACGGATCGGGGAAGTAGATCCGGATCTCGTCGAGTCCGCTTGAAGCCGGCCCGCTTGCATCCGCGGAGCCGTCGGCAAATTCGTGGGTCAGCACCTCGACCGCGTCGTGGTGGTAGATCCGCACGTGGTCGCTGCCGTCCTCTGCCAAGGCATTGAGCAGGCGTCCGACACCCGGGGCGTGCACTTCGATGCCGATGTAGTCGCGTTCGCGATCGTGCTGCGCGGCAAAACGCAGCGCCTCGCCGTTACCGAAGCCGATTTCCAGCACGCGCTGCGCGTGACGCCCGAACACGGCGTCGAAATCGCGCGCGACGCCGGTGTAGTCCAGGCCGAAGCGCGGCCACAGCGCATCGAAGGCCCGTTGCTGGGCCGGCGTGAAGCGACCCTGTCGCAGCACGAAACTCCGGATCCGGCGCTCGCCCGGCGTGGCGGTGAAGGGCTTGGGTGGTGCCTTGGCGCCCAGGCTGGAGAACGGGTCGGTCATCGCCGGGAGCGGTTCAACTGCATGCCATCGGCTTCCACGACATCACCCGATCATGCCATCGACCGGCGAGGAAGCGCTGGCGTAGCGCTTGCGCGGAATGCGCCCGGCCAGGTACGCATCGCGCCCGGCTTCCACGGCCAGCCGCATCGCGCGTGCCATGCGCACCGGATCCTTCGCGCCGGCGATGGCGGTGTTCATCAGCACGCCGTCGCAGCCCAGTTCCATCGCGATCGCCGCGTCCGAGGCGGTGCCGACGCCGGCGTCGACCAGGATCGGTACTTTCGCGTTCTCGATGATCTCGAGCAGGTTGTAGCGGTTTTGGATGCCCAGGCCCGAGCCGATCGGCGCGGCCAGCGGCATCACCGCCACGCAGCCGATTTCCTCGAGTCGCTTGGCCAGGATCGGGTCGTCGCTGGTATAGACCATCACCTGGAAGCCGTCGGCCACCAGTTGTTCGGCGGCCTTGAGCGTCTGCACGACGTCCGGGAAAAGTGTTCTCTGATCACCCAGGACCTCGAGCTTGGTCAGGGCATGGCCGTCGAGCAGTTCGCGCGCGAGCCGGCAGGTCCGGACCGCGTCCTCGGCGGTGTAGCAGCCGGCCGTGTTGGGCAGGATCGTGTACCGGTCGGGCGGCAGCACGTCGAGCAGGTTCGGCTCGCCCGGATTCTGGCCGATGTTGGTGCGGCGGATCGCGACGGTCACGATCTGGGCGCCGGCAGCCTCGGTCGCGGCACGGGTTTCGTTCAGGTCACGGAACTTGCCGGTGCCCGTCAACAGGCGCGAGACATAGGATTTTCCGGCGATGTGCAGCAGGTCCGCCGGGTCAGGTTGCGCCGCTTCATTCATGCACGAATCTTAACAGTGCCGCCGGTCGCCGAAATGTGGCCTGCCATCGGTGCGGGCGCGGAAAGCGTACAAAAGCTGGCCGGTTGCCGGGGCGAATGACGTCGGGCCATGTGAGCGAACTGTCTGCGGACCACGGTCCGCTGGTGGAACGCCCGACGCATCAGCGCTCGCGGCGGCCAGGCAGGCCAACGGCACCAGCCGATTCATCCCAGGGACCGCCCGTCGGCGCGTCGAACTGGGTCTCGTCCAGAGCACACCCGGCGTGAGCCGGGGCCGCAAAGCCAACGGGTGCCGTCAGGCACGGCCGGGCCGCCGAGGGGCGTACATCGGGCGTCGTCAGACGCCTCGATCGACGGGAGAACTTCAATGCGTTCGAATTGGCGAAAGACCGCCCTATGGGCGGCGTTCGGCGTTGCCGCACTCGGCGGCGCCGTAGCCGCCGTGGGCGACATCGGGCCGGACGTGGATCCGGTCTACTTCGCGTTGCCGCTGCAGCCGGAAACCGGTAACCCGGTGGAATGCACCGCGGGAGGCGCGCAGACGCTCGGCCTTGGTTATCCCATCGGTGTGCGCCTCGACGACAAGGGCGTGGGCGTGTGGGACATCTATCTTCCCCTGTCGGGCACGGGCACCGGCGTGGCCGTGGCGCATGGAGGCCCCGCTCCGGGCGGCGCGCTCGCTTTCGCCGGCACCATCACGGTGACCGACGTGGTGGGCGACAGCAATTCGATCAACTTCACCTCGACCTTCGGTGTCAACGGGGTCATCGTCAAGGCCGGCAGCGGCGGCGACAAGCAGACCGCCAGCGTCTATGCCTATGTGCGTCCGCCGAACGTGGCCTCGCTGCAGGCGCTGGGCTGGCCCAATCCGGAAAACGAGTACACCGGACCCGCGGACGAGGACGATGACCTCGATTCGCCGACCAACATCACCCAGGGCATCAGCCATGTCGACTTCTGCATCGACCCGCAGCCCACCGTCACCAAGTCGGCGGACCTGAGCTGGAAGCGCTGGCAGGATTGGCAGCTGGTCAAGACCGTCAACGGGCAGCCGTCGGTGAGCTTCGACCTGGATGTGGGCGAGAACGCCGCGGTGCAGTACGACGTGGTCGCAACCCCGATCAATCAGGGCAAGCGCTTCCGGGTGGAAGGCGACATCGTGGTGTCCGACCCGCTCGAGCGTGGCTACGCCCTGGCGGCGGTCACCGACACGCTGACTGTCGATGGCAACGTATTCGTCGCCACCCTGGCCGACGACGGCCCGTTCAGCGTGTTCGATTGCGATCCGGTAAGCGATGCGACCAGCGCGATCTACCACTGCGAGTACGCCATCGAGCTGGAGAGCGCGGCATATCCGGGCATCGCCGCGGGCGATACCGTGGTCAACGAGGTCGAGGTCACGCTCAGCTTCAACGGCGCCGACACCGTCCTGTCGTACACCACACCAGGCAAGGTCTTCGCGGCGGCTCCCAATGCCAGCTACGGCGACACGCTTGCGGTGGACGACGACCTGCTCGGTGCCAACCCCGACCATACGTTCCCGACCGATGGTCCGTGGAGCTATCCGATGAATGTCGCGTGCCCGGTCCCGGGCGACAACCAGCGCGTCAACACCGTGCTCGGTACCTACAGCAGCGCGACCGGCCCGAAGATGGTGTCCGACAGCGCCGCGGTCAACTGGCGCTGCTTCGCCCTGCCGACGGTGGACAAGACCGCCAAGGGCAAGGCGACGCGCAAGTACACGTGGGATATGACCAAGGTGGTCACGCCTACGGCCGTGAGCCTGTTCGATGGCGACAGCCACGCACTCAGCTATACCGTGGAAGCCACGCGCAGTGCAGCCGACAACAGCGTGACCGTGTCCGGTGTGATCACCATCCGCGATGCCGCCGAACGCGCATTCCTGGCGCCGGTGGTGAGCGACGTGGTGAGCTTCGGTGCCGCGCAGTTCCCGGCGACCGTCGGTGCGTGTGCGGCCGACAACGTGGCCGGCGACGGGGTCGTGTTCAAGTGCCCCTACTCGGTGACCATCGATCCGGAGGCCTATCCCAACGTCGCCTTCGACAACGGCTCCAACCATGTCGAAGTGCAACTGACCAAGGCCGACAGCAGCAAGACCTATCCGCTGTCGTTCGACCAGGCCTTTACGGTTGCGGCACCGGTGGTGACCGGCGACACCCTGACCGTGGACGACACCATGGCCGGCCAGCACGTGTTCGCCGATTCGGGCACATGGAACTACCCCGGCACGGCGACCTGCGACCCGGCAAAGAAGGCCGAGTACGGCTTCAAGATCGACAATACCGCCACCGGCACCTATGGCAACGCAACGCCGATCGTTCGCAGCGCGAGCGTCGACGTGCAATGCCACACGGTGATCCTCAAGAAGGCGGCCAAGACCAGCTTCAAGCGCGACTACGACTGGAGCGCGGACAAGAAGGTCGTGGTGGATCTGGCCGACGCGCGGGTGCAGAGCCCGGGCACCTGCCTGGCAGCGCCGATCAGCGACGGCAGCCCGTACAACGGCTTC
This sequence comes from Lysobacter sp. M15, assembly GCF_022662515.1. Classification (NCBI taxonomy): domain Bacteria; kingdom Pseudomonadati; phylum Pseudomonadota; class Gammaproteobacteria; order Lysobacterales; family Lysobacteraceae; genus Lysobacter; species Lysobacter sp. M15. The sequence goes on along the minus strand of NZ_JAKPBV010000015.1, from coordinate 7,801 downwards.
GCGCTATGCAACAACGCGGTGCTCACGCTGGAACCGACCGGTTTCTACGACACGGTCTATCGGCTGCAGGCCACGCGCACGGTGCAGAGCGAAAGCGACTTCCGGGTGTACGGTGACATCCAGGCCACATGGATGGCGGGCGCGCCAACACCGGTGTTCTCGCCGGCGGTGCCGTCGGATACGCTGCATTTCAGCGATGCGACGACGCAGGCGGTCGTGCCGACCTGCACCACCATGGCGGCCACTTCGCTGACCTGCCGTTACAGCGCGGCGGTGACCGACAAGACGGGTGGATACAACCTGGCGAAGTTGAACCGGCCGCGGCAGTGCTACACCGCTGCTGGCGTGCCGAGCGCGTGCAACGGGACGTCGATCTACACGTCCAACCAGGCGGCGTTCAATTTCAACGGGACGCCCACCGAGACCGACGCGTGCGCCACCATGAAGGATCTGTTCAACGACAGCGCGCTGGGGCTCAACCTGGGTGCGGGCTTCGGCTGGACGGTGGCCAGCAACATCTGCGCCACGACCACCCGCTACGTGACCGGGACGGTCACCAACGGAGTCATCGTCCTGGGCAGCCTGGACATCCACGCCAGCTGGATCAAGCCGGCGCAGGTGGCCGACATGACCTGTCGCTTCCAGGTGCCGAACGAGTTGTTCGTCGACTTCGCCAACGACCAGCAGAAGCACGATCTGGCGATGATCAGCGTCAACGTGCCCAAGCTGTGCAAGCTGCCGGGTTGCACCTACACGCAGGGGTACTGGAAGACCCACGTGAAGTACGCGCCCAAGCCCCAGTTCGCCAGGAAGCGCGACAAGACCTGGGACCTGATCGACGGAGCGGGCGCGTTGAACGAGAACGCACCCTTCATCGACGCGACCTACAACAGCGGTTACAGCTACATCCAGGTCATGTGGACTCCGCCGAAGGGCAACGCCTACTACCTGCTGGCGCACCAGTACATCGCGGCGAAGCTCAACACGCTCGCGGGTGCGGGGACGACCGCGCAGGTGGCATCGGCGATCACCCAGGCCGAAGCCATGTTCCGGGCGCATATCAACCCGAATGACGCCTGGTGGAGCAATGCGACCAATCGCAGCAACGCGATCGCGCTGGCCGGGATCCTCGGTAGCTACAACGAGGGCAAGACCGGTCCGGGCCATTGCTCGGTGTCGCCGGCCAGCATCATCGCCGGCCGCTGACAGCCCATTGAATGCTTTCGAACCCCGGCCGCGAGGCCGGGGTTCTTTTTTGCCCGCTCATCCGCTTTCCGGGACGGCTCAGCCGCCGCCCAGCGCGTGCACGATCTCGACCCGGTCGCCGGCCTGCAGCGCATAGGTCGCGTGGCGCCCGCGCGGGACGATCTCGCCGTTGACCTCGACGGCCACCCGGCGCTGGCTCAGGCCTTCGGTGTCCAGCAGGGCGGCGATGGTGAGCAGGCTGCGATCGAAGTGGCGGGCTTCGCCGTTCAAGGTGATGTCCATGGGCACCATTGTGGATGACGCACTGCACGATTGAGAACGTTATGTTTTCGTGAAACCATGCGCGACCATCCGGCGGCGTATCCATGCCGGGACCAGATCGATCTTCAAGATCAATCCTCAGGAGTAGGACATGCAAATGAAGTTCCGGCCGATTCGTTCGCTGCTGGCCGCAGCGCTTGCGCTGGCGGCGACGCCTGCCTTGGCGCAGGACGGCACGTTTTCGCAGACGGTGTTTTTTGGCGACAGCCTGAGCGACGCCGGGTTCTTCCGGCCACTGCTGGTGCAGCAGAATCCCGCCGCCGCCGTGCTCGGCCGGTTTACCACCAATCCGGGCCTGGTCTGGTCGGAATACCTGGCCGATTACTACGGCACAGACGCCTCGACGGCATGGGGCGCGACCGGCGCGACGCCCACCCCGGGCACGGGCACCAATTACGCCGTTGGCGGTGCGCGGGTCGGCCAGGACACGATCGGCGGGCTGGGCTATACGCCGTCGCTGGCCACCCAGGTGAACGCCTATCTGGCTGCCAACGGTGGCCAGGCGGATGCCAACGCGCTGTACTCGGTCTGGGGCGGCGCCAACGACCTGTTCGCAGCCGCGGCCACGGCCGACCCGGCGCAGCAGCAGGCGATCGTGGTCGGCGCGGTCACCGCGGAAATCGGGATCGTCGGCGCGCTGCAGGCCGCCGGTGCCCAGTACGTGCTGGTGCCGACCGTGCCCGACCTGGGCCTGACGCCTTCGTTCCGTGCGCAGGGACCGGCCGGAATGGCCGGCGGCACCGCGCTGTCCACCGCATACAACAACGCGTTGTTCGGCGGCCTGGCCCAGAGCGGCCTGAGCGTGATTCCGGTCGATACCTTCACCTTTCTGCGCGAGGTCGCCGCCAGTCCGGCCGAATACGGCTTCAGCAACATTACCGGCACTGCCTGCCAGCCGCAGGTCACCGCGCAGTCGCTGACCTGCAATCCGGCTAGCTACGTCAGCCCCGATGCGCCCAATACCTATCTGTTCGCCGACGGCGTGCACCCGACCACCCGCGCGCACGAACTGGTTGCGGATCTGGCCGTGTCCATGATCGAAGGGCCACGCCAGGTGGCGATCCTGCCGCACGTGGCGGCTACCGTGGGTCGCTCGCGCGCGGACACGGTCGCGACCCAGTCGATGCTTGCGCGGGTCGAGGACGAAGACGCAGCGCGCTGGTGGGTCGGCGGCCGGTACGACTCCCAGCGCTACGGACCGAGCTCTTCGGCCGACCTGTACGACGGTGGCGGCGGTGCGTTGACCGTGGGCGTGGACTGGGCCCGCGGCAACCTGGTCTACGGAGCGTTCGGTGGCTACAGCCACCAGATCATGGACTGGGGTCTGCGCCGCGGAGACTTCCGCCAGGACGACACCACATTGGGCGGCTACATCGGCTGGAGCAACGACAACGCCTGGGTCAGCGGCCAGCTCAGCTATACGCAGCTCGGTTATGACCTGGATCGCAAGGTGCGGCTGGGCCCTGCCACGCGCAGCTACGAAAGCTCGGTCGACGGCGAAAACCTCGGCGCTGCGGTCAGCGCCGGCTGGAACTTCGGCGACGGCGCGCTGCAACACGGTCCGGTGGTGGGTCTGGTGGCCCAGCGCATCGAGATCGACAGCTTCGCCGAAGACAATCCTTCGCAATCCACGTCGCTCGCCTTTCCCGAACAGAGCTTCGATTCGCTGATCGGCAGTGCCGGCTGGCAGATGAGTTACGCGATGGACAGCTTCGCCCCATTCCTGCGCGCGACCTGGGACCGCGAATTCGAGGATTACGCCGACCAGGCGCACGCGCAGGCGCAGTCGATCCCGGGATCGCTGTCCTACGCGGTGCCGGGCGTGGAGTTCGACGACAGTTTCGGAACGCTCACCCTTGGCGCCCGGGCCGGCCTGTGGGGCATGCAACTGCTCGGTGGCAGCTCGGTCAGCGTCGGGCGCAAGGGCGGCGACGATGTCAGTGTCTTCCTGAGCCTGCGTGGCGGATTCTGACCGCCTCGCACCGAAATGCGCCGGACAAACAAGGCCCTGCGGGGCCTTGTTTTTTGCGCCGCCAGACGCAACCACAAGGTGCCGGTGCGCGGTTGCCAACCGATCGGGGCGGGCATAGACTCGCGCCTGCAATTGTGAGTGGTTCAGCGGGTGTAGTTCAATGGTAGAACTGCAGCTTCCCAAGCTGCTAGCGTGGGTTCGATTCCCATCACCCGCTCCATCCCGAAGGCAGCGGCATCGACACGGTCCGCTGCCTTTGTTTTCCGCGAACGCAGCGCCGCTCGCGGCCCGAGGCAGGTGCCATGTCCACGATCGCGCCGCCCGGCCTTAGTGCTGCATCCGACGGGTTATTGCCGTTGGTCATCGGATGGCGGGAGCGGATTGCGCTTCCGCAACTCGGCATCGCATCGTTGCGGGCGAAGATCGACACGGGTGCGCGCAGTTCGTCATTGCACGTCGATGCGCAGTGGAGGTTCGTCGAAGCCGGCGCGCCCTGGGTGGGCTTCCGGCTGCGGCCGCGGCGGCGGCAGTCGCACGTGCACGAAGCCATCGCGCCGATCCACGATGAGCGCGAAGTCGCCGATTCCGGCGGCCACCGGACGCGCCGTGTTTTCATCCGCACCGCATTACGCATCGCCGGCCTGGAGCGGACGGTTGAAATCAATCTGACCGATCGCTGCGGCATGCTGTTCCCGATGCTGGTGGGGCGGACCGCGCTGCAAGGCGCGTTCACCGTCGATCCGGCACGCTCCTTCGTCCGACGCGGCGCGGCACTCCCCGGGACACCATGAAACTCGCCATCCTTTCGCGCAACAGTAAGCTGTATTCCACCCGGCGGCTGGTCGAGGCCGCGCGCGAGCGTGGGCATACCGCACGGGTGCTCGACCCGCTGCGTTGCTATATGCATATCGCCTCCAGCGGGTTCGCCATGCGCTACAAGGGGCAGGCGATCTCCGGCTATACCGCGGTGATTCCGAGAATCGGTGCCTCGATCACGCGCTACGGCTGCGCGGTGGTGCACCAGTTCGAGCTGATGGGCAGCTACACGCCCAATCCATCGGATGCGATCGCGCGCGCGCGCGACAAGCTGCGCTGCCATCAGCTGCTGGCGGCGCAGGGCATCGGCCTGCCGGCGACGGTGTTCGGCGACAACCCGGACGACACCGCCGACCTGCTGGCGATGCTCGGGCCGCCGCCGCACGTGATCAAGCTCAATGAAGGTACCCAGGGCGCCGGGGTCATGCTGACCGAGAAACCGTCGGCCTCGCGCAGCGTGATCGAGGCGCTGCGCGGGCTCTACGCCAATTTCCTGGTGCAGGAATTCGTGGCCGAGGCCAGGGGTGCGGACCTGCGCTGCTTCGTCGTGGGCCGCGACGTGGTGGCCACGATGCGCCGGCAGGCGCCCAAAGGCGATTTCCGCTCTAACCTGCATCGGGGTGGGACCGCCAAGGCGGTGCAGGCCAGCGACGCCGAACGGGATACCGCCGTGCGTGCAGCGGCCGTACTGGGGCTGGGCATTGCCGGCGTGGACCTCATCCGGTCACGGCGCGGCCCTCTGGTGCTGGAGGTGAACGCATCGCCGGGGCTGGAGGGCATCGAGGAGGCCAGCGGCGTGGACATCGCGGGCCGGATCATCGACCACCTGGCCGCATCCGCCGAGGTTCGGCACGTGGGGAGGCGCTGGCAGCGCCGCACTTAACCAGGTCTTCACGGCCGGTTTAACAGGGGTTTAATCGCAGCCTGCGTAGTCTGTCTGGACCGAGTTCTGCGCTCTCTCCAGTGGTACCCGCCGCAAGGCGTGCAGACACGGTCAATCGGGGCAATTCCCTTGGCCCAAGCGGGCTTCTCGCTTGGGTCTTTGTTTTGGCCGTACGCTCGCGCGTCTGCCCCTGCCGCTGTGCCAGAATCCTTACGACGCGGCTGCAATGGAACTGCCGCAACGTGGTCCGGTCTCATGCGAGCCCTTCGCTGGCCACCCGCCCCCCGTACCCAGACAGGAACCGCCGATGCGCATCCTCGTGATCGAAGACAACCAGGACATCGCCGCCAATCTTGGCGACTATCTCGAGGACCGCGGCCACACGGTCGATTTCGCGGCCGACGGCGTGACCGGGCTGCATCTGGCGGTGGTACATGAGTTCGACGCGATCGTGCTGGACCTCAACCTGCCGGGCATGGACGGACTGGAGGTCTGCCGCAAGTTGCGCAACGAGGCGCGCAAGCAGACTCCGGTGCTGATGCTGACCGCGCGCGACACCCTGGACAACAAACTGGCCGGTTTCGATTCGGGGGCCGACGACTACCTGATCAAGCCGTTCGCGTTGCAGGAAGTGGAAGTGCGGCTCAACGCCCTGTCGCGCCGCGGCAAGGGCGTGCAGACGCGGGTGCTGGATGTCGCCGACCTGCAATACAACCTTGATACCCTGGAAGTCCGGCGTGAGGGCAGGCTGCTGCAGCTCAATCCAACCGCGCTGAAGATCCTGCAGGCGCTGATGGAAGCCTCGCCCGCGGTGGTGACCCGGCAGGAGCTCGAAACCCGCGTCTGGGGCGAGGAGCTGCCGGATTCGGACTCGCTGCGCGTGCACATCCACGGCCTGCGCGCCGTGGTCGACAAGCCCTTTCCCACGCAGCTGATCCAGACCCGCCACGGCATCGGCTATCGCATCGCCGCGCCCGATGCGAACGCCTAGGGCCTGATGTCAGCCGACGCCAGAGGCGCCTCGCGCCGAAGACCGCAATACCGGCGGCGGCTGCGCAGCCGCATCATTCTGTCTTTCCTGCTGCTCGGCACCGGGCTGACCCTGCTGTTCGCGTTCGCCACCAACTGGACCCGCAACCGGGTGGAGGACCAGCTGGTGGAAGACGTGATGAACCGCAACATCACCGAGTACGCGCGCCAGTACTTCACCGACCCCGAGCGCAAGCCGGAGTTCGGCGTGCAGCAGATGTTGGGGCGCGTGGTCAGGCGCGATCGCTTCGATGAGCTGCGGATCGAGCAGCCCGACTGGTACGAGCTGCCAGACGGCATCCACAGCATCCGCGGCACCAACCCGGACGGCAGTTCGTTCGCCTACAAGCTGGCGGTGCGCAAGACGCCCAACGAATGGTTCTTCCTCGCCTACGACATGACCCAGGCCGCCCGTGGCGAGGCGCAATTCCAGCGCGCGATCTATGGCTCGGTGCTGGTGTTCTCGTTGTTCTCGCTGCTCGTGGGCTGGTGGGCCGCGTCGCGGGTGATGAGCCCGGTTTCCGAACTCGCGCAGCGCCTGCGCCGCTCGGGCGATACCAGCCAGCCCGAGGGACTGGCGCCGCATTTCGCCGAGGACGAGGTCGGCGAGCTCGCGCGCGCGCTCGACGACTACGCCACGCGCCTGACCGAGGTGGTCAAGCGCGATCGCGAGTTCAACGCCGACGTCAGCCACGAATTGCGCACGCCGCTGGCGGTGATCAAGGGCGCGGTCGAACTGCTGCTGTCCAAAGCCGACCTGGACGACAAGACGCGGATGCGGCTGGAGCGGATCCAGCGCGCCGAACGCCAGTGCACCGATCTGATCAGCGCGCTGCTGCTGCTCTCGCGCAACGAGCGCGGCCATGGCGCGACCGATATCGCCAGGATCGCCGAACAGCAGCTCGACGCGCACCGCGGGCAGCTCGGCGGCAAGCCGCTGGTGCTGCGGCTGGAAGGTGAGCCGGGCAAGGTGATCGTGGATGCTCCCGAAGCCGCGGTGACCGTGGCCCTGGGCAACCTGGTCGGCAACGCGGTCAAGTACACCAACCACGGCGAGGTGGTCGTGCGCCTGCGCGACAACGCGGTCGAGGTGATCGATTCCGGCCCCGGGCTGTCGGCGGAGGATGCGGCCAAGCTGTTCGAGCGCGGCTACCGCGGCACCCATGCCGAACACACGCAGGGCGGCGGCATCGGCCTGTCGATCGTGCGCCGCCTGTGTGCGCTCTACGACTGGAACGTGCGTGTGGTGCCGGGCGAAGAACAAGGCGTGGTGGCGACGTTGTCGTTCACGCCGGAGACGTGAGCCGGAAGGCGCCCTACGTGAGGGGAGCGAGGGAATTGTGGCGTGCCTTGGTTCCCTGCCCGGCTCAACAGGTTTCAGTTGAAGTGAAAGGCGAAGCCTGTTTCAGGGACAGCGAGTTGAGCATCGCAAGAGCTTTCGCCTGAAGGCGAGTTACTTTCTTTGCTGGTGCAAAGAAAGTAACCAAAGAAAGCACCCAGGTGGATCCACTTCATTCAAGCCGGCCGGAACCCATCGCCATTTTCGGACTCGCCATCCATGGCTCGATCCGAAA